>NZ_JBXAOB010000004.1:0-419685 GCF_058802345.1 Pseudomonas sp. GW822-FHT02D10
GGTCATCGTCAAGATTAAATTCCGAAACCCCTATCTGCGTATGCAGGTAGGGGTTTTGTTTTGCCTGCGAGAAAGTTCGTACGGCAACATCGGACAGCTCCCGGCTGTCACAGTCACCTGACAATGCTAAGGTTCGGCCCTAGCTTTTGCATTTCTCCAAGGAAGCCCTTATGGCGGACGCCTCGTTCCTCAGTGCTGGTTTTATGGTGGTTCACGGCAACCGCCTGGACGAACTGCGTAGCCTGGTGGTCAGTTGGATGCGGCGTTATCCGCTTGCTCCCCTGGAAAATGAAATCGCTCTGGTACAGAGCAACGGCATTGCCCAATGGTTGAAGCTGGCGTTGGCCGAAGACCCAGAAGACGACGATATGGGTGGTTGTGGTATATCCGCGGCCATTGATGTGCAGTTGCCCGGCAGCTTCATGTGGCAACTTTATCGATCGGTGCTCGGACGTGATGAGATTCCAGCGAAGTCCTTGCTGGACAAGACACCGCTGACCTGGCGTCTGATGCGCCTGTTGCCGGAGCTGATCGATCAACCGTTCTTCGAACCGCTGCAGCGCTTCCTGACTCACGATACCGATCTGCGTAAACGCTATCAGCTCGCTGAGCGGCTCGCGGATCTGTTTGACCAATATCAGGTGTACCGCGCGGACTGGCTGGAAGACTGGGCCGCAGGCCGCCATCAACTACGTAACGGCCGAGGTGAGGTCAAGCCGCTAACGTCGGCCAACTGCTGGCAAGCTGAGTTGTGGCGAGCATTGCTGTTGGATGTGGGTGAGCAAGGCATGGCACAAAGCCGCGCAGGCGTTCACCAACGCTTCATAGAGACAATCACTGGCCTGAACACTGCACCTAAAGGGTTACCTTCTCGGGTGATCGTTTTCGGTATTTCTTCGCTACCCGCTCAAGCTCTGGAAGCACTCGCGGGATTGGCTCGCTTCAGCCAGGTTTTGCTCTGTGTGCACAACCCATGTCGTCACCACTGGGCAGACATCGTCGCCGACAAAGACCTTTTAAGGCACCAATACAAGCGGCAGGCGCGCAAGACCGGCATGCCGGTCGTACTTGATCCTCAAACCCTGCATCAACATGCTCACCCGCTGTTGGCAGCCTGGGGTAAACAAGGGCGCGACTACATCAACCTGCTCGACAGCTATGACGATCCCAACAGCTATCGGTCAGCTTTTCGCGATGGGCGCATCGACCTTTTCAGCGAAAGCCGGCCGTTGAATATGCTCAATCAATTACAAGACGACATCCTCGAGTTACGTCCGCTGAATGAAACCCGCCTGCTCTGGCCAGCGGTCGATCTGAAGCAGGACGAGTCGATCCGTTTTCACATTGCCCATAGCGCCCAGCGTGAAGTGGAGATACTCCACGATCAGTTGCTCGCGCGCTTCAGCGCTGACTCGCAGCTGCGCCCACGCGATGTGATCGTGATGGTTCCGGACATCGACAGTTACGCTCCACACATCCGCGCCGTGTTTGGTCAACTTGAGCGGGAGGATCGGCGTTTTATCCCGTTTACGCTGACCGACCAGGGGCAGCGTGGTCGTGACCCGCTGCTGATCGCAGTCGAGCATTTGCTTAAACTACCTGATAGCCGTTTCCCGGTCAGCGAGATCCTCGACCTGTTGGACGTTCCGGCATTGCGCGCTCGATTCGGAGTAGAGGAGCGCGACCTGCCGACCCTGCATCGCTGGATCGAAGGGGCTGGCATTCGCTGGGGGATGAACGCTGAACAGCGCGCCGGTCTTGGTTTACCAGACGAGCTTGAGCAAAACAGTTGGCGTTTTGGCCTGCGTCGCATGCTTCTGGGTTATGCCGTTGGCAGTGGTCACTCCTGCGAAGGTATCGAACCTTATGATGAGATCGGCGGACTGGACGCGGCACTGATCGGCCCGTTGGTAGCTTTACTCGATGCTTTGCAGATCGCTCACGCAGAACTCACACAACCGGCATCGCCCGAGCAATGGGGCGTACGTCTGCAAGCTTTAATGCAGCTATTTTTCCTCGCGAGCAACGAGCACGACGACTATCTGCTGGCCCAACTCGAGTTGCTCCGCGAAACCTGGCTGGAGACCTGCGAATCGGTTGGTTTGCAGGACGAACTACCGCTGACGGTGGTACGTGAAGCCTGGTTGGAGGGTCTCGATCAGGGGCGTTTGTCCCAACGCTTCCTGGCCGGAGCAGTGAACTTCTGTACGTTGATGCCGATGCGGGCGATCCCGTTCAAACTCGTTTGCCTGCTGGGCATGAACGACGGTGACTATCCGCGTGCGCAACCGCCACTGGACTTCGATCTGATGGGCAGCGATTACCGCCCTGGTGATCGGTCGCGGAGAGAGGATGACCGCTATCTGTTGCTCGAGGCCTTGCTCTCGGCGCGGGATCAGCTTTACATCAGCTGGGTCGGGCGCAGTATTCGCGACAACAGCGAGCGCCCCGCATCGGTATTGATCGGTCAGTTGCGTGACCATCTGGCTAACGGCTGGAAGCTCGCCGATGACAGCGAGGAACTCCTTGAGGCGATGACCCAGGAGCATCCATTACAACCTTTCAGTGCTCGTTATTTCCATGAAGGTGATCAACTGTTCAGCTATGCCCGAGAATGGCAGCTGTTGTATGAGCAGCACGATCGCGCTCCAGCCTTGGAAGTGCTTGAAGCCTATGTTCAGGAAGAACCGCTGAGTCTTGGTCAGCTACAGGATTTCCTGCGCAACCCTGTGCGCCATTTTTTCAGTCAGCGTCTCAAGGTGTTTTTCGAAGCGGCTGAAGCGCCCTTGGCAGATGAAGAACCCTTTGTGCTCGACGCGCTGCAACGCTATAGCCTGAGCGACAGCTTGCTTGAAGCTGCACTGGCGAGCCCTGATCAACCTGATGATGCTCTGCATGCGCAGGCTAAAAGGTTGCAGGGTAGCGGCCTGCTGCCGATGGCCGGTTTCGGTGAGTGCTTGCAACGTGAGTTGATCGAGCCGCTACCGGATCTGCTGCAACGTTATCAACAGTTGCTGGTGTTATGGCCGACACCGCAAAACAGTGCTTTGCCGGTGACGCTTCAATTGCAGGGTGTGAGCCTGGAAGGCTGGCTCAGCGGTCTTCATCAACGCAGCGATGGCGGGTTGCTGGCTGTCACTACGATCCCCAACAGCATTGGCTCGATCAAGACTCGCAAATGGCATCGTCTGACCCGCCCTTGGGTTAACCATCTGGTGGCCTGCGCGAGCGGCTTGTCGATGACCACAGGGTTGGTGGCTAATGACGATACCTTGCTGCTCGCACCTATCGAGCAAGACGCCGCGCTGAAAACTCTCGGCAATTTGCTGCAGGCCTGGCAATCAGGTATGCGCCAGCCACTGCCCATAGCGGTAAAAACGGCTTTCGCCTGGTTGGGGCAGACTGATCTGCTCAAAGCTGAGGCTGCCGCTCGTAAGGCCTATGAAGGCGACGGTCAGACCACCGATGGCGAGCGTCGCGAAAGTCCTGCACTGGCTCGCCAGTTTGCCGATTACAACGCTTTGGTTGCCGATGAAACCTTTGTCGATTGGTGTGACGCGCTCTATCGTCCGCTGCTCGAAGCCCCTTGGCGCTCATTGACCAGCGAGGAGTCGCACTCATGACGGCGAAAGTCCCTCTGGCATTAGCCTTCCCGCTTCGCGGTAGCCAACTGATCGAAGCCAGTGCCGGCACCGGCAAGACATTTACTATTTCCGCGCTCTATCTGCGCCTGGTGCTTGGTCACGGTGACGAGTCTGCCGGATTTGGCAGTGAGCTCCTGCCGCCGCAAATCCTCGTGGTGACCTTCACCGACGCTGCCACCAAGGAACTGCGTGAACGTATCCGTACCCGCCTTGCAGAGGCTGCGCGGTTTTTCCGCGACGAAACTCCAGCACCCGACAGTCTGATTGCCGAGTTACGTGGGCAGTTCATTCCCGAGCAGTGGCCTGGCTGTGCGAACCGTTTGGATATCGCTGCACAGTGGATGGATGAGGCGGCAGTTTCGACGATTCACAGTTGGTGCCAACGGATGCTGCGCGAGCACGCGTTCGACAGTGGCAGCCTGTTTACCCAAACCCTTGAGACGGATCACAGTGATTTGCTCGGTGAAGTACTGCGCGATTACTGGCGGCTGTTTTGTTACCCGATGCAAGGTGATGTGCTGAACTGGGTTCGCAGCCATTGGGGCGGCCCGGCCGCCTTGCTGCCGCGGGTACGCGGGTTGTTCGCGAGTGAGCGTGACAGCGATGAAGGGAAAGAACCTGCCGAGCTGATCACTGAGTGCCTGCAAGCTCGACGTGACGCATTGCTGGAGCTCAAGGCACCCTGGCGGCAATGGGCGCAGGAGTTGCGTGATATCTGTCTGCAAGGGGTTGCCAGCAAGTCTGTCGACGGACGCAAGATGCAAGCGCGTTACTTCGAGCCCTGGTTCGAGAAAATCAGTGCCTGGGCCGAGGATGAAAGCCTTGAACAACTGGATATTGGCACTGGCTTCAATCGTCTGACACCCGACGGCATGGCTGAGGCCTGGAAAGGTCAGGCACCGAATCACCCCGGCCTGGATGCCATGCCCGGCCTGAAAGCCAGTCTCGATGCATTGCCGACCCCGGACGCGGCGGTCCTGAAACATGCCGCGCAGTGGGTGGGGGCACGCTTTGAAGAAGAGAAGCGTCGTCGTGCTGAAATGGGTTTTGACGACATGTTATTGAGGCTCGACGCCGCATTGCGGGCCGAAGGGGGGGGGCGTCTGGCAACGTTGATCCGCGAGCAATTTCCGGTCGCGTTGATCGATGAATTCCAGGACACCGACCCGGTGCAGTACCGGATCTTCGAGAGCATCTATCGCATCGAAGACAACAATCCCGAATGTGGACTGTTTCTGATCGGCGATCCTAAGCAAGCGATCTATGCCTTCCGTGGCGCCGATATCTATACCTACCTGCGCGCACGTCAGGCGACGAGTGGTCGTTTGCATACACTGGGCACCAACTTCCGCTCCAGTCATGGGATGGTCGATGCGGTGAACCACGTGTTCCAGCGTGCTGAAGCCCGTGAGCAGGGACGTGGTGCGTTTCTGTTCCGTGAGAAAAGCGGCGAAAACCCGGTTCCGTTTCTGCCGGTCGAGTCTCAGGGCCGCAAAGAGTCTTTGCAGATCAACGGTCAGGCCGTACCGGCGCTGAATATCTGGCAGCTGTCCAGCGAGCAGCCATTGTCCGGTGCTGTGTACCGACAGCAGCTAGCTGCGGCTTGTGCCAGTGAAATCACTGCGTTGCTCAATGGCGGACAGCAGGGGCGTGCGGGTTTTGTCCGGGGGACAGAGGAACTGCAGGGGCTGCTCCCGGCGGATATCGCGATTTTGGTGCGCGATGGTAAAGAAGCCCAGGCCGTACGCAACGAGTTGTCCGCGCGGGGTGTGCGCAGTGTTTATCTGTCGGACAAGGACTCGGTGTTCGCGGCCCAGGAGGCTCACGACCTGTTGAGTTGGCTAAAGGCCTGCGCCGAACCGGATGTCGAGCGACCGCTACGTGCAGCGCTGGCCAGCATTACGCTGAACCTGTCACTGACAGAACTGGAGCGTTTGAACCAGGATGAGCTGGCCTGGGAGAAGCGCGTCATGCAGTTTCGCAAGTATCAGGTGATCTGGCGCAATCAGGGCATCCTGCCAATGTTGCGACGGTTGCTACACGATTTCGAACTGCCTCAGGCCTTGATTGCTCGAAGCGATGGTGAGCGCGTGCTGACCAACTTGCTGCATCTCTCGGAGCTGTTGCAACAAGCCGCCGCCGAACTCGATGGCGAGCAAGCCCTGATCCGTCATCTATCCGAGCATCTGGCGTTGTCCGGGCAGGCCGGCGAAGAGCAGATTCTACGTCTGGAAAGCGATGAGCAACTGGTCAAGGTAGTGACCATCCACAAGTCCAAGGGTCTTGAGTATCCGTTGGTTTTTCTGCCGTTCATCTGTTCAGCCAAACCGGTAGATGGCAGCCGTCTGCCGCTGCATTACCACGACGCGACCGGCAAGGCCCAGGTAACCCTGAGCCCAACCCCCGAGCTGATTGCCCAGGCGGACGATGAGCGTCTGGCCGAAGACTTGCGTCTGCTCTATGTGGCCTTGACCCGTGCCCAACACGCTTGCTGGCTGGGTGTCACCGACCTCAAGCGCGGCAATAACAACAGTTCGGTACTGCACCTGTCGGCATTGGGCTATTTGCTGGGCGGCGGTGAGCAGCTGGCCGAATCGACGGCACTGAAGCGCTGGCTGGAAGACTTGCAGCAAAACTGCACCGCGTTGAGCTATGGCGAGATGCCTGAAGCCACAGACGAACGTTTTCACCCGCCGCGCAATGAGGCAATGTTGCTCCCACCGTTGATACCGAAACGCAAGGCGGCCGAGAACTGGTGGATCGCCTCTTACAGTGCATTGCGCATTGGCGACAGCTTGAGCGCCGGAAGCGACGAAGCGCCGGAAAGCCCGCAAGCGCAAAAGCTCTTCGACGATGAGCGACTCGATCCGGATGCGCCACGCGAAGTGCTCGCCAGCGGCGGCGATATCCATCGCTTCCCACGGGGGCCAAATCCCGGGACTTTTCTCCATGGATTATTGGAGTGGGCGGGCGACGAAGGTTTCACCGCAGACCCGAAATCCATTGAAAACGCCATTGCGCGCCGCTGCAATCGCCGCGGTTGGGAGGGCTGGATCAACACCCTGAGCGACTGGCTGCAGCACTTGTTGCAAGCGCCGTTACGCATCGGTACTGAGCAACCACCCGTGGTGTTCGAGCAACTGACCGAGTACCGGGTCGAGATGGAGTTCTGGTTTGCCAGCCATAAAGTCGATGTGTTGAAACTCGACGAGCTGGTGCGCCAATACACCCACGACGGCGCCCCTCGCGTGCTCGCCGAGTCAGTGTTGCTCAACGGTATGTTCAAAGGTTTTATCGACCTGACATTCGAGCACGCTGGGCGTTACTACGTCGCGGATTACAAATCCAACTGGCTCGGTGCCGACGATTCGGCCTATACCGAGCAAGCAATGGAACAGGCGATGCTCGACCATCGCTACGACCTGCAATACGTGCTGTATCTACTGGCGCTGCATCGTCAGCTCAAGGTTCGGCTCGCTGATTACGATTACGACCGGCACATGGGTGGAGCCTTGTATCTGTTCCTGCGGGGCACTCGGGCTGCAAGCCAAGGTGTGTATTTCACCCGTCCGCCACGGGAATTGATCGAACGTCTGGACCGGCTGTTCCAGGGAAAACCAGAGCCCAAGCCTGAACCGGCCTGGGAGCAGGGTGTATTGCTATGAGCCGCTCCTTTGCTGATTTGTTACCCACACCGTTGACGGCCGAGAGCCTTGCGCAACTGACACCACTGAGTCGCGCCGACGATTTGTTGTTGCTGCTGGAGCGCTGGGTCGAGCGAGGCTGGCTTCGGGCGCTGGACAAAGCCTTTGTCGCCTTCCTCCATGAACTGGCACCCGATGGCGATCCGCTGGTGTTACTGGCGGCAGCCTTGACCAGCCATCAACTGGGGCACGGACATGTGTGCCTTGATCTGTTCGAGACGCTCAAGGAACCGGACTTCGCGCTTTCCCTGCCGCCAGAAGGCGATCTGCAGACGGGCACCCTGTTGTTGCCGTCGCAATTGCTTGAAGCATTGGAGGGCGCTCACTGGTGCAAGGTCCTGGCGTCCAGCAGCCTTGTTGCGCTGGCCGCCGATGGGCGTGACGAAACACTGCAACGTCCATTGGTATTGTCCGGCAAGCGACTGTATTTACGCCGTTACTGGACGTACGAACGCCGCATCGACAGTGCGCTGCGCCAACGCCTTGTCGCCCATGAGCCAACGCCTGATGACCTGTCCGAGCGCCTGAGTGGATTGTTCGGCCAGGCCAGTTCCAGCGCGCAGATCGATTGGCAGAAACTTGCCTGTGCCTTGGCCACCCGTGGTGCATTCAGCATCGTTACCGGCGGGCCTGGAACCGGCAAGACCACCACGGTCGTGCGTTTGCTGGCCCTGCTCCAGGCGCCAGCGGTGGAGGCGGGCAAGCCGCTGCGCATTCGACTCGCCGCGCCTACAGGCAAGGCCGCCGCGCGGCTGACAGAGTCCATCAGTCAACAAGTTCGCACGCTGCAAGTTGCCGATAATGTCAGAGACAAAATCCCCTCTGACGTGACGACGGTACACCGCCTGCTCGGCAGTCGGCCGGGTACCCGGCATTTCCGCCATCACGCCGGTAATCGACTGCCGCTGGACGTGCTGGTGGTCGATGAAGCTTCGATGATCGACCTGGAAATGATGGCCAATCTGCTCGATGCGTTGCCGATACATGCCCGGTTGGTCTTGCTCGGTGACAAGGACCAGTTGGCCTCGGTGGAAGCCGGCGCCGTACTCGGTGATCTGTGTCGTGATGCCGAGGCCGGTTGGTACAGTCCGCAGACCCGCGACTGGCTGGAGGCCGTCAGTGGCGAAGACCTCGGTTCCAGCGGTCTGCAGGAAGACACCGACGCCAGTCATCCGCTGGCCCAGCAGGTGGTGATGCTGCGTCACTCGCGGCGATTTGGCGAAGGCAGCGGCATTGGTCAACTGGCACGCTGGGTCAATCAGCAGCAGGCCGATGAGGCCCGCACGTTGCTGGCTGCCCGCAGTCATGCCGATCTGTTTTCGCTGGCTCTCAAGGGTGAGCAGGACCGGGCGCTGGAGCGGCTATTGCTCGAAGGCCAGGGCGAAGGTCCGCAGGGGTATCGACATTACCTGAGTCTCTTGCGCAACCAGCGTCCGTCCTTCGACTCACTACCTGACGATCCGTGTTGGGTCGAGTGGGCGCGCAATGTCTTGCAAGCCTTCGACGCATTCCAGTTGCTGTGCGCCGTGCGCAAGGGACCGTGGGGTGTCGAAGGGCTGAATCAGAGGATTACCGGCGCGCTACTCAAGGCGCGACTGATCGACAGTGATCAGCAATGGTACGAAGGGCGTCCGGTGCTGATGACGCGCAACGATTACGGTCTTGGCCTGATGAACGGAGACATCGGTATCGCCCTCAAATTGCCTGAACGCGATGGCCAGGAGGTGGTACGCCAAGTGCTGCGCGTAGCGTTTGCGCGTAACGATGGTCAGGGGGGGGTGAGGTTTGTTCTGCCCAGCCGACTCAATGACGTGGAAACCGTTTACGCCATGACCGTGCACAAATCCCAAGGCTCCGAATTCGCCCACACGGCGTTGATCCTTCCCGATGCGCTGAACCCGGTGCTGACCAAGGAGCTGATCTACACCGGAATCACCCGCGCCAAGGACTGGTTCAGCCTGATCGAACCACGTACCGGGATTTTTGAAGAAGCCGTACGACGCAAGGTCAAGCGCTTGAGCGGGTTGATGCTGGAGCTGGGATGAGCCGGTGCGAGGGGGGGCCTCCCGTCACCAACACTTGGCCAGCTCCCGCGCTACTCCGCTGCCAGCAGCATTTCGGGCTGAGAGGTCAGCCCCATGAAGCGTCGGACACGCTCCCCGGTCTGCTTGTTGCGTATTGCGTACGGGCTTGCATCCAGCTGAATATTCCCGCCTTCCATGAAAATGACCCGATCAGAAATCGACATCGCGAAGTCCATCTCGTGGGTCACGATCAGCATGGTCATGCCTTCTTTTGCCAAATCGCGGATCACATTCAATACGTCGCCCACCAGTTCCGGATCGAGGGCTGAGGTCGGCTCGTCGAACAGCATGATCTGCGGCTCCATGGCCAATGCTCGGGCAATCGCTACCCGCTGTTGCTGGCCACCGGAAAGCTGATGCGGGTATTTGTGTGCGTGGGCCAGCAGTCCGACCTTGTCCAGCAGCGCATAGGCGCGTTGCTCGCTCAAGGGCTTGGCACTGCCGTGGTAGCGTGGCGCCAAGGTTATGTTGTCGAGAATGCAGCGATGGGGGAACAGGTTGAAGTTCTGGAAAACCATCCCGATATGCCGCACGCCACTGCGAACCCGAGCGTTGTTGGGTGTGTCGTTGTGGCTGATGAAGCTTTCGCCGAACAGCTTGATCTCACCTTGATCAATACTTTCCAGGCCGTTGATGGTACGGATCAACGACGTTTTACCTGAGCCTGACGGGCCGATGATCGAGATCACCTGACCACTGCCGACCTTCAGGTCAATGCCTTTGAGCACCTCGTGATTGCCATAGCGCTTGTGGATTTTTTCCAATTGCAGAACCGGTACCGCACCGTGGTTGGA
This sequence comes from Pseudomonas sp. GW822-FHT02D10, assembly GCF_058802345.1. Classification (NCBI taxonomy): domain Bacteria; kingdom Pseudomonadati; phylum Pseudomonadota; class Gammaproteobacteria; order Pseudomonadales; family Pseudomonadaceae; genus Pseudomonas; species Pseudomonas sp. GW822-FHT02D10. The sequence goes on from NZ_JBXAOB010000004.1 coordinate 10,227, forward strand.
TGGAAGGCCGGTGGTGGCGGTCAGCGGTTGGATTTCGGCCTTGAGTCGAGCCACGGCAGTTTCGCCGAGGGTCTGTGGTTTGCGTTGATTCAGATCCAGATAGCGTTCCAGTCGGTGCAAAAACCAGCCGAACACGCTCACGATAAACACGTAATACACCGCTACCGCGCCGAGGGTTTCCATCACCAGGAAGTTTTGCGCGTACAGGCGCTGGCCGACAGTGAGCAGCTCGGTCAGGGAGATCACCGAAATCAGTGACGTCAGTTTCACCACGGTGATGTATTCGTTGATCAAGGTCGGCAGTGAAATGCGAAAGGCCTGAGGAATCACGATTAAACGCTGCAAGCCCAGGAAGCCGATACCCAGCGCGCGCCCGGCCTCTTTCTGACCCTTGGCTACCGAGATAAGGCCGCCGCGATGGATCTCTGCCATATAGGCCGCTTCGGTTATCACCAGCGCGAACAACCCGGAGTAGAACGGATTGGACAGTACCGAGCCGGTCATCGGAAATAATTGCGGCAGGTTGTAGACGAAGACCACCAGCACCAGCAGCGGGATGCTGCGAAAGAACCAGATATAAGCGGCCGCCGGTAATTTAAGCCAGGTCGAAGCAGACAACTTGGCCGAGGCGAGGAGAAAGCCCAGCAACATGCCAATGAACCAGGCCAGCGAACTGAGCTCGATCACGGTGACACAGGCTTGCCAGAAGGCGGACTCTGCGAACAGGGAGAAAAAATACGTCCAATCAAATTGCATAAGTACCTCAAGCCGCATTGAAATCTTCGCGGGTAAGTCGCTCCCGCACGGGGAGCGGTGCTTTTGTCGGCGCGTGCTGACCCGCGAAGGGGCGTAGCCTTAGTTGGACGCTTCTTCCAGGTTGTACTTCTTCAGGATAGCTGCGTAGTCACCGCTTTTTTTGGCCGCATCAAATGCTTTGAGCAGCGCCTGATAGGTCTCGTCGTTGCCTTTCTTGACGAAGATGCCCAGGGTTTGCGGATAGACCAGATGCTGGGAGGTGACCACTACACGGCCATTGGTGTGCTCGGCGATCATCTTCGCCGCGCCAGCGATTTCCATCTGGGCCTGGATGTTTTTCGACAGCAGGGCCTGGGTCACTTCCGGTGCCGACGGGAACTCGCTGACAGTGATGGCGCCCTTGTTGTTCGGCACGCAATATTCGGTCGAAAGTTTCTTCAATTGAGCGACCCAGGTGGTGCCTTGTTCCAGCCCGACTTTCAGGCCGCAGAGTTCCTCAGGGGTTTGCGCATTCAGACCGCTGTCTTTCGGTGCCATGATCGCCGCGCCAGTCACAGCGTAGCCAATGGTCATGGCTTGAGTCTGACGCTCGGGCGTGATGTACATGCCGGAGATAATCGCGTCATAGTGACTGGAGTTCAGGCCGGAAATCAGATTGGGGAACTTGGTATCGACGAACTCTGCCTTGGCTTGCATCTGCTTGGCCAGGGCCTGAGCCAGTTCCGGATCGGAGCCGACAATACTCTTCTGGCTGTCATAGGATTCGAACGGTGGGTAAGTAATTTCCATGCCGATCTTCAACTGGCCCGGTGTGGCGGCGGAAGCCATGCTGGCGGTTGCGCAGAACAGGCTGGCGGCGAGCAGGGACAAACGGGCAGCACGGTTATTTTTGTTGAGCATTTCGATGACTCCGATGAATTAAGTAGTGGCCGACAGCAATGATCAGGACGGTTGTGTCTGGTTTTTCAGGTGCCCGAAACTCGAGGGCTTACGTGCTCTTTCCGGCAAAGTGATTTCTCCATTTTCCACCCGTTTGCGCAGGTATTGGTAAGTCTGCAGAGCCTGGCCGTACATGTGTTCCCCAATGGTGATCTGCTCATACTCGTGTTCTGCCTTGGCGAAGCCTGGCAGGGGTTTTATCTGGGTATGGAAGTCGCAGGCATAGAACAGCGGGAAGGAGTAGCGCTCCTCGCTGACGCTGCGTACACGGTGAGCGGTCGCAACGAACGCACCCGCGGTCATGACTTCGAGCATGTCGCCGATGTTCACCACGAATGCTCCGGGAATGGGCGGTGCATCGATCCACTGGCCGAGATCGTTCATCACCTCCAGCCCGGGTTTGTCAGCCAGCAAAATGGTGAAGCACTCGTAGTCGGTGTGCGCACCAATCCCCGGCGCGTCCTGAGCCGTGCCGTCGAACGGATAGTGGATCAGACGCAGTTTCGATGGCGGCCGGGTGACCATGTTGTCGAAATAGTCTTCCCCCAGACCCAATGCCAGGGCGAAGCCACCGAACAGCCGTCGACCGAGGGCGAAGATCGCGGCGTAGTAGGCCTGCACGGCTTCCTTGAAACCTGGCAGCGTCGGCCATTCATTCGGCCCGAGCAGAGGGGTATTAGCCAGCACCAGCGGGTCGTTTTCCGGGACTTCGAAGCCGATGTCGAAGGCCTCCTTGTGATCCGGTTTGCCCTTGGCGTACACCTCTTCGCCTTCCGGGACGAAGCCTTTATGAGTCTTCGACGTGCCGATGTAGTGCTGCATCTTGGTTTCGAAGGGCTGATCGAAATAGTCCTTGGCCGCCTGGCGCAAGTTGGCAATCAGTTGCGGGTCAATGCCGTGGTGGGTGATGTAGAGAAAGCCGACGTCACTGGCGGCCACCCCGAGCTGTTCAGCGACGGCCAGTCGATGTTCCCGTTCGATGCTGAACAGGCCGGCGATATCCACCACCGGAATGCTCTTGAAGTTCGCTTGGGGCTCACGGGTATTTATCTTCTCAGGCATGTGCAAACACCTCACTGGCGGACGGAGTGGTTGAAGCGATCGAAGTGTTCGCGCTCTGTTCTGGCCATCCAGACATTCAGCGACCACAAGTCGGCGACGGGTACATTGGTGAATGGCAGGTGATGCAGATAGCCGTCGGCACCGAACTCTGGCGTCAGGGTGCTGACCTGATAGCCGCGAGCTTGTTGGGAGCGCCAGATGGCTTCCCAGTGCTGTTGATGGAAGGCCAGTTCCCGGGCGTATTCCGGAGCGGCGGGATGGGGAACCTGCGGGCCCTGGTCATAACCTACCCGGGCCTGAATATGGTGCACGCGCTCGACGAAGGCACTCAGGTCATCCGCCGGATCATTCAACAATCGCTCGCAAGTGACGACCCAATGGCTGATATCGCTGGTGAACCGCAAGTCGGGTAGCTGCCTGATCAGTTCAAGGGTCAGCCAGGGGTTGAACAGTGAGCGTGAGCGGTGGGTTTCGAAGCTGCAGACTTGCCCTTGCTTGCGTGCCAGCGTCATGGCCTGGCCGAAGAACTCCACCTGCTGCGCAAGCGGCCAACGGTCATTGCCGGCCAGCACATTGACGAAGCGTGGATTGAGCTCAGCAGCCCACGCGAGTTTTTTGTCCAGATCAAGGAGATGTTCGGCAGGCGATGCGGATTGTTCCGGCAACACATCGTAGGCGGTAAAAACCGTACTGATGTAACCCACTCGATTGGCCTTTAGAAAGGCACTGAACTCGGCTCGCTCACCGGCTTCAAGGGGCAGGCGCGCCTCGATGCCGTCGAAGCCGGCTTCCAGCAGCTCATCGAGTGCCTGGGCCTTGCTCGCGCTATAGCCCCAGAGGGTACGAAATATTTCCAGTTTCATCGGTGAACCTCCGCGACGCCTTCAACTACAAAAGGCTCGACGCCGGTGCATGACCGAATCGAGCTGTTATGGCAGTAGCAAAAGGTCTTCATGAGTCGGATCTCGGTGGATCCGTTCTCATTTACGTCGCTGTCAGCTTTTATTGTTATTAGGACCGCAGTGCGGTTACAGGTCACGTTGGCGCCGATAGTAGACATGGCGTGAAGCAGAGAAAAATAGGCAACCCCAAATTGTTACTTCAGATTTTTATAAACAATTAGGCGCCTATCTATGGCCGCGGTTTTCGTGAGCATTTCAGCGGGTATGCTATCGTTGCGGCATCATCCGCAATGATCGACGAGAGTTCCTGCATGAAGCTGGCTGTCTGGACGACAGAACGCATTATTGGCTGGAAGCAGCTTCTGCTGGCCGGCCTTTTTTGTTTGTTGAGCATCCCTGTTTTCGCCCAACCGGAGGCGTCAGTGAGCATGGCTGATCAGCGCGCCAAGTCGGTCACACAAGTCGTGTTGGGAATCCTCAGCTACGCTCGCTGGCCTGTGGAGCCAGCGCAATTGCGTTTATGCGTGATCGGTCCCACCCAGTACACCGACGATTTGCTCAAAGGCACCACTCAAGCCACGGGTCGTCCGGTGGTCGTTCGGCGTCTGTTGGCCAATTACCCGGCGATCGCCAGTGAGTGCGACGCGGTCTACATCGGCAAACTGACCAATGAGGAGCGCAGCGCGCTCTTCGCTTCGTTGATCGGCCATCTGGTGCTGAGCATCAGCGAGGGGGGCGATCAATGTACGGTGGGCAGCCTGTTCTGCCTGCGGGTCAGTGACCCTCAAGTGTCGTTCGAGGTTAACCTCGACTCGGTCGCCCGCAGTGGTGTGCATATTCACCCCAGCGTCTTGCAACTCTCTCGCCGTAAAGTGGCGGCCCCATGAGTTTGCTCAAATCCGGTAACCGCCCGACCTTGCGTTCGGTCATTGGTCGTGGACACTTGATTGTCGCGCTGGTCGGGGTGGCCATGGCCAGTGTGTCCCTGACCCTGCTTGGGGTCCTGGCCTTGCGGGTGTATGCCGATCACAACCTGCACCTGATTGCCCGTTCGATCAGTTACACCGTGGAAGCCGCGGTGGTGTTCAACGACAACGTGGCGGCGACCGAAGCGCTGGCGCTGATCGCGTCCACTGAAGAAGTGGCCGATGCTCAGGTGTTCGATGAACAGGGCCAACAGCTCGCTCGTTGGCAGCGACCGGAAACCGGCCTGGTTTCCGATTTGGAAATGCAGATCGCCCGATCGCTTCTGGAAAAGCCCATCAACATACCAATCCTTCATCAAGGCCAGGAAGTCGGCAGCATCCTGCTGACCGGGCATGGCGGCAGCCTGATGCGCTTTTTGCTCAGCGGTCTGGCCGGGATTGTCTTGTGTACGGCGGTCAGTGCCTGGGTCGCGCTGTATCTGGCGCGCCGTCAACTACGAGGGATTACCGGTTCACTGCGCAGCCTGGCCGAGGTCGCTCACGCTGCACGCAGAGAGCGGGCTTTCGATCGGCGCGTACCGCCGGCGCGAATCGCTGAGCTGGACAGCCTGGGCAATGACTTCAATGCCTTGCTTGATGAGCTGGAGTCCTGGCAAACCCACCTGCAAAACGAAAACGAAACGCTGGCTCGTCAAGCCAGCCATGACAGTCTCACCGGTCTGCCGAACCGGGCGTTTTTCGAAGGTCGGCTGATGCGTGCATTACGTAATGCGAGCAAACACGATGAACGGGTTGCCGTGTTGTTTCTCGACAGTGACCGGTTCAAAGGCATCAATGACAACTTCGGTCACGCCGCTGGCGATGCGGTGCTGGTTGCGGTGGCAACCCGGGTCCGGGCGCAGTTACGTGAAGAGGATCTGGTCGCGCGCCTGGGTGGCGACAAGTTCGCTGTGCTGCTGGCGCCGCTGCACAAAACCGAAGACGCCGAACGAGTTGCTGAAAAGATCATCGCCAGCATGGAAATACCGGTTCAGTTGCCGGGCGAAACCCAGGTTTTGACCTCACTCAGTGTCGGTATCGCCATTTACCCTGATCATGGCGCCACACCCGGTGGCCTGCTCGATGCCGCCGATGCGGCAATGTGTCAAGCTAAACGCCTCGCTCGAGGCGGGCAATATACGGCAGGGTCGGAGCACTTTGTCGCCAATGTTCAAACCAGGAGCTAACAGCCTTCAGCTTTCCCTTCGCCGCGCCAACAGTGTCAGCAAGGTGCTGACCAGCATTGGCATACGTGAGGAGAGCATCCAGCTACGCGGTCTTGGTAGCAGCGAGCCGGTGTTACCCAACACGACAAACGCCGGACGCACCGAGAATCGCCGGGTGTCGATCGTGGTGATCGCCGACTAGTCGGCGAAGTGCATCGTTCGGGTCTCACCCATCAATAGCGCCTGATTCTGCTCGGTCACACTGCGAATGTAATCCCAGAGCAAGGTAATCCGCTTGAGCTTGCGCAGGTCCTCGCGGCAGTACATCCAGAACTGCCGGGTGATGTTGATTTCCTCCGGCAGCACCGGCAGCAGTCGTGGATCCTGGGCTGCCAGGAAACACGGCAGAATTGCCAGCGAGCGCCCCTGCTGCGCTGCCACGAACTGTGCAATCACACTGGTGCTGCGCAGGTTGGCGCTGGCGCCGGGCAGCACATTGGCCAGGTACAGCAGCTCCGAACTGAACGCCAGATCGTCGACATAACTGATGAATTGATGCTTGCCCAGGTCTGCCGGGCGGCGGATGAGCGGGTGTTGGTCGAGGTAGTCCTGGGTCGCGTACAGCTGCAAACGGTAGTCGCAGAGTTTGCAGCAGACGTACGGGCCGTGTTCCGGGCGCTCCAGGGCGATGACAATGTCCGCCTCGCGTTTGGACAGGCTGATGAAGTGCGGCAGCGGCAGGATATCCACCGAAATCGCCGGATAGGCATCGACGAAGTGGCTGAGCTGTGGGGTGATGAAAAAGCTGCCGAACCCCTCGGTGCAGCCCATCCGCACATGGCCGGATAACGCCACGCCTGAGCCGGACACCTGCTCGCACGCCATGTGCAGCGTGCTTTCTATGGACTCGGCATAACCCAGCAAACGCTGGCCTTCGGCGGTCAATACGAAGCCGTTGGTCCGCGATTTTTCGAACAACAACGTCCCCAATGCACCTTCCAGCGAACTGATCCGCCGTGACACGGTGGTGTAATCCACGGCCAGGCGTTTGGCGGCGGTGCTGGCCTTGCGGGTGCGGGCGACCTCGAGGAAAAACTTCAGGTCGTCCCAGTTCAATGAGCCCAGCGATGTGATGTTTTTTTGCATGTTGGACCGGCTTTTATGTGCGTTCTTATTAGAAGTTTGCACATCTATACTCCAAAAACAGTCCGACAACCAATTTGCGACACACGCCTCATCGCAAGGCGACTTTCTCGCCTTCGCTCCCAAGATAACAACACCGCTTCAGTCACCAGAAGCCAGGAGACGAACATGAACGCATCGCTCACGCCAGAAACCACCGTGCAAAAGGTCAAGCTGTTGATCGACGGCCAATGGGTCGAGTCCCAGACCACCGAATGGCACGACATCGTCAACCCGGCGACCCAGCAAGTTCTGGCCAAAGTACCGTTCGCGACAACTGAGGAAGTCGACGCAGCGATCAGCGCCGCTCACCGGGCCTTCCAGACCTGGAAGCTGACACCGATCGGCGCGCGGATGCGCATCATGCTCAAGCTTCAGGCGTTGATTCGCGAGCACTCCAAGCGCATCGCCGTGGTCCTCAGCGCTGAACAGGGCAAAACCATCGCCGACGCTGAAGGCGATATTTTCCGTGGTCTGGAAGTGGTCGAGCACGCGTGCTCCATCGGCAGTCTGCAGATGGGCGAATTCGCTGAAAACGTCGCGGGCGGCGTTGATACCTACACCCTGCGCCAACCTATCGGCGTCTGCGCCGGCATCACGCCGTTCAACTTCCCGGCAATGATTCCGCTGTGGATGTTCCCGATGGCCATCGCCTGCGGCAACACCTTTGTGCTCAAACCGTCCGAACAGGACCCGATGTCGACCATGCTCCTGGTAGAGCTGGCCATCGAGGCTGGCGTGCCAGCCGGTGTGCTCAACGTGGTTCACGGCGGCAAGGACGTGGTGGACGCGCTCTGCACCCACAAAGACATCAAGGCAGTTTCGTTCGTCGGTTCGACCGCGGTTGGCACTCACGTCTACGACCTGGCCGGTAAACACGGCAAGCGCGTGCAATCGATGATGGGCGCCAAGAACCACGCGGTGGTGCTGCCCGATGCCAATCGTGAGCAAGCCCTCAATGCGCTGGTCGGTGCCGGTTTCGGCGCGGCCGGTCAACGCTGCATGGCCACCTCGGTGGTGGTGCTGGTGGGCGCGGCCAAACAATGGCTGCCGGACCTCAAGACATTGGCGCAAAAACTCAAAGTGAATGCCGGCAGCGAGCCGGGCACCGATGTGGGGCCGGTGATTTCCAAACGGGCCAAGGCGCGGATTCTGGAGCTGATCGAAAGCGGCATCAAGGAAGGTGCGAAACTGGAGCTGGACGGCCGTGACATCACCGTCCCAGGCTTCGAAAAAGGCAACTTTGTCGGCCCGACCCTGTTCTCTGGCGTGACCACCGACATGCAGATCTACACCCAGGAAATCTTTGGCCCGGTGCTGGTGGTGCTGGAAGTCGACACCCTTGATCAGGCCATTACCCTGGTCAACGCCAACCCGTTCGGTAACGGCACCGGGCTGTTCACCCAGAGCGGCGCGGCGGCGCGTAAATTCCAGAATGAAATCGACGTCGGTCAGGTCGGCATCAACATTCCGATTCCGGTGCCGGTTCCGTTTTTCAGCTTCACCGGTTCGCGTGGTTCCAAGCTCGGCGACCTCGGTCCGTATGGCAAGCAAGTGGTGCAGTTCTACACTCAGACGAAGACCGTCACCAGTCGCTGGTTCGACGATGACAGCGTCAATGACGGTGTGAACACAACCATCAACTTGCGTTAAGGAGCCGGACATGAAAATCGCTTTTATCGGTCTCGGCAACATGGGCGCGCCGATGGCGCGCAACCTGATCAAGGCTGGCCATTCGCTGAACCTGGTCGACCTGAACAAAGCCGTACTCGCCGAACTGGCACAACTGGGCGGCACCATCAGCGCCTCTGCACGTGAGGCAGCGCAAGGCGCGGAACTGGTGATCACCATGCTGCCGGCCGCGGTCCATGTGCGCAGCGTCTGGCTGGGTGAAGACGGCGTACTGGCCGGGATCGCCAAGGGCGTTCCCGCTGTGGATTGCAGCACCATCGACCCGCAGACCGCCCGCGACGTCGCTGCTGCTGCGGCCAAACAAGGTGTGGCCATGGCTGATGCGCCGGTTTCCGGTGGCACCGGCGGCGCTGCGGCCGGCACGCTGACGTTCATGGTCGGCGCCACGCCGGAGTTGTTCGCCACCCTGCAACCGGTATTGGCGCAGATGGGCCGCAACATCGTGCATTGCGGTGAAGTCGGCACCGGGCAAATCGCCAAGATCTGCAACAACCTGTTGTTGGCGATTTCCATGGTCGGCGTCAGCGAAGCCATGGCCCTTGGCGATGCCTTGGGCATCGACACTCAGGTGCTGGCGGGGATCATCAACAGTTCGACCGGTCGTTGCTGGAGTTCGGAGATGTACAACCCGTGGCCGGGTATCGTTGAAACGGCACCAGCGTCGCGTGGTTATACCGGCGGTTTTGGTGCCGAGCTGATGCTCAAGGACTTGGGGCTGGCCACTGAAGCCGCGCGTCAGGCGCACCAGCCGGTGATGCTCGGCGCGGTGGCTCAGCAGTTGTATCAGGCGATGAGTCAGCGTGGCGAAGGCGGCAAGGATTTCTCGGCGATCATCAACAGCTATCGCAAACCCCACTAGGGGTTTTCCGGGAACCCGCGTCGGGCGGGTTCCCGGTTTTTTGCCGATCAGGCGAAAACGAAATACTTGCGCACGGTCTCGACCACTTCCCACGTGCCAGTCATCCCCGGCTCAATCACGAAAATATCGCCTGCGCGCAGATGGATCGGTTCCATGCCGTCGGGCGTGATCACGCAGTAGCCTTCCTGGAAATGGCAGTATTCCCACTTCACATACTCGACTCGCCATTTACCTGGCGTGCAGATCCAGGTGCCCATGATCTTGCTGCCGTCTTCGCTGGTGTAGGCGTTGAGGTTGACGGTGTGCGGGTCACCTTCGAGCTTTTCCCATTTGCAGGCATCCAGCACTGGCAGTGGGTGGGTATCGCGAAGAACGGTAATGGGTTTGGACATGCTGACTCCGAGCGTTAGGCAGGACTGAAGTCGCACCCTATAGCGCCCGGCATGGTGTCAGTTGTCTGTGCTCGACACTCAGCTATCCAGAAACGCGCTATTGATCAAACCCGCTCGATCGGACATTCAGAAGCCGTTCAGGAGTCTGATTCGCTGATTGAAATTTTCATCCGCTAAACTTCGAATTCCTGGAATAAAGTGCGAAACATTTGGGCGTTCCCGACGGTTTTCGCAAGAATGTTCACAGGCGTCACTCGTATCATTCACGGATGAGTAGGCCGAGAGTTATGCAATGAAAAAAACACTGTCGTGGTGGGATATCAGCCCACCCTTGAGCGCGGCAACACCGACGTGGCCGGGTGATACGCCGTTTCAGGAAGAGCGCGTCTGGACCTTCGGGCCTGAATGTCCGGTGAATGTCGGCCGCATCACCCTGTCTCCTCACACGGGCGCGCATGTCGATGCACCGTTGCATTACAGCGCTGACGGCGTGGCTATTGGCGATGTTTCGCTGGATGTCTACATCGGTCCGTGCCGCGTCTTGCATTGCCTGGACAGCGGACGACTGGTTCAGCCTGAGCAACTGGAGGGACGCCTTGTCGATCTGCCCGAGCGCGTCCTGCTGCGCACTTATCGACAAGCGCCGCTGACGGCCTGGGATCCGGATTTCACCGCTGTGGCCAAGGAAACCGTCGACTTGCTGTCGAGCCTTGGCGTACGGCTGATCGGTATCGATACACCGTCGCTGGACCCTCAACAGTCCAAGACCATGGATTCGCACAACGCAGTGGCCCGCCATGGCATGGCGATCCTTGAAGGCATCGTGCTCGATGACGTGCCGGAAGGCGACTATGAACTGATTGCGCTGCCGCTGCGGTTTGCCAACCTGGACGCGAGTCCGGTCAGGGCTATTTTGCGTCCACTGAACAAACCGCCACTTGAGGAGCCTGCTCAATGAGCCAATGTCCCTATTCATCGTCAAATCAGTCATCGTCAAATCAGTCACCTTCAAACCCGTCATCTTCGAGCCAGCCAGAAGAATGGCATAACGCCGAGCTGAATTTTTCCGACTCCATGAGTTACGGCGACTACCTGGATCTGGGGAAGATTCTCAGCGCTCAGCACCCCTTGTCCCCGGATCATAACGAGATGCTGTTCATCATCCAGCATCAGACGTCCGAGCTGTGGATGAAGCTGATGCTGCACGAGCTCAAGGCCGCTCGCGAACACGTCAGACTGGGAGAGTTGCCACCGGCGTTCAAGATGCTGGCGCGGGTTTCGCGGATTTTCGATCAACTGGTGCATGCCTGGACGGTGCTGGCGACCATGACGCCTACCGAGTACCACGCGATCCGGCCGTTTCTGGGGCAGTCATCGGGCTTCCAGTCGTTCCAGTACCGCGAGATCGAATTCATCCTCGGCAACAAAAGTGCAACGCTGTTGCGTCCGCATGCTCACCGGCCCGAACTGTTGGCGGAGCTTGAAAAGGCGATTGCCACGCCGTCGCTGTATGACGAAGCGATTCGGTTGATGGCCAGCGCAGGATTGGCGATTGATCCACAGCGCTTCGAGCGCGATCCGGCCAGCCCGACCGCTTATGATGCCTCGGTCGAAGCCGCCTGGCGTGTGGTGTACACCGACCCTTCGCGGTACTGGGATCTTTACCAGTTGGCGGAGAAGCTGATCGACCTCGAGGACTCGTTCCGTCAATGGCGCTTCCGCCATGTCACGACGGTCGAGCGGATCATCGGTTTTCAACCGGGCACTGGTGGTACTGAAGGTGTTGGGTACCTGCGCAAGATGCTCGATACCGTGCTGTTTCCGGAGTTGTGGCGCGTGCGTTCGAGCCTCTGACAGGTGTCAGTCCTGAAACAGGTTGACACCTGCCTGTCGGCGGCTTGGCCGCCCTGGTAGAAATTAAAGTGGTAGCGTTCGAGTCGGTGCTTTTCGTGTTCTTCAACAAGCCTTGCAAACGGCGTGCTGTAAAAAAACTCATGGTTTCATGGCTTCTACGACCTTGGCGATGGATTCGCCAATGGTCATTTCATTCGCCTCTATTTCAATCTCGGCAGCATGGGGCGGTTCATAAGGGCTACCCACCCCCGACAAGTTCGGCAGCTGCCCCGATCTGGCCTTCTTATAGAGCCCCTTCACATCCCGCTGCTCGCACACCTCCAATGGTGTGTTGACATACACTTCCACAAAGTTCTCCTCCCCAATCAGTTCTCGTGCCATTTGCCGTTCTCTTCTGAACGGGGAGATAAATGCGGCCATGACAACAAGCCCGGCATCCATCATCAGTTTGGCCACTTCGGCGATGCGCCGAATATTCTCTACGCGGTCTGCATCGGTAAACCCAAGATCTTTGTTGAGCCCTTGGCGCACGTTGTCGCCGTCGAGGATGTAGGTTCGGTGACCGCGTGCATGCAGCTCAACTTCAAGTGCGTTCGCGAGTGTCGATTTTCCCGAGCCGGAGAGACCGGTAAACCAGATGACCTTACCTTTGTGGCCGTTGAGCTTTTCCCGGTTGTCGCGAGTGATCGACAGCGCTTGTTTATGCACATTTTGCGCGCGCCGCAGGGTGTGGGTGATCATTCCCGCAGCAACAGTGGCATTGCTGATTCGATCAACCAGAATAAAGCTGCCTAGCGTTTTAGAGTGCTGATAGCTGTCAAATACCAACGGTTTGCTGATGGCGAGCGTGCATACGCTGATGTCATTCAGCGATAAATGCTTGCTGGCGCCATGGGCGAGGGTATTGATGTCCACTCGGTACTTGATGCCAGTGATCGATGCGGATGCCCACTGCGTAGCCAATTTGATGTCGTAACTACGACCGCTCAGTCCAGCCTCTTCATTCATCCATACCAGTGTTGCCTCAAACTGGTCGGTCACTTCCAGCGGGCGTTGGCTCAGGGAAATAATATCGCCTCGGGAGACGTCAATTTCTTTGCTGAGCTTTAACGTAACGGCATCGCCACAATGGGCTTCCTGCATCGGACCGTCCATGCTGACAATATCGGCTACCGTCGCCGTTTGCCCGGAGCGGGTGACACGAACCTCATCGCCTACGCGGACCTGCCCCTCACCGACATAACCGCTGAACCCGCGAAACGAAGCATCAGGTCGATTTACCCACTGCACTGGAAACACCAAACGCTCGGATTTTGGAGTGTTGATTTCTATCGTTTCCAGGCAGCCCATCAGTGTCGGCCCGGAATACCAAGGCGTGTTTGCCGAGCGCCGAGTGACGTTGTCTCCCTTTAGCGCGCTCAGCGGAATGGGCGTTACCCTTTCAAAGCCCAGTGTTTGCGCGAATTGTTGGAAGGTATCAACGGTGCGCTGAAAAATGGCGGCGTCAAAGCTGACCAGGTCCATCTTGTTCACCGCAAGCACCACGTGGCGAATACCCATCAGCGATACCAGGTACGCATGCCGGCGCGTCTGTGTCAGTACACCTTGCCGGGCATCTATCAGGATGACCGCCACGTCTGCGGTTGAAGCGCCGGTGACCATATTGCGCGTGTACTGCTCGTGACCGGGCGTATCGGCAACGATGAACTTGCGCTTGCTGGTAGCAAAAAAACGGTAGGCCACATCGATGGTGATGCCCTGTTCGCGCTCTGCCGACAACCCATCGACGAGCAAGGCGAAGTCAATGTCAGCACCTTGGGTGCCGTACTTTTTCGATTCGTTTTTCAGGGCTGCCAACTGATCGTCAGTCAGTTGTTGGGCGTCCCATAGCAGGCGTCCAATCAGTGTGCTTTTGCCGTCATCGACGCTGCCGCACGTTATGAAACGCAGCAGGTCTTGACCTTGTTGCTGTTCAAGGTAGGCCTCAATCGTCGAGGGCTTACTGGTGTTTGTTGTTTGTGCTTTCGGTTCCATCAGAAGTAGCCTTCCTGTTTTTTCTTTTCCATGCTGGACGAGCTGTCGCTATCAATGGCTCGCCCTTGTCTTTCGGAACGAGTGGATCCGAGTAACTCCAGCAAAATGTCAGCTATGGTGATGGCATTCGATTCCACTGCACCGGTCAGGGGATAGCAGCCAAGGGTGCGAAAGCGAATGTTCCTGGCTTCAATCTTCTCGCCTGGCAACAGGGTCATGCGCGCGTCATCAACCATGAGTGTCATGCCGTTGCGTACTACAACAGGTCTCTCCTTGGCGAAGTGCAGAGGCACTAACGGGATATTTTCCTGGTAGATGTATTGCCAGATATCGAGTTCTGTCCAATTGGATAGCGGGAAGACGCGAATACTCTCACCCTGGTTTTTGCGCGAGTTGTAGATATTCCACAGCTCTGGTCGCTGCTGTTTCGGATCCCAGTGATGGCTCTGGGTACGGAACGAAAAGATGCGTTCCTTTGCACGCGACTTTTCTTCATCCCGGCGTGCGCCACCGAATGCGACGTCAAACTTGTATTTATCCAGTGCTTGCTTCAGTCCTTCGGTCTTGGTGATGTCGGTATGCAGCGCCGAGCCATGATCGAAGGGATTGATGTCTTTGCTAATGGCCTCCGGGTTGATATGTACAAGCAGATCCATGCCGCTTTCACGCGCCATGAAGTCGCGAAACATGTACATCTCTTGAAACTTCCAGCGCGTGTCTACATGCAGCAGTGGGAATGGCGGCGGCGAAGGATAAAAGGCCTTGCGAGCCAAGTGCAGCATTACCGCGCTGTCTTTACCCATGGAGTAAAGCATGGCGGGGTTTTCGGCCTCGGCAACCGCTTCACGAATGATCTGCAGGCTTTCAGCTTCAAGGCGCTTGAGGTGGGGTGTGCGCACTTTCAATGTATCGACAGCGCCGGTTCGACTGCTTTCATCCAGCAGGGCGGAGAAACCCAGTAGCCCCAATTCGACACCGGCTGGAGCGTCGGCTTGCCTGCAAACAGCAACCAGGCGACCGCTTGGAAAGATAACGATGCTCTTGGCAATATGCTCTTGCAGGCGTTGCAGTGCGCTCGTGAGCTGCTGCGCATCAACTACGTGAGTGCCGAGTGGCAGCCAGTAGCGAGCTCCCCGGGCATCGTTAGCATGCAAGAACTCCTCGCCATTAGCGGCGCGGAGCACCTGAGCAAAAAGTACCAACTTGCGTTTTGTGCGCGCCTTTTCAATCTCCCAGGTCAGGACCGATGGCGTCGGCTGGCGTCCGAGTTCGTCGCTCAGGTTCTGCGCGCTTAGCTCGGGAGGCAGGAGTTCAAGCTCGTGCAGTCGCCGTTCGGCTGTGCGCTTGGTATCGGCTTGATTGAGTTGGTTCAGATGGAGAAATGCTAGCTGCGTATCCCATACCACAGGGGCGTCCAGTCCAAGAAGATAGGGGTTCAGCATGGAAAATCATCCTTGTCGCAATATGCAAAATTGTCTTTCGTGTACAGGCAGGCTTTATCAAGATCGGTTTTCTTGATTAATTTTCGTATTGAATCACAATTTGCGACAAGTTTTCTGTGGAAGTCTTCTACATGACCGTCCTACGTCAGGATGATTGATGGTGCCTACGCACTGGTGGGTGCTTTGAAGGGGTTTATCGTTGGCCTTACCGGGTGTAGGCGGGGGGTAAAAACCCTGGCCTGACAGGCTTGGATATCAATAAAAAGCCCCGGCATTCACAGAATGCCGGGGCTTTTTGTCGACTGGCTGAAGGCTATTGAGCAACCGACAACGCGCGGGTTCGTGCGACCCGAATCCGGTAGAACACAAACAAGATCAGCACCCAGACCGGAATGGCATAGACCGACGCGCGTACGCCTGGAATCAGCAGCATCACGTAGATGATCATGGCCATGAAGGCCAGGCACAGGTAATTGGTGTACGGCGACCAGAAGGCCTTGAAGCCCGGGACGATGCCGCGTTGGCCCATGGCCTTGCGAAACTTCAGGTGGGTCAGGCTGATCATCGCCCAGTTGATCATCAACGAGGCGACCACCAGCGCGAACAGCAACTCCAGCGCTTCATTCGGGGCGACGTAGTTGACCACCACGCACAACAGGGTGATCAGCGCCGATACGCCCAGCGCCAGTAACGGTACGCCCTGTTTGTTCAGCTTCATCAGCGCCTTGGGGGCATCGCCCTGTTCCGCCAGGCCGTAGAGCATGCGGCTGTTGCAGTAGACGCCGCTGTTGTAGACCGAGAGCGCCGCGGTGAGCACTACAAAGTTGAGGATTTGCGCCGCAGTGTTGCTGCCGATCAAGGCGAAAATCTGCACAAACGGACTGCCGCTGTAGGCATCGCCGGAAGCGCTCAGTGTCTGTAGCAGTTGGTCCCATGGGTACAGCGACAGCAGCACGGTGAGTGCGCCGACATAGAAGATCAACACGCGGTAAACCACCTGATTGATCGCCTTGGGAATGACTTTCCTCGGTTCGCTGGCTTCAGCAGCGGTAATACCGACCAGCTCCAGGCCACCAAAGGAGAACATGATGAACGCCATCGACATCAGTAGACCGCTGGTGCCGTTGGGGAAGAAACCGCCGTGGCTCCACAGGTTGCTCACCGAGGCCTGCGGGCCACCCGTGCCGCTGACCAGCATGTAGCAGCCGAGGGCAATCATGCCGATGATCGCCACGACCTTGATGATGGCGAACCAGAACTCCATTTCACCGAAGACTTTGACGTTCATCGTATTGATCAGGTTGACCAGTACGAAGAACACCGCCGCGCTGACCCAGGTCGGGACCTCGGGCCACCAGAACTGCACGTACTTGCCCACGGCGGTCAGCTCCGCCATGCCCACCAGTACATACAGCACCCAGTAGTTCCAGCCGGACAGGAAGCCGGCAAAACTACCCCAGTAATTGTGAGCGAAATGGCTGAAGGAGCCGGCGACTGGCTCTTCGACAATCATCTCTCCCAGCTGGCGCATGATCAGAAAGGCGATAAAGCCGGCAATGGCATAGCCAAGGATCATCGACGGGCCCGCCGATTTGAGCACGCCGGCAGAGCCGAGAAACAGCCCTGTACCGATCGCGCCGCCCAATGCGATCAGCTGAATATGCCGGTTTTTCAGCCCTCGCTTGAGTACGCCCTGTTGCTGTAGTTCATCCGCCATCGGGTTACCTTCTCGTTGTTATGGTCAGCCTTTGTTACAGGTCGACAGCTTATTCAATTACCGCGCGTTTGTGAGCCTCAGACATTACTTTCAGTGAACTTTTCGTCGTACAGCTGCACATTGTCCAGGGTTTGCGCCTGCAACCAGCGCTTGATCGACTCGACCATCGGCGGTGGCCCGCAAACGTACATGTCGAGCGCGGCGCCGCGCAGCTCGCTGGCATCGAAGTGCTCGGCGATATAGCCGCGTTTTCCGTCCCAATCCGCAGACGGATCGCTGACCACAGGGGTGTAGCGAAACCCCGGAATGCGTTGAGCATAGGCACTGATCCGTTCGCTTTCGCACAGATCGGCAGCGTCCCGAACGCCGTAGAACAAGTGCACAGGCTGATCGCAACCGCGCGCAACGATTTCGTCGAGCATGCCCAGCAGCGCGGACAGTCCGGTGCCGCCGGCCACCAGAATCAGCGGCCGGGCGATGTGGCGAAGATAGAACGCGCCCAACGGTGCTTCCAGAGCGATTTCATCGCCGACCTGGCAGCGTTCACGAATGTAATGACTCATGACCCCGTCAGGTAACAGGCGAATCAGAAATTGCAGCTGATTGCTGCTGCTCGGGCGGTTGGCGAACGAGTAGGAGCGTTTGCTCGTGGTCCCCGGGATCAGCAAACGGGCGTATTGCCCCGGCAGGAAATCCAGTGGCTGGTTGGCCGCGCCCAAATCCAGATGCAGGATTGCGGTATTGGCCGAGACTTGGCGGACATGCGTGACCGTACCGCTGAGTTGTTCCGGCCCTGCGGCATTGCACAGGCTGGAGGCGAAGTCGAAATAGAACGCGGCGTCGGACTTCACCCGCGTCTGACAAGTGAGCATCTTGCGTTGTTGCAGGTCGTGACTGCTGAGGGCTTCTTCATCCACATAATCCTGGCTGTAGTCGCCGGATTCACAGCGACCCTGACAGGTTCCGCAGACACCTTCGCGGCAATCCAGCGGAATATTGATGCCGTTGCGCAGGGCGGCGTCGAGCAGTATTTCGTTGGCCTGCACGGGAAAGAACAGTGTTTTGCCATCGGCAAAACTGAACGCAACCTTGTGGTTCATGCCCCGGTCTCCATGGATTCAGAGGTGATAGAAATCGAGCACCGAGTTGATGGTGTCGTTGAGCAGCAACACGTGTTTGCGGGTAATCATCCAGCTGTCTGCGTGAGGCTTGAGGCGATAGGTCGCGGTCCCGTAAAACTGCTCGGACGTGGCCAGGCGATAGAACAAGGTGTGCCAGTTCAGCCGCACCTCCAGCTCACCCGTTTCGAGTTCGCTGATCCGCACGTTGTTGATCAGGTGCAGGGTGCGCGGCATCGGCGTGGCCGACGCGGCTTTACCGGTGCGCAGGCGGAACACGCGGTCCTCCAGGCCCGAGCGGTTGGCGTAGTAGATCAGCGACATTTCGCGCTTGGGGTCGCGGGTATAGACGTGCTCGGAGTCCCATTGCGGCAGGTGGAACTCACTCTGCTCGTCAAAGAGCGTGAGGTAGGCGTCCCAGTCCTTGGCGTCGCACAGTTCGGATTTGCGGTAGAAAAACTGCTCGATCTGGTACTGCAGTTGCGGATTCATGTTCACACCTCACGCAGCTTCAGGGATTTCGCGTCCAGGCCGTCGAGCAGAAATTTCTGCCAGTGGCTGTGCTGGTTGACGTAAAGCCCTTCGTGGGTGAATTCGGTGCCGGTCATGGCCGGTGCGATGCCGATCGACTCGCTGTTGGGCGTGGCGCCGGTCGCCCACTGGTGGCTGCCGCGCGAGATATCGCTCCAGCGTTCCAGCCGCGCCTGGAAACCGCGCTGGGCTTCGCGGAACTCCACCAGGTCATCCGGGGTGCCGAGCCCCGACACGTTGAAGAAGTCCTCGAACTGGCGAATCCGGTTTTCCCGATCGGCATCCGACTCGTTTTTCACGCCCAGGCATTGGCTGATGATCTCGGTCTTGTTCCAGGCCACCGGGCGGATGATCCGTAGCTGTGAGCTGATTTGATCGAGGAAAAACAGGCTGGGGTAGATGTTCAGGTTGCGCAGCCGATGCATCATCCATTCGGCTTTTTGCTGACCGTGTTCCTCGATCAGGCGCGGCATGATCGTCGCGTAGCCGGAGCGCACCGTCGGGTTGGGCATGTCACTGAACAGCAGGCTGTGGCCGTTGTTGAAGGCAAACCAACCGTCATCGGTATTGGCGTCGCCGGCCCCCAGTTTGCTGTAGTCGAGGGTGCCGCTGGCGCGGGTGCCGTTCTCGCTGTCGACCTGCTGGCGGTGCTGCACGGTGGCCACGTAGTTATAGTGGACCGTGCTGACGTGATAGCCGTCCAGGCCGTTCTCGTTCTGCAGTTTCCAGTTACCGTCGTAGGTGTAGGCCGACTTGCCGGGCAGCACTTCCAGTTCACCGGTGAGCGACTGGGCGACCATCATGTCGAAGAACACTTTGGCGTCGCCGAGGAAGTCTTCGAGGCTGTTATCAGCGTGGACATCCAGGCTGATGAACACAAAGCCCTTGTAGCTCTGGATGCGGGCCTTTTTCAGACCGCGTGTGGCTTTGTCGAAACCTTCCGGGTATTCGCCGGGAGCCTTGACCTTGACCAGGCGCCCGTCGCTTTTGTAGCACCAGGCGTGGAACGGGCAGGTAAACGTCGATTGGTTGCCTTTACCGACGCGGGTCAACGTTGTGCCGCGATGCTGGCAGGCGTTGATCAGCGCGTTGAGTTGGCCGTCGCCGTCACGGGTGATGATCATCGGCTGGCGGCCGGCGCGCATCGTGACGAAGTCGTGATTGTTGGCCAGTTCGCTTTCGTGGCAGGCGTAGATCCAGTTCTTCTCGAAGATCAGCTCCATCTCCAGATCGAACAGCTGCGGCTCGGTAAACATATCCCGAGCGATGCGGAATACGCCTTCTGCCGGACGGAAGTCCAGGCAGCCTTCAATGAACGTTTTCCACTGCTCGAGGTTTTTTTCGCCACTCATGGGTGTGCACCTTTTTTATTCAGGTCAATCGGTGCGCTCATTAGAGAGAGTGGGGCGGGCAGGGGTCTATCCGGTTTGTCGACGAAGGCAGTCCACAAAGTAAGAGGGGTAACACCCGTAAGCTGCTCTGGGCAGCTAATACTCAAGCCCCTGCACCCTGCGATGAACGGCCGCCCCTGTTTGCAGCATTGAGGTACTGTCTTGGGCAGCCTTGAGTGTTGTTCGATGGTGAGCCCCAGCTCCAGAACCGCCGCGTTATCCACTTAGTCGATGGTTGCTATCCACTGGATTGGCGCAGGTGTTGAGTGGTCTGGAACTTGCTCGACTCAAGTCAGAGGCGCGCCGTCAGAGCGTGCTGAAAAAATATTGCCGTGGGTGCGCCGTGATGAGTAGCAAAGCTGATCCGCAGTTTCGCGATATTCGTATCGATCGCTATGACCTTGAGGGGGCGAGGACCTGGATGTCGGGTATCTGCGGGCCGCATCGTCTCGAAACCGCGACGCCCGAGCGGATCCGTTTTCATCACACGGCCAACGTCTTCAAATCGATGGCCACGACCCTGGGCACACTCTCATACGGCACCGACGTGACCGTCGATATCGAAGACGCCGAGCACTTCAGCAGCTACAGCCTCAGCCTGCCTTTGGTCGGTGAGCAGGAGTTGAGCAAGAACGGCACGCTACTCAAATCCAATCGCGATCAAGGCGTGATCATCTCCCCGAATGAAAGCCAGATGCTGGCAATCTCCGGCGACTGTCGCAAGGTCCAGGTGGTGATCACCCGTGCGGCGATGAGTGAATCGCTTGAAGGGATGTTGCAGCGCCCGCTGGATGCGCCGCTGCGTTTCGAGTCGGTGATGGATGCGGTGGACGGCGCGTCGGCCTCGTGGTGGCGCATGGCGCGGTATTTCATCGCTGAGCTTGAGCGCAGCAGCGCGCTGTTTGAGCAGGTCGCTTTCACGCGGGACATCGAAAGTTCATTGATCAAAGGCCTGATTCTCGCTCAGCCGAACAATTACTCCGATGAGCTGCGGAGCGTGTTGGGCGTGAAGTTGCCGCACTACCTGATCAGGGCCAAACAGTACATTCACGACAACGCCCGCGAGGCGCTGCACCTGGAAGACATCGAAGCGGCGGCCGGGGTTTCGCGGTTCAAGTTGTTCGAAGCGTTCAGGAAATACTTTGCCTTGTCACCGATGGCCTATCTGAAAAAATACCGCTTGAACGCGGTGCGTCAGGAGATTCTTGAGCATGGCCTGGCGCGCAATATCTCGGAAATTGCCATGGGCTGGGGGTTCACCCACTTGGGGCGTTTTTCCGCTGAGTACCGCAAGTTGTTCGACGAATCCCCCAGCACAACCTTGCAGCGCCACGAGGCCCGGCGCATGCGCGGGCTTTAACGCAGAGGCAGTCAGTAACGGCTTATTTGCGGACGACCAGATCGAGCAGCTCGTCGCGTTCCTTGATTTTCTGCAGGACAATTTCCGAGCGAATATCGGTCACCCCCGCCGTGCGGTTGAGCTTGTTGACGATGAAGTCCGAGAAGTGTTTGAGGTTGCGCGCCTGAACCCGCAGCACATAGTTGCTGGCCCCGGTAATCACGTACGCGGTGGCGACTTCCGGCCACCCTTGCACCTTCTTGATAAACGTCTCGTGCCAGTCTTCGACGTCCTGTCGCAACGATACATGGACGATGGCTTCCAGTTCGATGCCCAGCCGTTCGGCGTTCAACACCGCGCGATAGCCGGTGATGATTCCCTCGCTTTCCAGTAGCCGCAAACGGCGCAGGCAAGCCGACGGCGACAGCGCGACTTTCTCTGCCAGTTCCTGATTGCTGATACGCCCATCCTGCTGCAAGTAATGCAGGATCCGCAGGTCTGTCGAGTCGAGCGTCATGGCTTGAATAAATCCGCGATTTTTGGAGTTGGATTCGAATTATCTTCGAGATAACTACGCTATGGCCCTTCACTTTGCACGAAAATTCTCCAAAGCTTCGTTCATTATTTGCTCATTGTGCCGCCGCAAAAATGCCCAAGGCCGCGCATCCAGCGGCGGCATGTCATCTCAAGAACAGGACCGACAATGACCACAAGAAACGATTGCCTGGCACTCGATGCGCAGGATTCCCTGGCTCATCTGCGTCACCAGTTTGCGCTTCCCGACGGCGTGATTTACCTCGACGGAAATTCCCTCGGTGCGCGCCCGATTGCAGCGCTTGAGCGTGCTCAAGCGGTGATCGCCGAGGAGTGGGGCAATGGTTTGATCCGCAGCTGGAACAGTGCCGGCTGGCGCGATCTGCCGGAGCGTCTGGGCAATCGACTGGCCGGGCTGATTGGCGCCGGTGAAGGCGAAGTGGTGGTCACCGACACCACCTCGATCAACCTGTTCAAGGTCCTCGGCGCGGCCCTGCGCGTGCAGGCCACGCGGGCGCCGACGCGGCGGGTGATTGTCAGTGAAAGCAGCAACTTCCCCACCGACCTGTACATCGCCGAAGGGCTGATGGATTTGCTGCAACAGGGTTATTCCTTACGTCTGGTCGACAGCCCGCAAGAACTGGCGCAGGCGATTGACCAGGACACCGCGGTGGTCATGCTCACCCACGTCAACTACAAGACCGGCTACATGCACGACATGCAGGCCCTGACCGCGCTGACCCACGAATGTGGCGCGCTGGCGATCTGGGACCTGGCGCATTCCGCCGGTGCGGTTCCGGTCGACTTGCGTGAGGCCGGTGCGGACTACGCCATCGGCTGCACCTACAAGTACCTCAATGGCGGCCCCGGTTCGCAAGCGTTTGTCTGGGTCTCGCCGGCACTGTGCGATCTGGTCACGCAACCGTTGTCCGGCTGGTTCGGGCATTCCCGGCAGTTCGAGATGGCGTCAGGCTACGAGCCGAGCAGCGGTATCGCGCGCTACCTGTGCGGCACTCAACCGATCACTTCGTTGGCCATGGTCGAGTGCGGCCTGGAGATTTTTGCCCAGACCGACATGGCCAGCCTGCGCCGTAAATCCCTGGCATTGACCGACCTGTTTATCCGGTTGGTCGAGCAGCGCTGCGCCGCTCACGATTTGAAACTGATCACCCCGCGCGAACACGCCAAGCGCGGCAGCCATGTCAGCTTCGAACACCCGCAAGGCTACGCGGTGATCCAGGCCTTGATCGCCCGAGGCGTGATCGGTGATTACCGCGAGCCGCGGATCATGCGCTTCGGTTTCACGCCGTTGTACACCAGCTTCACCGAAGTCTTTGATGCGGTGCAGATCCTTGGCGAAATTCTCGATCAGAAAACCTGGGCGCAAGCGCAGTTCCAGGTTCGTCACAGCGTCACCTGATCCCTCTGACGGCCTTACATTTTCGAACCGTGTGCTCTCTTCAAAAAAGACAATATTCAGAGGACAGAGAAATGACCGACACCACCGGCTTTGAAAGCATTTCCAAGCGTGAGCATGGCCTCAGGCGCCAACTCACGTCGGGGCAGATGAGCATGATCGCGATTGGCGGTGCGATTGGCACTGGCCTGTTCATGGGCAGTGCCTACGCCATCGGCTATGCCGGGCCGAGCGTGCTGCTCAGCTATGCGATTGGTGCGATTATCACGCTGCTGTTGATGGGCTGTCTGGCGGAAATGACCGTGGCCCACTCGACCTCGGGTTCGTTCGGCGCGTATGCCGAATTCTATGTCAGCCCGTTGGCCGGGTTCCTGGTGCGCTACGCCTATTGGGCGGCCATTGTGTTGGCGGTCGGCACTGAGGTGACGGCGGTTGCGATGTACATGAAGTACTGGTTCGCCAGCGTGCCCGAGTGGATCTGGATTGTCTCGTTCTCCAGCGTTCTGATCGTGCTCAATGCCATCAGCGTGAAGACCTTCGGCACCTTTGAGTATTGGTTCTCGACCATCAAGATCGGCGCGATTGTCGGTTTTATCATCCTTGCGGTGTACGTGGTGTTCGGTTCGGGAAATCCGGATTACGGTGTGCACAACTACACCCGCCACGGCGGGTTTTTCCCCAATGGTCTGCAAGGAATGTGGGTGGCGGTCATCGTGTCGATCTTCAGCTACCTGAGCGTGGAGATGATCGCGGTGGCGGCCGGTGAGGCGCAGGATCCGGAGCGCGCAGTGAAGAAAGCCTTTCGCGCAACCATCGTGCGGCTGGTGGTGTTTTACCTGCTGACCCTGGCCCTGATGTTGGCGATTGTGCCGTGGATTCAGGCGGGGCACGCACAGAGTCCGTTCGTCACGGTCATGCAAACCATCGGTATTCCCGGCGCCACCGGGGTGATGAATTTCGTGATTCTGATTGCCGCGTTGTCGGCGATGAACAGTCAGCTCTATATCACCACGCGGATGATGTTCAGCCTGTCCCGTGGTGGTTACGCACCCAAGGCGATGGGCGCGTTGAGCAAAAGCGGGATCCCGCTCAATGCCTTGCTGCTGTCGAGTTCGGGCATTGCGCTGGCGACGCTGTTGAACGTGATGTACCCGGAAAGCTCCTTCACCTTGATGATGGCGATTTCCATGTTCGGCGCGATCTTCACCTGGTTCATGATCTTCCTCACGCACTACTGTTTCCGTCGCTATCACGAGCGTCATGGCGAGCGGAAACTGTCGTTCCGCATGCGGCTGTTTCCCTACACCACGTTGTTGGGGCTGGTGTTGATGGGCGCGGTGATGATCACCACCTACTTCACCGAAGCCTTCAAAATGACCTTGGTGTTTGGTGTGCCTTTTCTGCTGATCCTTACGCTGGTCTATGGCGTGTTCTTCAGAAAAACCAAGGCCAATCCCGCGTTGAATCCAACGCAATCGTGAGACAAGGACCTGCTGGCACTCGTCGGTTTAGTGTCGGCCATCTGCTTATCAGGGGGTGGCCGACGACGGGCTGAGCATATCGATGCGGCGGATATCGAAATCGTGTTCCAGGTAATCCATGCGGTTTTCGAAAAACTGCTGCATGTGTGGCAGGTTCGAGTGCACGTCCAGATGAGCCCGGGATTGCCAGATCTCGTAGAAGATAAACAGCGTCGGGTCCTGCTGGTCGCGCAGCATGTGGTACTCGATGCAGCCAGGCTCGGCGCGACTGGGTTCGACGTACGCGCGGAACAGGGCTTCGAAGGCGTCAGCTTTTTCCGGACGGGTTTTGGCGTGCAGGATGAAACCGTGTTGTTCGCTCATGTAGAACTCCTCAAGTCAGGGTTGAGGAAACTATATGGCAACAATCTACTAATGATTCGTGCGTTTTGGTCAAATGTATTTTGCCGACTTCAGGCTTATTCAGTGGGGGACTCATCGATAACCTGCCGCCATCAACTTTAAAACTTCTCGATCCCGCGACTTATCCACAGCGCGGCGCATCGGACCTTGATGAGGCTTCCCATGAAAAAAGTTCTGTTGCTCAACGGTGGCAAGAAATTCGCCCACTCCGACGGTCGCTATAACGCCACCCTGCACGAAGCCGCCTTGAGCGTGCTGGATCGCGGCGGTGTCGACGTGAAAGTGACCCACATCGACGAGGGCTATGACATCGCTGAAGAAGTCGCCAAGTACCTCTGGGCCGACGTGATCATTTACCAGATGCCAGGCTGGTGGATGGGCGCGCCCTGGACCGTGAAAAAGTACATCGACGAAGTCTTCACCGAAGGCCACGGCAGCCTCTACGCCAGCGACGGTCGGACCCGTTCCGATGCTTCGCAAAAATACGGCAGCGGCGGTCTGTTGCAGGGCAAGCAGTACATGTTGTCGCTGACCTGGAACGCACCGCAGCAAGCCTTCGACGACCCGACCGACTTCTTCGAAGCCAAAGGCGTGGACGCGGTGTACTTCCCGTTCCACAAGGCCAATACCTTCCTGGGCATGAGCGGTCTGCCGACCTTCCTGTGCGTTGACGTGATGAAGCGGCCGAACGTTGAAGGCGACCTTGTGCGCTACGAGCAGCACCTCAAGCAGGTCTTCAACTTGCCGGCATAACCTGCGTTATGCCCCGCATCCGGCTACTATCACAGCTGTTTTGATTGAAGGGGCATTCGTGAAAGCCAGATCCGATGAGTTGCAGATTTTCGTCTGCGTGATCGAGTGCGGTTCGATTTCTGCGGCGGCCGAACAGGTCGGGCAAACGCCCTCGGCGGTCAGCCGCACGCTGTCGCGTCTGGAGGCCAAGCTCGACACCACGTTGATCAACCGCACCACACGGCGCATGGACCTGACCGAAGAGGGCAAGTACTTCTTCGAGCAGGCCAAGCTGATTCTCGACCAGATGGACGAACTCGAAGAGCGCCTGTCCTCGCGCCACAAAACACCTTCCGGACGGCTGCGGATCAACGCCGCGTCGCCGTTCATGCTGCACGCCATCGTGCCGTATATCGATGAGTTCCGCCGTCTGTACCCGGACATCCAGCTGGAACTCAACAGCAACGACTTGATCATTGACCTGCTGGAACAAAGTACCGACATCGCGATCCGCATCGGGCCGTTGGCGGACTCGACCCTGCACGCGCGCTCTTTGGGGTGCAGCCCGCTGCACATCCTCGCCAGCCCTGCGTATCTGGCAAAACACGGCACACCGACCACCGTTGCGGAACTGGCCAGCCACTCGCTGCTGGGCTTCACCCAGACCGAAAGCCTCAACCACTGGCCGCTGCGCCATGGGCACGGCGACCGCTGGGAGATTCAGCCGGACATCAGCGCTTCCAGCGGTGAAACCCTGCGTCATCTGGCGCTGGAGGGGCAGGGCATTGCGTGCCTGTCGCACTTCATGACCATCGATGACATCAAGGCCGGACGGCTGAAGTTGCTCTTGGCGCAGGCCAACAGTGGTTATCGCCAGCCGATCAACGCGGTGTACTACCGCAACTCGCAACTGGCCTTGCGCATCCAGTGCTTCCTGGACTTTATCCAGAGCAAGTTGGCCGGTTACGCGAATGAGGTGTTTGATTGCTGAGGATCAAAAGATCGCAGCCTTCGGCAGCTTCAGGTAAATGCGTTCGGACAATCCTTTGATCCAGGCGTCATGATGGCACTGTGAAATTAAAGAAAGCCATTACCAAGCCGAAGCGCTGACATGCAACCCGCCTACAGTGGGGTCTTTCAGTTTGGGAGTAGCGCCATGAGCTTCGGTAAAACCACCCCGATCCTGCGGATCTTCGATGAAGCCAAAGCGCTGGAGTTCTATGTCGACTTCCTCGGTTTCTCGATCGACTGGCAGCACACGTTCGGCGAGAACTTCCCGCTCTATCTGCAAGTGTCGCGGGGTGAATGTGTGCTGCACCTGTCCGAGCACCAAGGCGACGCTACGCCGGGTTCGGCACTGCGCATCGAAACCGATGAGCTGGAAGCGTTCCAGCAGCAATTGCTGGCCAAGGGCTACCGATTCGCCTACCCACAGATTCAGGCCATGCCTTGGGGCAGCCAGGACATGACCATCAGCGATCCGTTCGGCAATCGGTTGGTGTTTACCAATGCAATCAGTGTTTGAAGAAACAGCCAGATGCGTAGTGGTTAAGAGGGCTTACCTTTTTGTCCTGTGACGACGTTGATGAAGGGAGGCAGGATTCCACTGCAGTTGAAGCAGGCAGGGAAGTCCGCGCCTCGATTGCGTTTTTGCATACGTGCTGTGTAAATAAAGGCTTCTGAGAGTCGTTGATGGTGACCGCGCGTGCGTATTCCTCCCTGCAACCAGACATTGGCCGCTACAACCTCGGCATGTAAGCCTGCTACACCGGCGCTTACCGGGATCTGTTGATGGAGGGTCACATGACGAATGATCCGTTTGGTCATGAATTGGTGGAGTCGCACACCTTCAGCTAAATACGCTTTTTGTATGCCATTCATGAAAGCCGGAATATTTGATACTCGGTAAGTATTCTCCTTGCCCCCTGTAGACTCATCAAGGGTGATTCCGGGGAACAGACTATCAGGGCTTAAACTTCCCGGGATATTATGAAAACCGGTCAATGGATGTTCGTGATGTTCATTCACAATTCCCGAGAACGCGGTAAGTTTATCCAGTGCATTTGATGTATAGACGGGATCTGAAAATCTCACAGGCTCGGGGTAGTTCCATTCTTTCGATTTTTCCAATGCCTTTAACTGATTGAATTTTTTATTTTTATTGGCATCGGCCTCTTTAATTATTCTGAGTGTTTCCACCGTGAAGTTTTTATAGTGCTTTTTGACTATAGGGATCTCCCGGCGGGCGACATCAATGAAATGATCACGAGACATCCCCTCTTTGTATCCCGCCATCTTGTCGAGTTTCACCTCTGCCAGATCGAGATAATCCAGGCGGTCCTCTTTGGTCAGTCCTTGCGCATCGGTAAATCTGACGGGATTGTTCCCCACCATGCCATACAGGTTCAACCCGTCAACCGCCCCCGCCGGGTCGGGACTGATCCAGCGCTGTAACCACGGCGCGTAATACCGGTGCCCGTAGTAATACAAACCACTGGCGTCGCGCTCCTTGCCGGAATACCGAATGGTTCGGTAATCGGCTTCCACCGCCGAACGAGACGCCGTCCACGCAGTTCCGCCATAGGGCAAATAACTTTCCTGGCTGATCAGCCAAGCCTGGTCGTCGAGTTCCAGTGAGCTGGAACCCAAATGATCGTCAAGGCTATAGCGCAGTTGATCTGCCGGTATGCCCGACGGCTGACCCTCGGTCCAGTGCAGACAGCGAACGCTGACGCGCCCGGTTTGCACGGTGATGACTTCCAGGCGTTCGTTATGGCGGGTGCGAATTTCGAGTCCTGGCAGATAACGAACTTCTCGGGTGTGAGTCACCGACGCGGCATAGGTTGTTTGTATCTTGCGTACGCGTTGGCCGCTGCTGTCGTAGCCATAGCGTTCGTTGTCATCAGGGCCATCTTCGCGTTTCACCAGCACCACGCTGCCGAGTTGATTGCGAGCATTCCATTGCAGCGCCTGGCCGGGTTGCAGTGATTGCAAGCTCCCGTTGGTATCGAAGGCAGCTGTCACGTCGGGCGATGAATCCCCCTGGTTCCAGGACGTGATCCGATTGCTTGCGTTATCCACATTCAGGGTTCGGGTGTAATTGTTGCGATCGCGAACATGGCGTAGCTCGGTCAGGTTGCCGCCAGCGTCGTAATCGTAGTGCTGGGTAAAGTTGAACAGTTGCCGGGCGTCAATCGGTGTTCTGCCGAGAGCGGGAAGGTGTGGTTGGGGCCCAGGTCCGGCCGCTTCACGTCCGGTTGCGCTGCTCAGTTGGTAGAGGGTGTCGTAAGTCAATGTGCTGACGGCTTCGACCCTTTGGTTACTGCCGAATTGCACGGGTTGGGCCTTATCCTCGATGTGCGTCACATTACCCACCGCGTCATAGCGGTAATGCAGAGCCTGCAACGTGCTGGTGGAAACGGACGCGGTGAGCGAGGTCAATCGACCGCTGGCCGGATCGAACACGGCGCGACTGATCACGTTGTTGCCGGCCGTCTGGGATTCCACCTGGCCGAAGGCGTTGTAGGCGAGATCCTTCACGATGGTTTTTTCGATCTCGGCGCCTTTTATTTTCAGGCTCACGGCCTTGAGCTGGCCGGCGACATCAAAGGAAAAGCGCTGTTGGTGTTGACCGGCATCGACCTGTCGGATGACTTCTCCCATTGCGTCGTAGTGCCAGATCGTTTCGTGGCCATCGCCCTCTTCACGTAACAGGTCCCGATCCCGTTCCTCTGCTGGCCAGTCTGGCGGTTCAGCGTTCAAGAGAAAGTGGCGTGTCTGGCGCGAGGGTTTGGTGCCGAGTGAGTATTCCTTGATGAGCAGGGAGCCTGCGTTGTCATCGTGGCGAATCAACGCACCACACCGATTGAGTTCGGCGCAATCCGAGGAGCTGTCGCCGTAACTGAAGCGTTCGACGATGCGTGCGGGATACCCTGATGACTCTTCCTGGATTGCTATCGGCCGCAGTTGATTATCAAAGGTCGTTTGCCAGCGACTGCCACGCTGATCCCAGTTATGCAATGACTGTCCGGCGTCTCCAGGCAGACTCAGGCGCCACCCGGCATCGACGCTGTCCACCAAAAGCGCTTTGCCGGACAGGCTGTAGACGGTCGTCAGGTTGGCCTTCGAGGCTTCGGCAAACAGTCGTGGGTCCCACTGCGCAATCAGGTGCCCGGCAGTGTCATGGTGCTGGCGGGTAATGCGCACTTGAGGGCTGTCATCTGCAGTGCGTCGCCAATAGGCGATTTGCCGCACCGGCAGGCCGCGGCTGTCGATGGCGCTGATGGTGGGGGTCTTGCGGTGAAGGCGTGCGTTCATGCCTCACCTCCAGTAGCGGATGACTCGGACATGATTTCTTCCAGCGTGTCGTTCTCGTCCTCGTCCACGGTGTACCACGGGTGGCGGGTCTGGCGCCGCAGATAGGAGACACCGTTTTGTTTGGCTTGACGCGCATGGGTAGGGCGTCCCAATGGATCGTAAAACTGTTGGTCGTGGTGGCCGAACGTGCGCAAGGACGCATCATCGATAGAGCGATGTTGATCGGCAAAATAGGGACGGTAGGTCCGGATCGCCAATCCCTTGTTGTTGTATTCAACCCGTTCACTGACGCGCCAGCGTTGTGCGGCGACTTGCTGGCGTGCTGTTGATCCAACGAGTGTCAGTTGTCCCTGGTCGTTGACGACATGGGCCATTCCCGGCTCGACCTTTTGTTTGTGTTGCAACGTCCGACCGAAGCCGTCGATGTCGGTGACGGTGATACGGATCTGCCTCCGGTCGTCATCGGGAAAGCGATCAGCGATCAGCACGGCAATGTGCACGGGTTCACGTGTCGAGGCATTGAGTTCGCTTTTCAGTTTCACCTCATCGACGCTGAGTGTTTGAAGACCCGACAACCGGGCTCGGGTCGACGCGCAAATATGCCCGCTCGGCAGCACGTCACGGTTGGCTACGCAACGCGTTAGCCAGTCAGTGTCCGCCAGCGCTGCGGCCGATACGCAACCCATCCAGTTGAAGGGCGCGTACCAGGTGGCAGTGGCGGCGTCTTGCAGAGCGTCCTTGTCATGTTTGATCGCGTCTGTCGGGCTTTTGAATAGCGGCCGTTGGTACTCCACGATGGGTTTGAAACCGGTGAGTTTTTTGTGCTTGTAGCCATAAAAGCTGGTGGCCAGTACTTGGCCGAAAGCATCGACGAGACCTTCTTGTACGTTGCCGTTGGGATCGGTAATGCTCTGGGGCAGGAGGGAGCGGTAATCGTGGGTGGCCTTGGTGACGCAGCCATCGGGCAGTTTGAATTCGCTGATGAAGCAGTGGTAGTTGTCGTAGCTGACCTCGGTCACGCCGAGGCTTTTGCTCGCCTGTAAGGTCTGTGGCCGGTAAAAACCTTCCAGAGGGGCATAGGTCACGAAAGCGCTTTTGACGGACCAGAGTTTTGTGGGTGACGTGGACGCCGGGAGAAAATCGGTCATGCGCTGATAGCCACTTCGTTCGAGCAGTTTTCCCTTGGGGCGCACCGCTTGCGACAGTACGTCGTAAGCTTTCAGGGCTGTTTCGTCCAGCTCGGCTGTTTCCAGGTGGTCGGCCAAGGCTTCGAAGTGAGCTGTGCCGTCCGGCAGGGTTTCTGCGGTTGAGCTGTGTTTATAGCGTTGCACGGACAGGCCAGTCAGGACGCTCTGGGTCGTCCAGGCCGCTCCCTTGACGAGCTCGATAAGCTTTTCGTAAGTCATATCCTTTGTGGCCAGCCCCAACGCTTGAGGGGCTTTGGGGAATTTCAACGCATTGCTGCGCTGGCGGTAAGGCAGACCCAGCCGCCATCCCTGGGCGCTGTCCAGATGAATGAACTCGGCGCGGGTTTCGTTCAGGTAGTAGAACTGTTGCGCCGGATCATGAGCGTCGCGCCACCATTGTTGTTGGTCGGCATCGCTGAGCGGCGGGGTATCGCTGGCGGCTTTGCGTCGGGCGTAATGGATGCTCACGCCCTGAGTCAGCGCCCCGTAGGCGTCGTGCTGCAGATTGAGGGTGTGCTGGCATTGCGGATCATCAACAATGCCTTCGTACTGATAACTGATCGATTCCAGTAGCAGCGGCAACATCCGGGCATAGCGCGGGTTGTCGCCTGGCGCTTGTAGCAGGCGCACCCGGTAGCGGTTTTCCTGAACCGAATACAGTGTTCGGGTTTTCAGGCGCCTATCGAGTCCGAAGAACTCGGTGCGTAGTAAATGACCGCTAAGGGTACGGGTCATTTCAAGGGTGGTTGCCACATCTGGCGGGGTGATGAGTGTGTCGCTTTTGGTGTTGGGTGAGTAGCGGAACAACAACGTGTTGCCCAGCGCTACGGCTTGCTTGTCGGCAAGGTGATAACCGCTACGTGACGCATCGACTGCTTGCCCGGTGTGGAACCAGCTCTTTTTCAGACACGGCATCGTAAAACCTGGCGAGTCGGTATCGCCGGGGTTGGTTTCACTGTCGGTTTGCAGTAACAGACCGAAGCCGCGAAATTCTCGTTCGATACCGTCGTAGTAGCCTTGGCGATAGGAAAAACGCTGGGTCAGTCGAGTGCCGGTAATCTCATCGAGCTGGGTCTGTTTCTCGACCAGATGCAGGGCAAAGGGTACATGACAGGTGAGGGGCTTTGCGGCTTTGATTTTCTCCGCTTTCTCATCCAGCCACTCCTGCGCTGAACTGCGATAACGGATGTTGCCGGCGGCGCCCATGTTGTTATTGGTCGCGGTGAGTAAATAGGGTTTTTCACTGACGAAGTCGTAGCGCCAATGTTGGGGGGCCATGTGCGGCACGCTGAGTATCAGGCTGGAACAACCGAGCCCTTGCAGATCGGCGATGCTCACCTGGCAGAAACGGTCGTAGCGCACACCTTGTGGCCAGGGCAGGGCAACTGAAGGGGCGAAACCGTTGCCGCTGCGGTTCATGAAGATCAGTGCCTGGTCCGCTTCCAGATAGATCAGGTCGGCGGCGCCGGAACCGTCCAGATCCGCCAGACGGATACGCGAGGCGTCGAATGTTTCGTACCCAAGCCCCAGCGAACCCAGCACGATTCCTTTACCAAAACGCCCATGACCCAGGTTTGGCCAGCACTTCACTTCGTTGTGACGAATGCGCACCAGGTGCTGTTGACCACTGCCCAGAACATCGCTGAAAGCCACCAGCTCACTGGACGAAGACGTGAGTAGAGGAAGGGCATCTTCATTCTCTTTACGAGGCACCTCGCGGGGTGCTGAAAAACCGTATTCTCGCCGGTTGGCATACAGGCGAACGCTGCGCGGGCCTATCAGCGTCAGATCGCTGAGCCCTTCGCCCATCAGATCGGCCAACTGCCCCAGTGGATTGAAAAACTCCACAGGGAAGGCATGGAACGTGGCGAAATCCGACCAGTCTCGGTCGGGGCCCAGGGAGAAAAACCCGCTCAACCCTGGCTGAGCGATGACCCAGTCCAGTCGACCATCGCCCGTGAGGTCGCTCAGTGATTGGCGCACAGGTTTTGCCGTGTCGGCAACGGGAATCCTGGGCAACGCTCGCCATTGATCGTAAGCCACTTCATTGTTTTTGGCTTTGGCTCGTATGGGTTCGCGGTAATACCAGCCTGTGTCACTTTGATAGAGCACGCCCGGCAGGCCTTCGCCGTACAGATCCACTAGTTGATACCCGTGGCCGTCGTTGAGCCCTGGCATGTTCTGAAAACGCTGCCATGTGTGGGTCTCAGGCAGAAGCTTGAACTCGCTGTAGCTGAATTCAACGGGGGGACGGCTATCGGCGGTTTCAGCGTTGCCAAATGCTTGCTCATGGGCAGCGCTCAGGTGGTGATAACCCAGAGGCGTCTGGCGGTAATCGAGCAGCAGGCGTCGGACCAGAACGGGGGCGGTGCCCAATTCATCGGGAAAGCGGTGAAACATCAGCACCTGGCGGCACAGGCGCTCCGTACGTAATTCAAAACCGTAGGCGAAGCTGGAAAACGCGTCGCTACGGGCTTGCCACTGTTGGCCTTCATAGAGTGGTTTGTGTTCGTACGCCGTACTCCGTTCGCCATAGTCGAACACCAGTTCGAAGTGCCATTGCACCGACTTCAGTCGATCGGCTTTCCATGAGTAAAGGTGTGCATCGGCCTTGAAATTGCCGTAGCTCACACGGTGCAAGTAGCGCTGGGCTGCTGTGTCTGCCTTGTACTGGTAAAGGATATGCTCGCCGTGTGGGTTTAGGCTCTCCTCCAGCAACCATTCGCCGACACGGTTCGAATCCTGCGGATCGGCACGACGCGATGCGGGATTCTTTCCGAACACGTGAAGGCTGCCATCAGCACCGTGCACCAGCCAGAAGCCCGCTTTGTCACTCTGCGAGGACCAATGCTCAATTCGGTCGAAGCTGCTTTCGATTCTCGGGAAATGGCGCGTGACGGCATAGGTTTCACCCAGTACCAGATCGTTGTAATGGTCGATGCTGGTTGACGTGATGGCGCCTTGTGGATCGCGCTCGGGCATCCATAGAACACCGCTGGGGCCGACAATCTCGTCATCCTCTGCATAGGCCGGTACACCCTTGCTGGTGCGTCGCGCAACGGTGGGTAATGAAATCCCCCAACCGATACCAAACACACTGTTACCCACTGAGCTGCCATAACTCAGAGACAAGGAGGGAGCAAAGCCGCGACCCGGCGAAATCGGCAAGGCAAGCTCATAAGAGGCCGCGCCGTGGGCGCCGACCGCGCCCCAGCCTTTGCCAATGCTTTGAATGGCGCCACCACCTTTGGGCAGTGACGGCGCGATGACAGGCAATGCGTTTTGTTCACTCATTACGCACTCCCCACTCTGGCCGTGTAGCTCACGTGCACGATGATGTCGGTCAGAGACTCAAGCATGGCTTTCTGTGCTTCGTGATTGGGAAAGGTCAGGCGCCATGTGGAGATTGCACCGGTGTATTCGAAAGGCAGGTAGCGTTCATCGCTGAAGTTCAGGGTGAACAGGCCGTTGTCGTCGACTCCGGTGGAAAGGGCGATCTGCTGGCTGGCTCGCTTGTTTTCCATGAACTGTCCCTTGTCACCAGGAGACATGAACACCTTGCTGGAAGTCTGGGTCAGCGTTGCCCGAATGTTTTCAAAGGGGCCGAGGATGGCCGGCAAGGACACACTGATAGTCTTGATGCGCCGCAGGTAATGATTCTGGTCCTTGTAATCGTCCTCGAACATCGCGTGGGTCAGTTCGAAATCACAGGCCCCACGCGTCAGTTTGGGATGGATATCCACCCATTCTTCGTTTATCGGGCTGTTTTTGTCCTGACTCTTGATCTGACGCAGCGACACCGTTTTACGAATTTCCAGCTCCCGCTCGTGACGCTGCAAATATTCGGTCTGCATTTTCAACAGGCTTAGCTTCAACTGCTCGCCTGCCCCAAGCCCACGGTAGGTTGTGTTCCAGGCACCAGGTAGAACAAAACGCGTGGTGAAGTCGGCACGCTCGTAATGCCAGCAGGCTTCGGCGGCCAGACACATTCCCAGTGCTACGTCATAGGCCTGGTAGTACAGCGCGGCAAACTGGCTGTTGAGCCATTGGTACAGCTGCGCTTTGGTGAAGCGTTTGCTGAGGAAGTCATAATTGGCTTTGGTTTGGCTCAATGTTGTTTCAGCCAGGCGCAATTGCAGGCGGGTGGCTGTTTCCTGCTCGGTGAAGTGCGCGAGTTGTGCGTCGATTTGCGCCAGCTCGAGTTGTGCCTGGTCACGGGTCAGGGTCCACTCCTCCCGCCGACGACTGAATTGCGCCGTACGGTCGAGATGGGCCGCAGCGGTACGACTCGCAATAGCAGTGCCTTGGGCGAGTGCCGTGGCGGCGTGCATTGCACCTTCCCAGCGGCTGCCGCCATTGCTGAAACCAAAGATGTTCGGAACCATCATCATTCCGCCAGCTGCGACCTGGCAGGCTGATGCAGCTAGCTCGGATGAGCCGCTGATCAAATACAGCTGTCCGGCTGCCGCTTCTTCTTGAATGACATCCTTCTCGAGCAATTGTTGGTAGTGGCTGACCCGCCCCTGGACAATCGCCTTACTGGCCAGCAGGGCCAGGCGACTCTGACGGTCGATGCGCAGCGCCTGGGTTTGCAGGTCGACGGACATTTTCGCCAGGTCCCAGGCTTGCTGCTGCTGCAGTTCCTGCATCTGAGCCTGCTCTTTGCGCTCGATCAGCGACAGCAGCGTGGCGCCGAACTGGCTGACACTTTCCACTGCACTCAGGGCCTGACTGTGCATGACCGCGAAGCGATAGTGGGGGATTTGCGTGTCTGGCAATCCCGAAGCATCGCCACTCGAGGCGCTCAGTGCATTGGTGCTGAGCAATGCGCGAGGATCCAGCGGGGCTGCGAATAACGGCAAGTGCAGAGGTTTGCCGGTGATGTCGAGATTGTGCCGCAGGTTGTACAGGCGACTTTCGGCAATGTCCCAGCGCTTGAGCAGTTCCGGGTTGAACGGTATATGCAAATGCGGGGTATCGATCGCAGGCAAGGACGTCTGCTGACTGTCTTCGCGTATGAGCAGTGGGCGGCTGGCGGTTGAACGGGTGAGTGAATTCTCGAATGTGCGCAGGCTTTCACTTGATGTTTCGCTCAACGTTTTCAGGCTGATGGCCGACCACTGATCGATCCGTTGAACGACCGGGCGCGGGCCCAACAGATCCAGTACCCGCACGTACCACAGCTTTGCTTCGCCAAGGCTGTCGGGTGTCAGCTCGCGGTAGGCGGCATCGCCGCGGTTGATCAGGATATCGAGGTACAGGAAGTACAGCGCCTTGCGAAAGTGCACCGGATGGCTGAGGGCAATCTGATGTGGATCATGGGGGGCTTGATTGGAATAGGACGGGACGTCGGTACCGGTCAAAGGCACGGCGCACCAGTAATCAGAGTGGCTGCGGCCTGGATCGAACAGGTACCGGATCCAGCGTTCAGCCTCATCATATTGATGTTCTGCGTTTAATCGATGGGCGACCAACCATGGCAGGTAGAGGAACAGTTCCGTGAAATAACG
The DNA here is from genome assembly GCF_058802345.1 of Pseudomonas sp. GW822-FHT02D10. Lineage (NCBI taxonomy): Bacteria > Pseudomonadati > Pseudomonadota > Gammaproteobacteria > Pseudomonadales > Pseudomonadaceae > Pseudomonas > Pseudomonas sp. GW822-FHT02D10. Next base: position 47,148 of record NZ_JBXAOB010000004.1, read on the forward strand.
ACCGTAGGGGCCATGGAAATCCATCCCGGTGGTGGCATCAGGGGGGATGGGTGGTTCTGACAGGTGTTGTGTTTCCCGGCTAAACAGTTCATCGAGGTTATTTTCGGTGCGCCGGATCAGTTCTGCGGTGAATGCGGTGTTTAGCCTGATCGGCTGGCGCAATTGCTGGGTGTTGTCGCCGTTGTTGATAGGGGAGCCGGAAAATTCGACAAATTGGAAGGTGCCCAGATGGGGGTGCTTGTCGTTGGTGATGGTCGGCGGGGTAGGCAGAACTGGAGCGGTCGTCTGTACCAGATTGATGGCTTTAAGAGCGGACGCTCGCAACACGTTTGGACGGGAGGGATGACTCAACGCCACACCACAGTAGAGCGTTTCAATCTGATCATTGAAATTGTCCAAGTTCAATGTAAAGGCAAAGTCGCCTTTAAGTGTCTTCACGGGGTCTGACTTTGCCAATACGACCATATTTTCATAGAGATTAGAATTTGCGTCCGATACATTTTTTTTATGCAATAGAATATGCTGAATGTTGAGCGGCTCTTTGTGAAATAAAGAGACATCTTTGAATGTTAGTTGTGTGGTTTGATTGCGGTCAGTATTCTTTAGTATAAGGTTTCCGACTTTGAGGGCGAGTCTCTCAGTTTCGACTTGGGATAAGTCGGCGGATTTTTTTAATACAAGGTGTAGTGCCTTTGTGGAAACTAGTCTTCCTGTCAGGTTGCTGTTCGGAAAACTGTTGTTGAAGGTGAATCCGAGAGAATTTACAGCGTCTTTCAATATACTATTTGAGCTGAGTAAGTCGGCAGAATTTTCGATGGATAGTGTGTAAGTTTGGTCAGCAATTTTGTTAAAGCTATCAGGGGTTGTAAAGTGCGAACCTGACTCAAGTGTTATGTATCCATCCGTGGGTAGAGGTTCTGCCCGGATTTTAAGGCGGAGCCCTGTGGGCACTGGTAGATTCGTGCTGTTAATAAAATTGAAAATTATAAACTCTAAATTCTGGTCGAAATCGGAATTTGGATAGTTGGCATTTGGATTAAGCTCGGCCGTTGTCTTTGAGACAAGGGTGAGTGTTGAAGAGGTTGAGTCAATTGTATAGCTGTTGTCTATATTGTGTTGGTAGTTTCTGTGATTCCATGTGCTGGTATTGTTTGTGTCAGGTGTAGATGTAGTTATGGTTGGTAAGGGGGTGGCTTGAATTTTATATTGGCAAGGGGTGGCGGATCTTGTGTTTTTATATGGTTTTGATAGTTTTTCTATCATTTCGGGGATAAAGTGGCTTCTGTTTTTTGTTACAGTACTATTTGTTGAGGCTGACAGGCCAGGAGTGGGAGTGAAATTCTTGTCGATGTATACAGTTTTAATGAATAAAAAAATTTCGGCAGGTGTGTTTTTTGCCTCGTTGTTATCGTAGGCGAACAGCGCAAGATACAGTGCCCCCTGTGAACTGTTCGAGCGTTGCACTGCGAAGGTGTTGATCCTTTGCTTGATGGCGTCTAGGTCCATGGCACGCAATGTTTTATCTTCGCAGTAACCTTGCAGGCATGTTCGTGGGGTACTCCAGCTGCCATCGTTTTTTTTGTAGCAGAGGTTCAAGCGCAGCAGAGGATTGCATTTGTTTTCTTTGCTATCGCTGCTCTGCGAAGGTGAGGAGCTGCTGGCCGCAGGATCCTGATGAATGTACTCAGCCCATACAACAAACAGGCGATTGTTGAACCAGACAGGTCGAATCGAGTGTTCGATCGCGTCATCCGGAATAGGCACATCGGCTTTTTCCCAGTCCGACCAGGCGTACGGATCGGGTTGATCGAGTTTGGGCGGGGTGGCTGGCGGTTGCGGCGGTGTGCCATCAAGTGGGCGTTGAGCCATATTCAGCGAACGCCAAAAGTAGGTGTTCTCGGAGCGGGATTTGGCGATGAAGTAGTAGGTGCTGTTGGCAAAGTCCTCGCCATCGATATAGCCATTGAGGATGTTCAGGTTGGCGACTTCTTCGAACCGGGTCAGGTAAGCCAGCACGGCTGCCTGAACGGCATCGGGTTGAATTCGGCTCTGATTGAGGTCGTTTTCCAGTTGCCGGAAGTTGTCGCTCTTGTTGTTTCTCAGGGCCGGGTCCAGATACGTCGCGGGGAAGTAAAGCAGCTTTTGGTGGGCGGCCCAGGTTGAGTACTGGTGCAGCTCGTTGCGCCATGTCTGCCGGTGCGCGGGAGTCAGGGTTGCCGAGTCATAACCGCGCTCCAGGTTCATCAGGATGCGGTTGATGTACTGCTGCAGGCTGGCAATGGCGCAAGCCACGGGAGTGGTCGGCACATCCTGGCTGACCAGCACATCGAGCAACCAGTATTCGTAGAGATCCTGGGCGGTCTTGAGCTTGAGTGTTTTTGTCGTGTCGTTGGCGGGCGCGACTTTGTTCAGGTAGAGCGCCAACAGGGCATCGCGCAGGCTTTCATCAAGCTGCTTTTTTATGGCAACGGTCATATTCAATCCTTGAATGTTGAAGAAGGTGTGCGCGTCAATGACGGGCAGCGATCAGCGCTTCACCGACAGTTTTCCAGTCCGAGGTCGGGCTGTCGGCTGTCAGGGTGGTGGCCTTGAGCAGGAGACTTGCCGACAGTCCTGTGCTTTCGCAGCAGGCTTGGCAGCGCATGACCCAATCCACTTCTTCCATTGATTGCGCGCGCTTGGACGGCAACAACGCTGTCAGGCCACTGATCTCTTCGATGCTCCAGTTCAGGAGGTTGGCCAGCAGGCCGTTGGCTTCTTCCTCTGGATCTTGCGTTGGGTCCTGATTGGCGAGACGCAAGTAATGCAGAAGGTTTTCTTCTGACTGTGCCTGATGGTGGGCGCAGTGACTGAAGCATTCGAGCAAGTACAGCGTTTGGGGTGTCAAGGTCCCCTGGCTGCCTGATGCGAGCCATGTGGGATGACTCAACAGCGTCAGCAAAGTGCTGCTGCCAAGGTGCATTTTATGGCACACCTCGGTCGCGCGTAGCACCTTTGCCAATAACGTAGGCGTCTTTCCTGAAGGAGTGTTTTTGACATCCGTGAAGATCGCCGTCGTGGATGTCCCGGCCAGTTTCATCACGCAGGGGACATGTTCAGCGGAGAGATCGGCGATGTCGTGCAACAGGCCTTCCAGCAGACGCAGTGGTTGGTTATCGGCGGGATTGGCAGGTGTTCGAAGTGTCTCCAGCCGTTTTTCAAGATTCGGGTTGAGCGGTAACTCGTCCCTTGTTGCATCGAACAAGCGACACCATTGCAGCACATCACGGTTGTTTTGCTTGAGCCAGTCAACGGCCCAATCCATGGCCATCAGTACGTCGAGAATGTCGGTAATCGGAGTTTTCGGATTGCTCAATGTTCCTGTCACCAACAGCTTGCAGAACGCTTCTCCTCCCAGCAATCGAGCCAGCGCCGTGCACTCGAGAGGTGACAGACCAAACATCCGGGCGATTCGGGCCTGGCGGTAGAGCGAAGACACTGTGGGTAAATCATATTTGAGCGAAGAAAGGTGTTTCTTGGTCTGTTTCGCGAGCAGTAACAGCGAGTCTTGCGTGACGGGCAGACCCAATCCAGCGCTGAGATAGTTGAGAGTCGGTTGCGAATCGGTAGCCTGGATATCAATGTCCTCCCCCTGCTTTTGCAGTGGAGGGCTGGGGAGCAATTGAGTGCGATTGAACACTTGATCGAACAACGGAGCACGATCACCGCACGCGGATGTCGGCATGTCGTGCAGAAGCGAAGCAAACTCCTCGGGCGCGATGTCGTGACGCTGATTCAGGTATCGATACACCCCCAGGACGCGGACGGTATTGGTGTTGAGCCCCGCTGATGTAGTGCCGTCCGAGCGCATGGCGTTGACGATCAGCGTGTCGAGTTCGGCAACGGGGATACCCGTCCAGCGTTGCAGTCGGATCATTTGCTGCAGACGGTTGAAACGGGCTCTAGAGTTGTTGGTAATCTTCGGTGTACTTTTTTCGGCCCGGGCAATTTCCAGAACACCCCTCGATTGTTGTTCGTGGATCGATCCGTTGATGTAGCTGGAACCGTAGTTAGGATGAATTGACGTTGGGCTGATGGTTGAAGCTCGAGGGCGGTGTTTACCCTGCGATAACACCTGTTCAACCTGATCTGTCGTCAGCCCGGTACGTTCTTTGAAAAACTCGAGCTCACCCAAACGATTGAAGTCGTCAATGCCGTAGGCCTTGCTCAGCGTATTTGTGACGTAATGTGCGATCACCATCGTCTGTTGCTCCGGGCTCAGGCCGGACAGCAGTTTCTGAGCCTCAACAGGGGCGTTCAAAACGAATCCGTAACCCGAACTGCCCAGCGAAAACGGCAGTTTCAGACTGACCCGATAGTTCAGCTCGCCCAGCGCCGGTTTGTCTGCGCCCAGCCCAAGCAAGCATTGTTGGTGATGAAGGTCGTAGGGCAGCGAGAACGGGTAGTGCTCGCTAGTCAGTACTTCGTGAACGGTCTTCGAGTCGTTGGTTTCTTTCAGGTGTTCCTGGATATGACTGCTCAAGGTGTCATTGACGATGTTCAACATCGGTCGCGCAATGAATGTGGTTTCTTGATCCAGTATCAGTGTTTTGATATCCGGACGCCGTGTATCGAGAGTGATTTTGCCTGTTTCTGTGGACGACTTCTCGAGTTGTCCGGCAAACAGATACAGCGCCCGCAGATAGGCCACCGGCGAGTCGATCGCAGCGATATCGCCGTCTTTACAGAACTGTTCCCAATTCTCGTTGAACAATGCTTGAAAGGTGGCGGGCGCCGACGTTGAGTCGGAACCAAGGCTGCGCCGGGTACGCCGTTTGGCATCGCCGGAGGACAGCTGATGCTCCTGATAGAGACGGCCGATCTGTCGGGCGTAACTCACCGCGTTGTCATAAGCCTGCTGCGCATCGGCGTCGCAATGTTCGGCGAGAGCCTGGGTGAATTGCTCTTTGCTCATGCGCACGATGTCGAACACTGACTCCAGTCCCATACGTTGCATGGCTGTTTTAAAGTCAGTTCGTGTACCGTCCTGGCTACCTGGGAAGTCAACCAACCTGTGCAACAGCGAGTCGTTGCTTACGTCCATGTTCTGTAAATCTCCTGTTCGAACGGAATGTCCTCGGTCAGGGAAAAACCGTACAGGAGCGTGCAGGAAAAGGCGGTAGGACGGGCTCGGGAGATCTGTACGAAAGAGCGATGCGTTGTCTGGATTTTTAGTCGATAGGATGTTGATACGTGGACGCATGCGAGTAGCGCATGCGTTGAGCAGAGGGAGGGCTGGTTCGACTTGCCTGAGGCTCCACTCTGCGTGGAGCCTCCAGGCGAGGGCTAATGATTAGACGCGGAAGTGGCTGACCATCATCTGCAACTGATTGCCCAACCGCGCCAGTTCAACGCTGGACGCGGCGGTTTCATCGCTGGCGGCAGCAGTTTGCTCGGAGACGTCGCGCACGTTGATGATACTGCGGCTGATCTCTTCGGCCACCGCGCTTTGCTGCTCGGCAGCGGCGGCGATCTGCTGGTTCATCGACTGAATGTTCGACACCGTGCGGGTGATGTTTTCCAGTGACACACCGGCCTTGCGGGTCAGCTCGACACTGCTGTCGGTCAGGCTGCGGCTGTTGTTCATCACCACGGCCACTTGCTGGGTGCCGTTCTGCAGACCGGCGACCAGGCCTTCGATTTCCTCGGTGGATTTTTGTGTGCGCTGGGCCAGGCCACGCACTTCGTCCGCGACCACGGCGAAACCACGACCGGCTTCACCGGCACGTGCGGCTTCGATGGCGGCGTTGAGTGCCAGCAGGTTGGTTTGCTCGGCGACGGCCTTGATCACGTCCATGACGCTGCCGATTTTGTCGCTTTCCTGTTGCAGCACGGTCATGGCTTCGGTGGAGCGCACCACTTCGCTGGCCAGACGTTCGATCTGAGCGATCGCTTCGTTGACCACTTTGTCGCCTTCACGGGCTTCGCCGTCAGCTGCGGCTGCCGCTTGCGACGCTTGTTCGGCGTTGCGTGCGACTTCCTGCACGGTGGCGGTCATTTCGTGCATGGCCGTGGCCACTTGATCGGTTTCGATCTTCTGGCTGTTGACCCCGGCGCTGGTTTCTTCGGTGACGGCCGACAGCTCTTCGGCAGCGCTGGCGATCTGCGTAACGCCATCGCGGATGCCGCTGATCAAGTCGCGCAGGGTGACGCCCATCCGTGCGATGCCTTGCTGCAATACACCGAGTTCGTCGCGACGGGTCACGCGGACATCCTGGGTCAGATCGCCACTGGCGATACGCTCGACCACGGCCAGGGTTTCGCGCAGTGGGCGGGTGATCTGCCGGGTGATGATCACGGCAGCGAGAACGCCCACCAGCAATGCCAGCAATGTGCTGATCAGTTGCAGGGTACGTGCCCGGGCGCTTTCGGCGTCACGGCGATCCAGCTGGATTTGATACAGCGCGTCACTGCGCGCAACGATGTCGTTGCCCTGGGCAGTCATTTCCTGGCGAGCCAGGACCGCGTCGCTGTTGGCCGCTTTATAGGCCTGCAATGCGCTGCGGTAATTCAACAGGGCGTTTTGCAGCTGGCGCAACGCGTCTTGCTGGGTGTCGGCGAAATGCGTGTTGAGTATTTTCAGGCTGGCGATGGCCGCGTCCATTTGAGCGACGGCTTTTTGCTCGGTGGCCGGCGTGCTGTCGTTGGTGTAGCCGCGCACTTCATAGCGGGCGAGCTGAAACTGTTCCTTGGCCTCGGTAATGGCCTGAAACTGCTCGAAGCGTTGATCGCTCAAGGGCATCTGGCGCACACGGGTGCCGATATCACTGATCAGCATGTTGGCGCTTTCGGCATGCTCGCCCATGGCCTGACGCGCGGCACCCGCAGCCCGATAAGCGTTGCGCATTTTGTTCAACGATTGCTGGTAGGCATCGATGACCGCGCCCTGCTCGTTGAGCAGCTTGAGGTTTTCCGGGCTCTTGAAACTCGACGTCAGCGATTGCTGTTTAGCCTTGAAGCCGTCGAGGGCAGTTTGCACGGTCTGCGCCACGGTTTCGTCGCCGTCGGCCAGCATGTACTGCAAGCGGGTGACCCGCAGTTTGGTCAGTCCCGCGTTGAGCTGAGTGATATCGCTCATCCAGTTACTGCGGTCGATCAGCCCACCCAGGCTGGTCCAGCCGGTCAGGGCGAGGATGCACGTAAGGGCCAGCACCAGGCCGAAACCCAGGCTCAGCTTCAGGTTGACGCTGATGTTGGCGAACCAGCTATTCATCAAAAATTCCTCCAGGAACGTTGCGCTTCTTGATCGTCAGTTGGCTGGAAGATTGTTGTTTTTGGCGGCCAGCAGAATGTGTTCGTAGGGGGGTATCGGCGGCAGACGCGATAGCTGAAACGTTTTTCGTCACGAGGATTTACAGGACGTTGGCCCAATAACTGATACTCAACGCCACTACTTTCACCGGACAATAAAAAACGGCACCTGCATCAGGTGCCGTTTTTTTGCTGGCCGTTTTAGAGCGTGACGAAGTAGTACACCTGACGCCCCACCAGTATTTGCTTCACTATCTTCAACGGTGCTGTGGGTTCTGTATCGCCGGCAAGCAGCGCCACATGGGTTGGGGAGGCGGCGAGAAACGCCGTCAGCTCAGCGTCGGTCTCCAGGTCCTTGAGCAGGCTATGGGTGTAGAACACGGTCGCCCCGGCGGTCCGTTCGTTCGCCTTGAACAGCGCTACTTCCTGGCCGTTGGCCTGCATTGTCTGGATTTGATCGGTCAATGGCAGGAACGACTCTTTGCGGTCGGCACGTGGAAACGCCCATTGGGCGGCGGACAGATAAGCAACGATGAACAGACTGACGATGCCGATCGCGATGCCCCGACGATTGCGGGCGATTTTACCGAGCAGGGTCGATGCTTCGGTGTGCTGGCGCAGACGCTCGAACAGCACGGCGGCATATTCCGCCGCGATGACGGCGGCGGCCGGTGTCAGTGACATCAGGTACACCGTGCGTTTGCTCGATGCCAGGGTCAGCATCAGGAACTGTGCGAGCAGCCACAGCGTAAAGAACAGCAGATAGCGATTGTTCGCCAGGCTCTTGCGGAAATGCCACAGCCCCAGATACACCAGAATGTTCCACGGCAGGAAGGCTTCCGGCAGTTTGGTCAGGTAGTAATAGAACGGCTCATAGTGACCGGCTTGAACGAACGAACCGCTGAAGCGACCGATGCTGTTGGTAAACAACACCTCGGCCAGTGCCTGCGAGCCGCCGCGCTGGTAGAGCATGAAGAGCCAGATTACCAAGGGGATCAGCCCGAGCAGGGTCGCCAGTGCCGGGCCTGTCCAGCGTGGCAGGCTGAAGCGTTTGTCGATCAGGCTTTCGGCCAGCAGATAGGCGAAGATCACCACGCCAGGCATTGCCAGACCGAGTACACCTTTGCTCAACGTGGCGATGGTGATACCGACGGCGAAGAGCAGCCAGCTGCCCAGGGCTCCACGCTGTTCGGTGTGTTGGCGATGGGCCTGATAGAACGAAAGCAGCGCCAGGGTTACGCCGAGGCTCAGCAGCGCGTCTTCGCCAACACCGCGAACGTTGCCCCAATAACTGGCCATGGTCGCCAGCATGATCCCGGCGACCCAGGCGAGGGTCGTTGGCCGGCCGAAGCGTCGCAGCATGGTGTACAGCAGCATCACGCTGAACAACCCGGCGAAGGCCGAGGCCAGCCGCACAGCCCATGGCGTGCCACCAAATGCACGAATGGCCCCGGCGTCGAGCCAAAGGCTCAGCGGCGGTTTCTCCAGAAAGGGCTGGCCAAACAGGCGCGGCGTCACCCAGTCGTTATCCAGGTGCATTTCCATGGCGATGCCGGCAACCCGGGCTTCGGTGGAACCTTGCAACTGGTGATTGCCGAGGGCAAAGAAGAACAGCAGGCAGGTGAGTAGAAACAGGAGTGGGGCAGGGCGTGACATAGGCATCAGGCTACCGAAGGATGAGGGCCGAGAGTAAAACAGGGCCCGAAAGTATACGAGGCCATTTCTTAACAAAATGTGAATTGGAAACATTATCGGCAAGTACAACCCGTATATAGCTCAGCCGGGCCGGTCACCCGTTATGTCTTTTGATGAGCGTGTCCAAGGTAAATGATCAGCGGCAATGTCGGCTTCAGAGCGGGCCGATGCGATGGCGTTGCAGGCGCCTTGGCGATCCCGCTGAAAAGCCGACTAGTCTTTAACCCATTGATGGGTCTGCCAAGCTGTGAGGAGGTATGTGCTTTCGTTGCTGGTCGCGTTGTTGCTGGCATTCCTGATTGGCTGGGTTTCGCAGCGGATGGGCATGTGCCTGGTCAATGCCAGCGCTTTGCTGCTCAAACGCCGGCCCACCTTGTTCGTGGCACTGGTTTCCTGCGGGTTGTTCGGCCTGCTGCTGGCACCGATTTATCACCATTTCGGCATCAGCCAGCCGTTGTTCACGCCCGAAGTCGGGTATCCATTGCTGATCGGTGGCGGACTGTTATTTGGCGTCGCCTCGGTGCTCAACGACGGTTGCAGCGTCGGCACCCTGACCAAGCTCACCTGCGGCAACCTCAACAAGGCCTTTACGATTGTCGGCTGGGTGCTGGGGATTGTGCTGTGGTATCGGCTCAATATGTTGCCCGAGCACAGAACCCTGCTGATGCCCGAAATTTCCAGCAGCCACTATTTACTCACCCTCGGCGTGGTGCTGGTGGCGTTGTTGTTTTTGGCCTATGTGCATGGCGACAGACACCTGGTGTTCTCCAGCATGCTGCTGGGGGCGCTGACCAGCGCGCTGTACACCTTCGAACCGCAATGGACACCCAGCGTGTTCTTCTACCACTTGTCACAGCTGTTCTGGATGCCCGAACAAACGGCCATCACCGGCCAGCGCGTCGCGGTGTTCATGATGTTGCTGGTGGGCATGCTCAGCTTCACCCTGCGCCGCAAGACCTTCAGCTACCAGCCGTTCAACCTGTCGAAGGCGTGCGCGCACTTATTGTCCGGGGTGTTGATGGGCACTGGCGCGTCGATGATGCTCGGCGGAAACGACTCACAGATTTTGCTGGTGTTTCCGACGCTGAGTTTGACCTCGACGTTGCCATTGGCCTCGATTGTGGTGGGGATTGTGGGGGCATTGTGGGTGAAGCGGTGGTGGGCTGACTGATAGAGGCCTTTTTTGGCTGCTGACGTAAGACCGGTCAAACAGGTGTCTCTTTATTGTCGATTTGGGACGCCACCGTTCGACAAGGTTGTGAGTAGTTCAAATCCAGCGGAGATAAGACGATGCGATTCATGATCATTATAAAAGCCAGCCAGGATTCCGAAGCTGGCGTGATGCCCACCCAGGAATTGTTGACCGCGATGGGCAACTACAACGAAGAACTGGTCAAGGCCGGCATCCTGCTCGGCGGTGAAGGCCTGCACCCCAGCAGCAAAGGCACCCGCGTGCGCTTCTCGGGCGAGAAACGCACGGTGATCGACGGCCCGTTCGCCGAAACCAAGGAGCTGATCGCCGGCTACTGGCTGTGGCAGGTGAAGTCGAAGCAGGAAGCCATCGACTGGGTCAAACGCTGCCCCAACCCGATGCCGGGCACAGAGGCCGAGATCGAGATTCGCCAGGTGTTTGAGGCAGAGGATTTCGGTGCCGAGTTCACTCCGGAGCTGCGTGAGCAGGAAGAGCGTGTGTGGGCGCAGGCGAAAGATCAGGCGAAGAAGTGTTGAAACGCAGAGGCGCGATGATTCGTGTCTGATTTAGCCAGGAAAGGGGGCGGGAAAAGGATCGAGAAGTGAATTGGATACCTTTTCCTGCATCTCCGGTCAGGGCGCGAGGCAATCTGCGAAAAGGCCTGTCTGGTAGCCCCTATTCGTCAACTCACAAAAATAATCTTCGAAACCAACTCCGCGCTGTTCTTGGCCTGGAGCTTTTTCATCAGACGGGCGCGATGGACTTCCACGGTTCTGTGGGAAATCGCCAGTTTTTTTGGCCACTTCCTTGCAGGTCAGGCTATAGCCGTACGATCTGGCCCAGAACACTTCACCGCATTTGTTTTGCATGAAGCGCTCATCGGAGTAGGAGCCGCTCTGGCTGTTACGCAACCAGTTCTGGCTGCGATTGCCGATGGTTTTGTAGTCTGCCTGGGAGGGATAGATCAGCAGGGGCAGATGACCCAGAAGCTCTTCGCGCTGGTAGCCGAACAACTCTAGGAATGCCTCGTTGCTGTCGAGCATCACACGGTTGCTGGTGATGAGCTGCGGGGCGGGTGACACCTTGAACGCCAGACGCTCAAGGTCTTTCATTTGCTGTGCGAAGACGGTCATTGGGCATCCTGCCTCGATTTGAATCCGCTACTGACAACGCCATTTGTCGCCTGCGCGAGTCCCGCCGAAATGCCGGGCGTTGGGCGAGCCGATTTGGCGTTGGTGCCCGCTCCTTGAACAGCTGAGCGATAAACAAAAGACCAGATGCAGTGGGCCCGCAGAACTCATTGAACCTCAGGCACAGATTGCCGTGCTCGCAACACCACAATCCCTGGCGTCTTCGCTATGTAGTCCTTGAAGGGAGAGTCTACGACTTCTCTGTTCTTTTTCTTCGAAGAGGCATTGCGCAGCACGGGCCCGGTGTCTTTATTGATAAAGAACCCTGTATGGGTGACGTCCAGGCCGGAGACTTGGGTGTAGATGCCAACATAGTCGCCAGTCTGCAAGCGACTGATCACCTGGTCGTTAACAAACGCGCTAGGGATGTAGGTGATACTGCGTTCGACCGTGGGCACGCCAGGCAAGTAGGCGCCGCCATCGGCTTTTCGGTTGAGACGTTTAACCACGGTGACCGCATGAGGGCTGATTTGAGCGGTGACGTCGTCGGCCAGTTGTTGCTCGGCCTGCGACCAGTCTGTGAAGAAGTGCCGACGATGCTGGAAATCGAGATTGCCGTTCACATAACGCGTCTGAATGAGGCTCTTCACGAAGTCGGCCTCATTGGTGGACTTTCTCAGCGCTTCGACGTAATCCAGATAGGTGAAACAGTCCAGGCCCCTGAAGTCGACGACCAGTTTTTCCGGCGTGGTAGCAGAGCCCTGTAACCTGTTCGGGGTATAGGGCTGCCCCAAAAACGCTCGTGAAATCAGATTGTTCATCTGCCCGATGTCATCGGGGTTGGTCGTTGAGCGTTCTTTGAGCAGGGCATTCAGTTTGGAAGCGGTATAACCATCCATTTTCAGTGGGGGGGGGCCATTCGCAGACGCTACGTTCTCCACTGCTTTCGTATTCTCGACGGGCAGCCCAGTCCCGCACGCTGTCAGCATGGATGCCAAAAGAAATACAGCAGACCTACGCATTCGATTTCCCATCGTTTTCGGCTGTTACGTCGTAAATGGTAATGTTTATAGATAGGTCTGTGGGGGTTTTGAGACTGCCGGGGGAAGTTCAAAGCATTTTTTTCGGAAAATACCGACTGGGTGCTTCGCCCAGTACTCGACGGAAAACACTGGTGAAGGCACTCGGGCTGCTATAGCCCAGATCAGTCGCCACCCGCGTAATTGCCTCCCCGTTGCCCAAGCGCACCACGGCCGCCAACAGGCATGCCTGCTGACGCCATTCGACAAAGCTGATACCGGTTTGTTGGCGAAACAGCCGGGTAAATGTACGGCGGCTCATCCCGACCTGCCGGGTCATATCATCAATTCCGGTTTCCAGTGACGGTTGCTCCAGTAGCTTTCGGCAGACGTGCACCAGCCTTGGCTCGCTCGGAAGCGGTGCATTGAGCGACAGGGGCGACATGCCGGCTATTTCGTGGAGTAGCAAGGTCATCAGATGGCCGTCCAGATGTTCCTTGGCATACAGTGCCGGAACGTCCATGGCCCGGATCAGCAGTTGTCGAAGCAGCGCCGACACGCCGAAGACCTGGCAGTGCGCAGGCAAGCTGAGCCTAGCGACGGCGCGGCTACGGATGTAGGTATTGAGCATGGTCACAGGTCCACTCATGCTCATTTCATGGGGCACTCCTGCCGGTACCCAGATAGCCCTTTGTGGGGGCACGACCCAGTTACCCTGGCTAGTGAATACCGTGATGACACCGCAGGCGGCGTAGGCGAACTGCCCACGTCGATGGGTATGCAGCGCAAAGCGTTGGCCATCCAGATAGTTATTGGCCGTGACTACAGCATCGCGGGGCGTGTTTTCGTAGGGATCTATTTCAGTTTCGCGCATGGCCCGAATTTAATGATCTATGACCTGATAGTGCAAGCGAGCCATTGCTCCTATTACGCATAGTGGGGCCGTGGTTGGGGCATACAGCCGCCGGCCCTGCTTTCTGGAAATAGAACCTAATGCAGAGAAAACACCTGACCCTGGCCGTGTTAGTGACGGCTGTCTGGGGCCTGAACTTTCCCATCACCAAACTGGGTCTGGCCGCTATTGATCCGCTGTTGCTGACAGCTCTTCGCTTTACGCTGGGGGCGTTGCCGTGGGTGTTTTTTGTCAGACGTCCGCCGATCGCCATGGGGTGGCTGGCCGCCTATGGATTGATTTTCGGGGTCGCTATGTGGGCGTTGATCAACCTGGGTATCGAGCTGGGTGTGCCACCAGGGACTGCTGCCCTGTTAATCCAGTTCAGTGCTTTTTTTACCTTGGGTTGGGGAGTGTTGCTGTTTCGCGAGCATCTGAGTCTTGGACAGACTCTTGGCGTGGGGCTCGCAGCACTGGGCTTGATCAGCATTATCTTCAGCAGCCCCGGCCATGCGACGACAGTGGGTTATGGCTTGTTGCTGGTGAGCGCATTTAGCTGGAGTGTCGGCAACGTCATCATCAAGCAGTCAAAGGTCCGGGAGATGTTTGCCTTTGTGGTGTGGGCCAGCCTGTTCCCGCCGATTCCCTTGCTGGTGCTCACCTGGCTGGCGCACGGCTCCGCCCCCTTCACCACCTTGGTAACACACCTTGAGTGGGTGTCGGTGTTCTCGCTGTTGTTTCAGGTCTACGCGGCGACGCACTTCTGTTATTGGGGCTGGAATCTATTGCTGCGAGAGTATCCGGTTTCCAGGGTGGCACCGCTGTCTTTGCTGATTCCGGTATTTGGAGTCGCAGGTTCGATGCTGATGCTTGGGCATAGGGTTGATTTCAACGAAGGGATTTCGATTGCGTTGATTCTATCGGCGCTTGCCGTGGGGTTGATGAAGGGGCGCGAGCCGGTACGGATTGCACAGGCTGGGGAATAGAGGCGAGGAGCTGGCGATGTTGAGGTCTGATTGCGGGAGATGAGAAGTCTTTTGCTCAAACCCCAGATGCAACAAAGCCCGCACAAGGCGGGCTTCGTTGATGCTTCGTTTGGTGGGTCGGGGGGATCTGAACCCCCATCTATCGCCTGTAATCCGTGGCTTGCAGCGTAAAGGCTGCCGTTTTGCTGTCATTGTGTTGACGGAAACAAACTGGCAGAAGCCCAGGCTTTGAGGCGTGCTTGAGGGAACGTCTTTGTGATGCCGTTGAAGATTCGGGTATAGATTGGTGATTTCTCGCGACCAATTATTCCCGCGGCATACATATTTCTATACATCTCTCCGCCGTCTTTTCTGTAGTCGTCAAAAAATCTGAGTGTTTTGACGTCGGCATAAACCTCGGCTTTCACTAGGTCCATTGTCTTATCGATGAGGTTGAAATTTTTTCCTAGTTTCAAGTCTTGTGCATGCATCAATTCATGGTGAAGAAATAAAGTTTGGATAAGCCAATATAACTCTGGGTGGTCATGCTCACTCACTCCAGATGCGGATGTTTTAAGGAAAATTGCGCTCGCTGGGGCGCCTCCAACCATGAAGTTCACCGTAAAACCGTCAGCGTTGTCGACCGTATATCCATCGCTGCTGTTGACGCTTTTGTCAGTAAATTTCAGTATTTCGTCAAACTTGATATTGGCGTTATCCAAATCTGATTCTGGTGTTCTTGATGAGTGGATAACGTCAATGAAGGTAATATTTGGGCAAACGTGCGAGTAGGCTGCTTTTATCTGTTTGAAAATGGACTGAAATGCCGAATCATTATCCAGGAACTGCATTATCTTTTCTCCCTGAGCTTGGTTTGTTCCAGAGTTTCTCTGCCTTAGCCCCTGCCTCGCTATTGGCAGACGGCATCCATCTGCCATACACCCTGGCAATCATAGTTCAGTCCGTGTGGCCCATCTGTTTCGCAACCCACATCGGATGCTCGCCGGCGGACAGCATCATCGAAGCATAGGTGTGCCGCGCCTGATATGGCCGACGGTACCGAACACCGGCCTTCTTCATTGCCGGCACCCACATCGTTTTCCGGATCGGCCCGTCGCCGGCTCAGCGCTCGAGTGTGCACGGGTTCTGAAAGGCTTCGAAGTCTGCCAGGAACGTGTACGCCTTCTGAGCTTTCAACGCCACTATTGCAGGCCTGAGCAGCTTAACTCTATGGCGTCCTGCGGCGGTCTTTGTGGCTTCAGCCTTCCCTTTGTCCGCCTCACCATCACTTCTTCGTGCAGTCAGTCGATGTCGCCCAGCATAGCCTGCTGTTCTTCAGGGCTGAACGGGTCGACGTCATCCTCTTTGGGTGGCGCATCTTTTAAGGAGTACGTCCAACCGGCCAGCGGGTTCACCTCGATCAACTCTTCTTCTGCAGCATCATCAAGCGCGGATCACCGCTCTAGCACGAGGGTTTGAATGGTGGCATTTTGAGGCTGCATCAGCCAAAGCATCACCACAAATGACTGCGCTGGTGGTGCTACACACTACTACTACTACGCGACCAGCATGAAGACCCAACTGGCCTGGACGAAAGGCGCAACGCATGGGGCATCACGTCTTCTTCAAGAATGTGCCCTGACAACCGTTAGGGGTTCAAAACGACACCTTCGTTAGTAACAAGCGTTGGCGGTGCGACAGGTACGTCTGCGGTGTCCAACGGTTTATTTGCTATTAGAATACTTTGGAGTTCCGCGCCTGCTGGATAGCGCACTCCAATTGCCGAGTTATCAGGGTTCGACCTGTACTTTTCGACGCAGGACTCGCCGTTCCATTCCTTGGTGAGCCGGATGATTCCCTCAAACGCCCTCGGCTCACCCTTTTGTGCTTCGATAATTAGGTGAAAGCCGCGGCGCTCGATTCCCGCTAATATCGTAGAGAAACACTCTCGAAGCAGGCAGTCGTCCAGATCCCGATACTTTATCCCTTGAGCCAGAAATTCGAAATAATTCAAAACATAAATAGTGCCGCTTATGGCCTTGTCGATCGGTTCCGGAACCTCGGTGTGTCTGAATTCTTCTTTATTGGGGCTAAAGCGCCACTCCGCCAGTTCCGCGCATACCACGCTTGCGCGGTACACTTTTCCACTATTTCGGGTCTGGTCTTGATATTCGCTACTAGTCCGAGACGCCATGATGATGTTGAGAGTATGTGTTCGGCGCGTATTGGCCGCTGTTGTGATCGCTTGGATCCACCAGCCCATGCCCACAAATGTACCCGTGACCAAGATTGAAAGGGATGTCTGGTAGGTAGGCGCGTACCGAAGGATCACATAGCTGGATACGATCACTGTCCAAATTATTGTACTGAACAGAGGCAGCATTTCGGCCGTGTCTGAGTATTTCGACCTAATAAATTGATGCACGCCCATGACGGCGGTCAGAGCACCAGTGCCTACGATGAACGCGTCGACGATGTCTAGCGGAAAGGGCAGCGGCGAGGGAAATGAATAAAGCAGAACCAAGCGTATGATGATTCCAAGAATGAAGCAGGTAGCGCTGACACCGATCCAGAATTTGCTCATGGCATTCCTTGCTAGGATTAGGAAATTAAAAAAGGCCCCGGAGGGGCCTTTTGTCTGACAGGGCTTGTTAACCTTCACCAACACCAGTTTTCAACATTTTCATCTCCCTAGCTCTCCTCTATTTACCTTGGCTGAAGCAATTGATACTGCTTCACCGGCAACCGAACCGAATCAGTTGCTAAAAATCTGATTGTGCGCGGCCTCTAATGTTCCAGCCTCTCGCTCATGTACATAGGATTAGGCTACCAATCGATTCGCGTCAAGTACCGCCAGTAGCTTTCGGTTTCGAATCTTTCTGTCGGGGGGATGGATTCGAACGAGCCGCGACTCTATCAAACCGTTTCGTATCTGCCCATCTTATCGGGATGATTTTTACAATTCAGTTCGATGCGAAGCCTAGGGACAACCCCGCTGCTTCACCGCGCCCCAGATAAGCTGTCATTACGGAGCCAAAACCACCCATTCAGACACAAAAAAGGCACTTGCGATAATCGCTAAGTGCCTGATTTGTAACGCTTATTTGGTGGAGCCGGGGGGATTTGAACCCCCGTCCGCCAGTACTCCGCTGTCGGTACTACATGCGTAGCCGTGTCTATTAAGTTAACCCTCAGCGACCCGACGGGCAGGGTGCTTTGGGCGAGTTGTGTAAGTTTTAGCCGCTTCGTCCACAACGTACTGCACGGCGATTCTGTTCTATATGACAATCACTTTGGGTTTACAGACATCCCCTGATGATTGCTGGACCCGAAGGTACCAGGAGGGAAGGGCTAAGGCTGCTTACGCAGCGAGAGCGTATTCCCCGTAGGTTTCGTCATTGGCAACTATAGGAAGTTGCAACAGTGGATTTACGAGTTCTGTTACCAACTCGGCATGCACCTAAAGTTTCGCAACCGGCGTCGAATCCTAAACGGCCCCGAACTCACTGCTCTGTGAATCAATTCGAGCAGCAAGCGTGTGTAGTGTACGCCAATGCGTGAGGCGAGTCGACCTTCTGTCCAGCGTGCGCGTCAGGGCCGGGTTACTGGCTGTTCTTATGGCTTTGAACGGACTGCAGCGCCTGCTGCGTCAGGGCTACGCATTCCCGGTCGTTTTTCGCGGCATAGGCAGATTTGGCTTGCTGGAGTTTGCTTGTGGCGTCGCTTTGTGTGGCGGCATCCAGCTTGGTCGCATTGGCCAGTTCGCTCGTGAGTGTTTGAAGGTTCCTCGCGCACAGATCGCTCTCGTTTGAGGCAAAGGCGTGGGCGGTTGTCAGTGTGGCGCAGATAAGCAGTCCGACCAGGGCGGATCGCTTCATGGGGTCTCTCCTCGAACAACATCAGGTTGGGCTTAACAGATGGACTGTAGCGGCACACAAGGGTTCTTGTGATGGGGGAAAAAAGAGATTTTTTTCGTCGGCAGGAGATTACAGCAAAGGGGCAGAGTGCCCCTTGCTGGTTGGCGTCGATTTCAGGCCGTCCTGGCCTGGGTCACCCGGTCCACCAGGTAGACCAACCCGTGGTAATCGATCCCGCCATGCTGGCTCAGGCCGATTTCACAGGTGCGGCTGGTGGAGATGCCTTCGCTGCAATGCTGCACGGCGTCTTTCAACGTGCGCAGTGAGTGAGCGTTCAATTCAGGCGTGGTGAACCCTTTGTCACCGGCAAACCCGCAGCAGTGAATGCCTTCCGGAATCACCACGTTTTTACTGCAACGTCGCGCCAGATCGATCAATGCCTGGCTCTCGCCGAGGTGCTGAGTGCTGCAGGTGACGTGCACCGCAATCGGCTCTTCCTGGGGTATGAAGTCCAGTCGGTCGATCAAGTGGGTGCGAATGAAGCGCACCGGGTCGTACAGGTCCAGGCGCACATCGCCAAGGTCTTGCACCAGGCGCAAGGTGCAAGGGCTGGTGTCGCAATAGATCGGGTCAAGCCCGCCACGACTGGCGTGCAGCAGCGCACCGATCAGCTCCTGGCGTTTGTGTTCGGCCTGTTCCGTGTAGCCTTTGGAGGCGAACGGCTGACCGCAGCAGAGGTTGTCCTGATTACTCGGCGAGACCACTTGGTAGCCGGCTTTTTCCAGCAGGCCGCGAGTCTTGTCGTAGAGCGACATCTGTTCCTTGTCGCCGGCCGCCGGGCCCATGACCCGCGACACGCAAGCCGCCAGATAGACCACGCGCGGGCGCTCGTCGGTCACTGTCGGGCTGAAGCGAATCGCTCGTTCCGGTTGCGGCATGGCATTGGTCCACTGCGGGATTTGCCCTTTGGACAGTTTGCTCAGCGCGGCGGAAATCTTCGTCAGCCGTGGCGCGCCCAGCAGCATCCGCGCCCCGTTGGCCACGTGCAGCGTGAAGCGCGCACCTTGTAGTGCGGCGGCGAAATTTCCTTCCAGCCAGTTGGCGGTTTTCGTCCGGGTTGCCGTGCGGGCACGGAGTTTTTTCACCAGCTCGCCGGTATTGATTCCGACCGGGCAGCGTTGCGCGCACAGTCCGGTGGCAGCGCAGGTGTCGAGGCCTTGATATTGATAAGCCTCTTCCAGCTCTGAGGTGTCGATGCCAGTGCGCTTTTTCGCCTGAATGTCACGCCAGATCACAATGCGCTGGCGCGGGCTCAAGGTCAGGCCTTTCGACGGGCAGACCGGTTCGCAGAAGCCGCATTCGATGCACTTGTCCACAATCTCGTCGGCGGCCGGCAGCGGTTTCAGGTGCTTGAGGTGGATCTGCGGATCCTCGCTCAACACCACGTCCGGATTGAGGATGCCGTTCGGGTCGAGCAGGCGCTTGAGCTGCCACATCAACTGGTAGGCATCGCTGCCCCATTCCAGTTCAACGAAGGGTGCCATGTTGCGCCCGGTGCCGTGTTCGGCTTTCAGCGAGCCGCCAAACTCGACGGCGACCAACTGCGCTACGTCGTCCATGAACGCCTGGTAGCGTGCGACTTCTTCCGCGCTGTTGAAGCCTTGGGTGAAGACAAAGTGCAGATTGCCTTCCAGTGCGTGGCCGAACAGGATCGCTTCGTCGTAGTGGTGTTTGTCGAACAGTTCTATCAAACGGTTCACGCCAGCCGCCAGTTGCTCCACCGGGAAGGTCACGTCTTCAATGATCACCGTGGTGCCGGTTTTACGCACCGCGCCGACGGCGGGAAAGGTGTCCTTGCGGATCGCCCAGAGCTTGGCGTTTTCTGCCGGATCTTCAGTGAAGTCGACCTGCTTCTCCACCGGGAACGCGATCAGCGAACGCATGATCTGCGCCAGTTGCTCGTGCAACAACGCAGTGGATGCAGCGCGGGATTCGATCAACAGCGCACAGGCGTTGGCCGACAGTTGCTGGACGAAAGCCGGCATGCCGGGTTTGTCCTGTACCGAGCGCAGGCTGCGGCGGTCGAGTAACTCCACAGCCGAAACCGGTTGGCTTTTCAGCACCGTGACAGCGTTGCAGCAGGTTTCGACATCCGGGAAAACGATCAGCGCCGAAGCCTTGTTCGGGTGGTCAATTACCGTGTCGTAAGTCACCGCGCTGATGAAACCGAGGGTGCCTTCGGAGCCCACCAGCAGGTGGCTCAAGATATCCACAGGCTCGTCGAAGTCCACCAAGGCATTGAGCGACAGGCCGGTGGTATTTTTCAGACGGTATTTGTGGCGAATTTTTGCGGCCAATTCGGCATTGGCGCGGGTCTCGCGGCCCAAGGTCGCCAGACGATCCAGCAGTTCCGCGTGACTGTTGCGAAAAGCCGCGACACTGGTGGCGTCCTCGGTGTCGAGGCGACTGCCGTCGGCCAGCACCAGGCGAATGCCGGCCAGCGTGTGGTAGGTATTTTGTGCGGTGCCGCAGCACATGCCGCTGGCGTTGTTGGCGACGATACCGCCGATTTTGCAGGCATTGATTGACGCCGGGTCGGGGCCGATCTTGCGGCCGAACGGTGCCAGCCAGGCGTTGGCTTGTGCGCCGATCACGCCCGGTTGCAGGCGGATTTGTGTGCCCTGACCGCGAATCTCACGACCGTTCCAGTTGTCGCCGAGCACGATCAACACCGAATCGCTGATGGCCTGGCCAGAGAGGCTGGTGCCTGCCGCGCGGAAGGTCACCGGCACCTGATCACGTTGCGCCAGTTTGAGCAGGGCAACCACTTCGTCTTCAGACTCGACGCGGATCACCAGTTTCGGGATCAGCCGATAGAAGCTCGCGTCGGTGCCAAAGGCCAGGGTCGACAGCGGATCGTCGAAACGCCGGTCATGGGGAATCAGCTGCTGCGCATCGCGCAGGAAAGCGGCCGGTAGACTCATTGGTCCTCCAAAATCAGCACCACCAGGTCTTTCGGGCCGTGGGCGCCGTAAGCCAGGACTTGCTCGATGTCGGCGGTTTTCGACGGGCCGGACACCAGCAAGGCATTGGTCGGCATGCCTTGGGCCCACTCGAACTCTTGCTGCACCTGATAGAAGTTGTCGCGAATTTCACTGGCCTTGAGCAGGGCGAAATGCACCGGCGGCACCAGGCTCATCAGCCGTGGTTCTTCGCGGGTGGGCCAGATAATCAGGCTGCCGGTGGCGGCGATGGCGCCGAGGGTGGTGGTCAGGCTGGCCGGGGTGTCGTTGAACAGCTCGGCTTTCCATTCTTCTACCGGACGGTCATAGGCCTTCAGTGTGGGCAGCTCGGGATTGTTCGCCCAATGCTGCGTGACACGTTGACCATGGGGAGTAGTCGGTGCGATCAACAGGCTCGGCAACTGACGGTCGCGCAGCAATTGTGCGAGCAACTCGGGCCAGCCTTGTTCGCTGGTCAGGTGGATTTGGGTATGCACCGCTTCCATCAGTTTGCGCAGTTGCGGGATGCGTTGCTCTGGGGGGTAAGTGTAAGGCTCGGTCACCAGTGCTTCGTCGAAGTTGTCAGGCACCGGCGTGGTGCCGGTCAGACTGTTGCGCAGTTTGGCGAGGATGTTTTGCTTGGCGCTCATCAGCGATCTCCCTGTTTGGCCAGATGCTCGCGGGCCATGTCGTGCAGTGAGCGAGCGGCGGGTTTCGGTGCGCTGTGGTTTTGCGTCCAGGGGCCAATGTTGCTTGGCGTGAGGGCGCGCAGGCGAGTGGCGAAGAAGCCGAACAGCCGATACAGCGTCGGCGAGCTGTTGAGCTTCGCCCAGGCGTTCCAGATGAAGCGCTCTTTGCGCGAGAACTTGCTGCCTTGACCGCGCATCACTTGATGAGGGCTGTCAGGGGCTTTGACGTTTTCTTCGCGTAGGCGGCGCAGCAGTGCCGGGATCGGAATTTTTACCGGGCAGACTTCACCGCAGGCGCCGCACAGCGACGAGGCGCTTGGGTGGTCCGGGACTTTCGCCAGGCCAACCATGTGGGGGGTGATGATCTTGCCGATCGGGCCTGGATAAACCTCGCCATACGCATGACCGCCGATGCGCGTGTAAACCGGGCAATGGTTCATGCAGGCGCCGCAGCGGATGCAGTTCAGGGTCTGGCGCAATTCGCTGTCGGCAAAGGCCTGGCTGCGACCGTTGTCGAGCAATACCAGGTGCACTTCTTGCGGACCGTCGAGTTCATGGGCCTTACGCGGGCCGGAGATCATGTTGACGTAAGTGGTGATTGGCTGGCCGAGGGCCGAGCGTGTCAGCAGCGACAACAGCGGCACAACGTCGCGCAGGTTTTCGACGACTTTCTCGATCCCGGTGACAGCGATGTGTACCGGCGGCACGGTGGTCGACATGCGCCCGTTGCCTTCGTTTTCCACCAGCAGCAGGGTGCCGGTTTCGGCCACGGCGAAGTTGACGCCGGAGACGCCGATGTCGGCTTCGAAGAACTTCTGCCGCAAGACCTTGCGACCGATCTGAATGAGTTGGTCAACGTCCTTGGTGTATTCCACGCCAAGTTTGTCGTGGAACAAGGACGCGACCTGACCGGCATTCTTGTGGATCGCCGGCATAATGATGTGTGAAGGCTTCTCGTGGTCGAGCTGGACGATGAACTCGCCCATGTCCGACTCAAGGCATTCAACGCCTTGTTCAGCGAGGACATGGTTCATCTCCATCTCTTCGCTGACCATCGATTTGCCCTTGATCACTTGCCGCGCCTCGTGAGCGCGGATGATCGATAAGACGATGCCATTGGCCTCGTCCACCGTTTCCGCCCAGTGCACTGTCACACCGTTGCGGGTCAGGTTCTGTTCCAGTTGCTCGAGCAGGTCGGGCAACTTGGATAGCGCGCGGGCACGGACTGCATTGCCCAGGGCGCGTAAGTGTTCTCGCTCAAAGGCATCGCTGAAGGACGCTGCCCGCTTTGCCATCAGAGAATCCATCGCGCTTCGAAAGTTGTTTCGCAATTGCGTGTCGGCCAGAGCCTCGTGAGCCCGGGTGCGAAAATCCTCTTCAACCGCTACGGTCGGAATTAGTGTGGAAGTGCTCATAGAGCACCTCCGGTACGCTGCCAGAGGAAGCTGGCCAGATGTTGGCCGCGTAGCGCTTCGTTCTGTTTTTCCAGCGAACCGTTGATGTTCATCAAGCAGCCGCAGTCGGCACTCAGCACCGTGTGTGCGCCGGATTCCTTCAGGGCTTTGGTCTTGTCAGCGACCATCGCACCGGAAATGTCTGGCATTCGGACGCTGAATGTCCCACCAAAGCCACAGCATTCACTTTCGTGATCGTGATCGACCCGTTTCACGTTGCTCAACTGCGACAGCAACTCGCGGCCATGCAAATGGGTGTTCATCTCACGCCGTGCCGAGCACGAGGTGTGCAGTGCCACTTTGACCGGTTCACCGCTGTCCTTGAGCTGCACCTTGCAGACGAACAGCAGAAATTCAGCCAACTCGTAGGTCCGTGCCGCCAGGGCCTGAACCTGTTTCAACGTGTCCGGCTCGTCCTTGAACAAGTCGGCGTAATGTTCACGCAGCATGCCCGCACAGGAGCCCGAAGGCACCACCACCGGATAGTCCCCGGCAAACAGCGCCAGTTGCGAACGCGCTACGGTCCGGGCCTGTTCGGTGTAACCCGAGGTGTAGGCCGGTTGTCCGCAGCAGCTTTGCCCTTGCGGGTACTCGACGCGAATGCCTTCGTGTTCGAGCAGGTGAATCGCGTCCATCCCGGCCTCGGGATAAAACAGGTCGACCACACACGTGCCGAACAGGTAGACCTGCTGCGGTTTCTCGCTAGGGTATTGGCGCGGTTCAGGCAGTGGCGGGGCGACACGGGTCGCGTTCGGTACAGCGTTGTAAAAAAGCTCGCTCATCAGGCGTGTCTCCGGGTGGTCCCGGTTATTCGTCTGCTGAGGCTGCTGACTATAAAGCGGGAAGCTTTCAGCAGCCTTGCAGACCGGGTGGTGAGTCGCTGACGCCGGGGGCAAAGCCCAGCGTCGGTTCTTTCTGTGTTGCTCGTAGTCTTAGTGCACCAGCATGCCAGTGAACCAGTAGGCCTGGGCCAGCGTAATCAGGCCGACGATAGTGGCAAAGAATAGGCTGTGCTTGAGGGTGAAGCGGAACAGGTCGGATTCCTTGCCCACCAAGCCGGTCGCGGCGCAGGCCACGGCGATCGATTGTGGCGAGATCATCTTGCCGGTCACGCCACCGCTGGTGTTCGCCGCGACCAGCAAGGTGTCGTTGACGCCGATCTGGTGCGCGGTGGTCGCTTGCAGCGAACTGAACAGCGCGTTGGACGAGGTGTCCGAACCGGTCAGAAACACGCCCAGCCAACCGAGGAATGGTGAGAAGAACGGGAAGGCTGCGCCGGTGGCTGCCAGTACCAGGGCCATGGTCGACGACATGCCCGAATAGTTAGTAACGAAGGCGAAGGCCAACACCATGCCGATCGACAGAATAGGCCAGCGCAGCTCAAAGAACGTTTCTTTTAAAGTGGTAAGACCAATTTTCAGGTTGATCTTGAGGATCAGCATCGAGATCAGTGCGGAGAAGAAAATCGCCGTGCCGGTCGCCGAAATCGGGTCCAGTTTGAATACCGCCGGAATGGCGGTCGGGTTGGCTACGATCGGCGCAACTTTGATCACCATTTGATCCAGGTGCGGGATGGCGAAGTTGAACACCCAGCTGTACATCGAGCCGCCGGCGGCGAACATCGCCTTGAAGGGTTTCAGTGTCCAGATGGTCACCAATACAGTAAGAATCAGGAACGGCGACCAGGCTTTGAAGATCTCGCCGAAGCTGTACGGCGAAGGCTGGGTCGTACGCGGCTGGCCGAAACCTCCGGCGCTTCTCACGGTTGCGGCACCGACGCTGGCGGTCGCTTCGGCGAACGAACGCTTGGGCTGCCAGACTTTGAGGAACAGGGTCAGGGAGACCAGGCTGACCAGTGCCGAGGTGATGTCCGGCAGCTCGGGGCCAATGAAATTCGAGGTGAAGAACTGGGTGACGGCAAAGCTTGCGCCCGCCACCAATGCTGCCGGCCAGGTCTCCTTGACCCCGCGCAGGCCGTCCATCATGAACACCAGCCAGAACGGCACGAACAACGACAGCAATGGCAGCTGACGGCCAGCCATGGCGCCGATCTTGAACGCGTCGATGCCTGTCACTTGCCCGGCAACGATGATCGGAATCCCCAGTGCACCGAAGGCAACGGGAGCGGTGTTGGCAATCAGGCACAGGCCGGCGGCGTACAGCGGGTTGAAACCCAATCCTACGAGCAGCGCGGCGGTAATTGCCACCGGTGCGCCGAATCCGGCGGCACCTTCCAGGAATGCGCCGAAGCAGAAGCCGATCAGCAGCACTTGCAGGCGTTGGTCGTCGGTAATCGACAGCACCGAGCTGCGGATCACTTCGAACTGGCCGCTTTTGACCGTCAGTTTGTAGAGGAACACCGCAGCCACGATGATCCAGGCGATCGGCCACAGTCCGTAGGCAAATCCATAGCCAGCGGCGGCGAAGGCCATGTCGACAGGCATCTGGAAGGCAAGGATCGCCACCAGAATCGACAACGCCAGGGTAATGCTCCCGGCGACGTGTCCTTTGAGGCGGAACACGGCCAGAGCCAGGAAGAAAAATACGATGGGGATAACGGCCGCGAGCGCGGACAAGCCGAGACTGCCGAGCGGGCTGTAAAGCTGTTGCCAGGTTTGCATATGGGGTGGCCCCTAATTGTTGTTGGTCAGGCACTGGTCAGCGTTCTTGGATAATTGGTAATACCAATTTACAATCGCTGTCGGCTAGGGTAAAAGCCTTGGGTGTGGTGTGTCAATTTGCCGTCCTGAAACTTTCGTCGAATGAGCGGTGCAGAAGTCATCTGATCTGTTCGATCAAACGCTGTCTGGTAGGTGCTGGCGCGACGCCAATAGGCCAGAATAGAGAGCCCGGCGAGCCGTCGGGATCGTGGAGAAAGAGTTATGGGGTTTGATCAGATTCGTCAGCGCCGTTTGTCTGACGATATTGTCGAGCAGCTCGAAGGGATGATTCTTGAGGGCACGCTGAAGTCCGGTGAGCGATTGCCGGCGGAGCGCGCCTTGGCCGAGCAGTTCGGTGTGTCGCGCCCTTCATTGCGTGAGGCGATCCAGAAACTGACGGCCAAAGGGCTGCTGGTCAGTCGTCAGGGCGGCGGCAACTATGTGGTTGAATCGCTCGGTTCAACCTTCAGCGATCCGTTGCTGCACCTGCTGGAAAGCAACCCGGAAGCCCAGCGTGATCTGCTGGAGTTTCGCCATACGCTGGAAGCTTCATGCGCCTATTACGCCGCATTGCGCGCGACGGATGTTGATCGCGAGCGACTGACCGCGGCATTCGAAGAGTTGCAGGACTGCTATTCGCGTCATGATCAAGTGAGTCGGGCGGAGGAGGGCGCGGCGGATGCGAAGTTTCACCTGGCCATTGCCGAGGCCAGCCACAACGCAGTCTTGCTGCATACCATTCGCGGGTTGTTCGATCTGCTCAAGCGCAACGTGGTGACCAACATCGGTGGCATGTATAAACAGCGCACAGAAACCCGCGACATGCTGATCAGTCAGCACCGGGATTTGTATCAGGCGATTATCGAAGGGTGCGCAGAGCAGGCGCGAGAAATTTCCAGCCGGCACATTCTGTATGTGCAGGAAGTGCTTGAAGAGGTGCGTCAGGAAATGCAGCGCATGGCTCGGGCGGAGCGGCGCAAGGGGATGTAGGCTGAGTTCTGTCAGTTAAGTCTTTATCGCTTATGCGATTGTATTCGCGAGCAAGCCCGCTCCCACAGGTTCCAGGTCTGCCACATAAATGTCGGCATTCATAGATCGTGTGGGAGCGGGCTTGCCCGCGAAAGCGGTTTCAAGCAGCAGGAAGGTCAGTCTTCCTTGCCCTTGTTACGCACCGCGCGCTGCAACTCGCGACCGGCATCGCGTTCGCGTTCGGTATCGCGCTTGTCGTATTCCTTCTTGCCCTTGCCCAGAGCGATCTCGCACTTGATCAAGTGCTTGCTCCAGTACAACGACAGGCAGACGCAGGCGTAACCTTTCTGCTGCACGGCGGCAAACAGCTTCTCCAGCTCACGCTGGTTGAGCAGCAGCTTGCGCGTGCGCGTCGGGTCGGCGATGACGTGGGTGCTGGCGGTGGTCAGCGGGGTGATATGACTGCCGAGCAGCCAGGCCTCGCCATCCTTGAGCAGCACATAACTGTCGACCAGTTGTGCCTTGCCTGCACGCAGACTCTTTACTTCCCAGCCGGCCAGGACCATGCCAGCCTCGAACCGGTGTTCGATGAAGTAATCGTGTCGCGCCTTTTTATTCTGCGCGATGGTCCCTTCGGGGTGTTTCTTCTGTTTAGCCATAGGGGCGGCATTATAGGGAGTTGCGCGCGAGTCGGCTACGGTGAACCTGCGTGCTTGAGCGCATTGAGTGAATCCCGGACAATGCGCCCATTGTTTACCCTGATTTTGTTCTTGATGCGCTATGTGGCGCCCATCGGCATTCTTGTAGTGTTTGCCGCCCAGCTGTGGAAGTGACGCTGACATGACGACACATATTCAACGTTCGGCCCTGTTGCCGTATCCCGCGCAAGCGCTCTATGACCTGGTCAATGACGTAGCGCACTATCCGGAATTTTTGCCCTGGTGTTCCGAGGCCGAAGTTCTGGAAAGCTCCGCCGAGCACATGCGCGCTAGCGTGGGTGTGGCCAAGGGCGGGTTAAGCCAGCACTTTGTGACACGCAATACGCTGGTGCCGGGGCATTCGATCGAGATGAATCTCGAAGAGGGTCCATTCAATCAGCTGCATGGTGTTTGGGTGTTCAAGCCGTTGGGTGAGAAGGCCTGCAAAATCAGTCTGGACCTGTCGTTCGATTATGCAGGGCCGATTGTTCGGGCGACGCTGGGGCCGTTGTTCAATCAGGCGGCCAACACACTGGTGGACGCGTTCTGTCAGCGCGCCAAGCAGTTGCATGGTTGAGTCGGTGATAGACGTCGAGGTGGTGTATGCCGCCGTCGATCGCCAAGTGTTGCTCAAGGTGGCGGTGCCCGTGGGCACTACTCTACGAGCAGCATTGGCTGAATCAGGCATCGCCGAGCAGTTCCCCGAGTTGGACCTGGCAACTTGCCCTGTGGGGATTTTCGGCAAGGTTATTGCCGATCCCGAGAGCCGTCAGGTTCAGGCGGGTGACCGGCTCGAGATTTATCGAGCGTTGCTGGCGGACCCAAAAGAAGTCCGCCGGTTACGTGCGGCCAAGGCTGCGGCGCAGGCCAAGGCTCGGGATCAGTAGATTTCCCGAATGACAGACAACAAAAAGCCCGAACGTCTCGGGCTTTTTGTTGTGTCGCATTTTATTGCGGCGCGGTGTCCAGTGGTGCTGGCGTCGGAACCGGGACGGTTTTGACGTTGTCGACGTCCTTCTGGATCTGATCCAGCAGCGAGCCCGGTTTTACCGGTTTCTCTGGCTTCGGCTTCTCGGCGTTTTCAACAGGGGCGGTCACGGTAGTGCCGGTGCCCTTGCCGAGAATGGCTTCGTCACGGCTCACACCAGGCATGAAGTCGCCCGACAGGCTGACAAGCTGGTCGTTAGAGTTGAAGATAACGCTGATGCGTTCCTGTTGGCGTTCACCGCCGCCTGGCTGCAGGCTATACAAGTAATCCCAGCGATCGGCATGGAACGTGTCGGTCAGCAGAGGGTTGCCCATGATAAACCGTACTTGCCGGCGGGTCATTCCCGGGCGTAACTGGTCTATCATGTTCTGCGTGACGACATTGCCCTGCTGGATGTCGATTTTGTAAACCCCGGGGAATGAACAACCGGCGAGTGCGAGCAGTCCCACGAAGGTGAAACTGGTTAGCAGGAGCTTGGTGTTTTGCATCGGTGGGCGACTTCCACTATCTTGGCTGGGACAACGTAAACGCCGATCATACCCGCATTAAGAGAAGCTGCGAAGCAGCATCGCGAGAAAGCTGACCATGGTTGAAAATAGCGAACTACGCAAAGCCGGCCTCAAAGTGACCCTGCCACGGGTCAAAATTCTGCAAATGCTCGATTCCGCTGAGCAACGTCACATGAGTGCTGAAGATGTTTACAAGGCGCTGATGGAAGCTGGCGAGGATGTCGGTCTGGCCACGGTTTATCGTGTACTGACCCAATTCGAAGCAGCTGGTCTTGTGGTCCGTCACAATTTCGACGGCGGCCATGCGGTCTTCGAACTGGCTGACGGCGGTCACCACGACCATATGGTTAACGTGGAGAACGGTGAAGTGATCGAATTCTTCGAGGAAGAAATCGAAAAGCTTCAGAAAGCGATCGTCGAGAAGCATGGCTTCGAGTTGGTGGATCACAACCTGGTGCTGTACGTACGCAAGAAAAAGTAAGCATGTCGCGCGGATTTCCGGTCCGCGAAACGAACGAAGGCGACCCAAGGGTCGCCTTCGTGCTGTCTGGCCTACTTAAATTTTTGCCGTCACGACCATCTTCTTCGCGTGAGCCAGGGACTCCTTGGTCAGATCGATCCCCCCCAGCATTCGCGCTACTTCTTCAATCCGCTCATTTTTACTCAGCCTGGACACGGCGGTGTGCGTGGCATCGTTGCCGCGCACCTTGTGGACAAATAGATGCTGATGGCCCTGGGAGGCCACTTGCGGCAGGTGCGTGACGGTGAGCACTTGTCCGCGCTCCCCGAGGCGGCGTAACAGTTGGCCGACAATTTCCGCGGTGGGGCCGCCAATACCGACGTCCACTTCGTCGAACACTAGTGTCGGTACTCGAGAGGTTTGCGCGGTGATCACCTGGATGGCCAGGCTGATTCGCGACAGCTCGCCACCCGATGCGACTTTGGCCAATGCCTTGAGCGGTTGTCCGGGGTTGGCGCTGACCAGCAGTTCTACCTGTTCGAGGCCGTTGGGCAGCAGTTCGGTGCTGGTGTTGGGGCGTAGCTCGATGGTGAAGCGGCCGCCAGGCATGCCCAGGCGTTGGATTTCCTGTTCGACGGCATTGGCCAGGCTGGTCGCGGCTTGATGGCGCAGATCGCTCAGCTCGCGGGCCTTTTCCTGATAGTGCCTGGCGAAGGCGCCCAGTTCTTCGCTCAGTCGCTCGATGGACTCGTCGTTGGCATTCAGTGTTTCGATCTCGTCCAGCAGTCTTTGCTGAAGCTCTGCGACTTCGGTGGGCTGGATCCGGTGTTTGCGCGCCAGGGTGTAGATCGAGTCCAGGCGTTCTTCGAGTTGCTGTAGGCGTGCCGGATCGGCATCGAAGTGGTCGAGAAAGCGGTTCAGTTCGCCAACGGCTTCTTCGACTTGAATCTGCGCGCTGGTCAGCAGGTTGGTTGCTTCGCCCAGGGCGCCGACCGAGTTGTTCACGCTCGACAGGCGATTGAGGCTCGCCGTCAGGGCGTTCAGTACATTGCCGGAATCGCTTTCGCTGCACTGCTCGACCACTTGTCGGCAAATGCCCAGCAAGGTTTCGGCGTTGGTCAGGTTTTTGTGTTCTTGTTCCAGCTGCTCCAGCTCACTCTCGCCGAGGCCGAGGTTTTCCAGCTCTTCGAGTTGGTAGCTGAGCAACTGGTGGCGAGCACGCTGCTCGTCGCCGGAGTTGGAGAGGCGCTCCAGTTCCTGGCGGGTCTGGCGCCAGCGCTGGGCGGCAAGCTGCACCTGGCGGGCGAGGTCGGTGGCGCCGGCGTATTCGTCGAGCAGTCGCCGGTGCGTGTCGGTTTTCAGTAACGATTGGTGTTCATGCTGGCTGTGGATATCGATCAGCAGTTCGCCGAGGGCTTTGAGGTCGCCAAGCGGGCAGGGGCTGCCGTTGATGTAGCCGCGCGAGCGACCTTCGGCGGTGATTACCCTGCGCAGGATGCACGGGCCGTCGGTATCGAGGTCACGCTCGGCCAGCCAGGCACTGGCTTCCGGGATATCGGCCAGGTCGAACGTGGCCAGGATGTCGGCCTTCTCCGCGCCTGGGCGAACCACGCCGCTGTCGGCGCGATCGCCAAGGGTGAGGCCCAGGGCGTCGAGCATGATCGACTTGCCGGCGCCGGTTTCACCTGTGATCACGCTCATCCCGCGATCGAGTTCCAGATCGAGATGTTCAACGATGGCGTAGTTATGTACAGACAGGTGCACCAGCATAGAGGCCGCTCCCAGGCTTTAGGTCTGGTTATTTATACAGTGTTTTGTTTCGGGCTGACAATGCCTGTGTTTAGCTCGATTTGCTTGGTAAAGGTATTTTTTTAAAACCCGCTGGAATGTCAAATCAGCTGTTTTTGTAAGGGTAATGGTGTTCGGCGGTCTGTCAGCCCTTGAACCCTGAAATTGCGACCCCATATACCGGGGCAGAAGCGCGAGTCGAGTTCGCGCACGATTTGAAAGGAGAAATCTATGGCTGACGAACAGACGCTGGATACGCAAAATCTAGACGCCAATCAGGCTCCCGAAACATCGGGTGAAGACCTGGTGGCTCGTGTACAAGTGCTCGAAGAGCAACTGGCTGGGGCGCAGGATCAGTCTTTGCGTGTTGCTGCCGATCTGCAGAACGTCCGCCGTCGCGCCGAGCAGGATGTAGAAAAAGCACACAAGTTCGCGCTGGAGAAGTTCGCCAACGACCTGCTGCCGATCATCGACAGTCTGGAGCGTGGTCTTGAACTGTCCAACCCGGACGACGAAAGCATTCGCCCTATGCGCGAAGGCATCGAACTGACCCTGAAAATGTTCCAGGACACCCTGAAGCGCTATCAGCTGGAAGCGATCGATCCTGAAGGCGAACCGTTCAACGCTGCGCACCACCAGGCGATGGCCATGCAGGAAAGCGCCGACATGGAACCCAACAGCGTGCTGAAGGTGTTCCAGAAGGGCTACATGCTTAACGGTCGCCTGCTGCGTCCGGCCATGGTCGTGGTCAGCAAGGCTCCGGCACCGGTTTCGCCTTCGATTGATGAGCAGGCTTGAAATTCGCCGTAAGGCCCCCATTTAGAAGTCAAGCGTTTAAGTGCTACCGCAGTCAGCCACCACTACTGCGGCAACCAAATCCAAAGTTTCGGGAGAGTTAATATGGGCAGAATTATCGGTATCGACCTGGGGACTACCAACTCCTGCGTCTCTATTCTTGAAAACGGCAACGTAAAAGTTATCGAAAACGCTGAAGGCGCGCGTACCACGCCGTCGATCATCGCGTACGCCAACGATGGCGAAATTCTGGTTGGCCAGTCGGCCAAACGTCAGGCAGTGACCAATCCGCACAACACCCTGTACGCGGTCAAGCGTTTGATCGGTCGTCGCTTCGAAGAAGAAGTAGTGCAGAAAGATATCCAGATGGTCCCTTACAAGATCGTCAAGGCTGACAACAATGACGCCTGGGTTGAGGTGAACGGCCAGAAAATGTCGCCGCCACAGATCTCGGCTGAAATCCTGAAAAAAATGAAGAAGACCGCCGAAGACTACCTCGGCGAGACCGTGACCGAAGCGGTTATCACCGTTCCGGCCTACTTCAACGACAGCCAGCGTCAGGCGACCAAAGACGCCGGCCGTATTGCTGGCCTGGACGTAAAACGCATCATCAACGAACCCACCGCAGCCGCTCTGGCTTACGGTATGGACAAGGCCAAGGGCGACCACACCGTGATCGTTTATGACCTGGGTGGCGGTACTTTCGACGTCTCCGTAATCGAAATCGCCGAAGTCGATGGCGAGCACCAGTTCGAAGTGTTGTCCACCAATGGTGACACCTTCCTCGGCGGTGAAGACTTCGACATTCGTCTGATCGACTACCTCGTTGACGAATTCAAGAAAGAAAGCGGCATGAACCTCAAAGGTGACCCGCTGGCCATGCAGCGCCTGAAAGAAGCCGCTGAGAAAGCCAAGATCGAGCTGTCTTCGAGCCTGCAGACCGACGTTAACCTGCCCTACATCACTGCAGATGCGACCGGTCCTAAGCACTTGAACGTGAAAATCTCCCGCGCCAAGCTGGAAGCGCTGGTTGAAGACCTGGTTCAACGCACCATCGAGCCTTGCCGCATTGCACTGAAAGACTCGGGTATCGACGTTGGCAAGATCGACGACGTGATCCTGGTCGGCGGTCAGACCCGTATGCCGCTGGTACAGAAGCTGGTGACCGAGTTCTTCGGCAAAGAAGCCCGTAAAGACGTTAACCCGGACGAAGCCGTTGCCATGGGTGCTGCTATCCAGGGCGCAGTATTGGCTGGTGACGTGAAGGACGTTCTGCTGCTCGACGTCAGCCCGCTGACTCTGGGTATCGAAACCATGGGCGGCGTGATGACTGCGCTGATCGAGAAAAACACCACGATTCCTACCAAGAAATCCCAAGTGTTCTCGACTGCCGATGACAACCAGGGCGCAGTGACCATTCACGTGCTGCAAGGCGAGCGTAAGCAAGCTGCCCAGAACAAGTCCCTGGGCAAGTTCGACCTGGCCGAGATTCCACCAGCACCACGTGGCGTGCCACAAATTGAAGTGACCTTCGATATCGACGCCAACGGCATTCTGCACGTAGGCGCCAAAGACAAGGCCACCGGCAAGACTCAGTCGATCGTGATCAAGGCCAACTCCGGTCTGTCCGAGGAAGAAATTCAGCAGATGATTCGCGATGCTGAAACCAAC
Organism: Pseudomonas sp. GW822-FHT02D10; assembly: GCF_058802345.1. Lineage (NCBI taxonomy): Bacteria > Pseudomonadati > Pseudomonadota > Gammaproteobacteria > Pseudomonadales > Pseudomonadaceae > Pseudomonas > Pseudomonas sp. GW822-FHT02D10. Next base: position 80,871 of record NZ_JBXAOB010000004.1, read on the forward strand.
GCCGACGAAGATCGCAAGTTCGAAGAGCTGGCCACTGCCCGTAACCAGGGCGACGCGCTGGTTCACTCGACGCGCAAAATGGTCGCCGACGCTGGCGACAAAGTGACTGCTGAAGAGAAGACTGCAATCGAAGCAGCAGTGGTTGCCCTGGAAGCCGCCGTCAAAGGCGACGACAAGGCTGCCATCGAAGCCAAGGTTGAAGAACTGTCGAAAGTCTCCGCTCCAGTGGCGCAGAAGATGTACGCCGAACAGGCTCAACCAGCTGAGGGTGCGGCACCGCACGCTGAGAAGGCTGAAAAGGCTGATGACGTTGTCGACGCTGAGTTCGAAGAAGTTAAAGACCACAAGTAAGTTGTTGGTCGGCCGGTTGACTGCCTTTGTGCGGTGACTGGTAGGATGTCGCCGCGCGGGAGCTTGCTCCCGCGTTGGCGTGTCTGGAGTAGACGAATTTTTACAGCATGCGACAGCGTTCGGGTGCTGGCGGTGCGGTCGGGAATGCTCCTGCTTTCCGATCCACAGGTACCGTATCGAATCAAAGACCAGGATCGTTGAATTGACGTGAGTTGGGTCCGGGCCTGTATTGGGGCTCAACGAGTTTGGCGAAGCTCAGGAGGGGTTTGCCGAACGTCCTTAAGAGTGCAAAGACTTATGGCAAAGCGTGACTATTACGAAGTGTTGGGTATCGAGCGTGGCACGAGCGAAGCGGACCTGAAAAAGGCCTACCGTCGCTTGGCGATGAAGCACCACCCGGACCGTAATCCTGACGACAAAGCGTCGGAAGAAAAATTCAAAGAGGCCAACGAGGCCTACGAAGTGCTGTCCGATTCCAGCAAGCGCGCGGCGTACGACCAGTACGGTCATGCCGGTGTCGACCCAAGCATGGGTGGCGGCGGTGCTGGTTTTGGTGGTCAGAACTTCTCCGATATCTTCGGCGATGTGTTCAGTGACTTCTTCGGTGGTGGTCGCGGCGGTTCCCGTGGCGGCGCTCAGCGCGGCAGCGATCTGCGTTACACCCTGGAGTTGAACCTGGAAGAAGCGGTGCGCGGCACAACCGTGAATATCCGTGTTCCGACACTGGTCAACTGCAAACCGTGCGATGGTTCGGGTTCCAAGAAAGGTTCTTCGCCGGTCACGTGCCCGACCTGTGGCGGTATTGGTCAGGTGCGCATGCAGCAAGGCTTCTTCTCGGTGCAGCAAACCTGCCCGCGTTGCCATGGCCAGGGCAAGATCATTTCCGACCCGTGCAACTCCTGCAACGGCGAAGGCCGTGTCGAAGAGTACAAGACCCTGTCGGTAAAAGTGCCGGCTGGGGTTGATACCGGTGACCGCATTCGTTTGTCTGGCGAAGGCGAGGCGGGTACTCAGGGTGGGCCGACTGGCGACTTGTATGTGGTGATCAACGTGCGCGAGCACGCGATCTTCCAGCGTGATGGCAAGCATCTATTCTGCGAAGTGCCAATCAGCTTCGTTGATGCGGCGCTAGGTGGCGAGCTGGAGATTCCGACCCTGGATGGTCGGGTCAAGCTGAAGATTCCTGAAGGCACGCAGACCGGCAAGCAGTTCCGGGTACGTGGCAAAGGCGTTGCGCCGGTTCGTGGTGGTGGTGCGGGCGACTTGATGTGCCGTGTGGCGGTCGAGACTCCGGTCAATCTGGGGCGTCGTCAGCGCGAGTTGCTGGAAGAGTTCCGCAGTTCCCTGGCGGACGACAACAGTCATTCGCCGAAAACCACCGGTTGGTTCGAAGGCGTGAAGCGCTTCTTCGGCGATCTGTAAGGAGTCGGGCATGCGACGTATAGCTGTGATGGGCGCTGCCGGGCGCATGGGCAAGATCCTCGTCGAAGCGGTGCAGCAACGCGCACCGCTCACGGGGCTGACGGCGGCCATCGTGCGCCCCGGCAGTACGCTGATCGGGGTTGATGCCGGTGAGCTGGCATCGCTGGGGCGGATCGGTGTGCCGTTGTCCGGTAGTCTGGATGCGGTGGCTGATGAGTTCGATGTGTTGATCGACTTCACGCTCCCAGAGGTCATGCTGAAAAACCTGGCGTTCTGCCGCAAGGCGGGCAAGGCCATGGTGATCGGCACTACAGGATTGGGCGTCGCGGAAAAACAGCTGCTGGTCGAGGCGGGCAAGGATATTCCGATCGTGTTCGCGGCCAATTTCAGTGTTGGCGTGAACCTGTCGTTGAAGTTGCTCGATATGGCGGCTCGGGTGCTGGGCGATGATGCTGATATCGAAATCATCGAAGCGCATCATCGGCACAAGATCGATGCGCCTTCAGGTACGGCTTTGCGCATGGGTGAGGTGATCGCCAACGCGCTGGATCGTGATCTGCAGAAGGTTGCGGTCTATGGGCGCGAAGGCCACACCGGTGTGCGTGAGCGCGAAACCATTGGCTTCGCCACGGTTCGCGGCGGTGATGTGGTCGGTGATCATACGGTGCTGTTCGCCTGTGAGGGCGAGCGACTGGAGATCACCCACAAGGCATCCAGTCGCATGACCTTCGCCAAGGGCGCGGTGCGTGCTGCGTTGTGGCTGGATAGTCGTGAGCCGGGTCTTTACGACATGCAAGACGTGCTCGACCTGCGTTAAGATGCACCCGAAATCGGGTTCAAACGCAGCGTTTGTACCCGATTTATCCCGCCAAGCGACGTCCTGTCGCATTCCCCGGCCTTTAAGGCTCATTGGCGGTAGACCAAAAATGCCTTTTTCTGTAAGCTACAGCTTTAGTGTGTCCACTAAAAGCGCGCAGAATAATTCAGTGAAGAAGCGGGGTGACGTGTCCATACGTCACTCCGCTTTTTTGCAACCTGCGATCGCCCTTTCAGGCTTTATTTACGGGAGGTCTTCTTGACTAAGCCAGCCATACTCGCCCTTGCTGATGGCAGCATTTTTCGCGGCGAAGCCATTGGAGCCGACGGTCAAACCGTTGGTGAGGTGGTGTTTAACACCGCCATGACCGGCTATCAGGAAATCCTTACCGATCCTTCCTATGCCCAACAGATCGTTACCCTGACTTACCCGCACATCGGTAACACCGGCACCACGCCGGAAGACGCCGAGTCTGACCGCGTTTGGTCTGCGGGTCTGGTGATTCGTGACCTACCCCTGGTTGCGAGCAACTGGCGTAACACCATGTCCCTGTCCGACTACCTGAAAGCCAACAATGTTGTGGCAATCGCCGGTATCGACACCCGTCGCCTGACTCGCATCCTGCGTGAGAAAGGCTCGCAGAACGGCTGCATCATGGCTGGCGACAACATTTCCGACGAAGCTGCGATTGCAGCGGCGCGCGGTTTCCCGGGCCTGAAGGGCATGGATCTGGCGAAAGTAGTCAGCACCAAAGAGCAGTACGAATGGCGCTCGACGGTCTGGGATCTGAAAACCGACAGCCACGCGACCCTCGATGCTTCCGAGTTGCCGCATCACGTGGTGGCCTACGACTACGGCGTCAAGCTGAACATCCTGCGCATGCTGGTCGAGCGCGGCTGCCGCGTAACCGTGGTGCCAGCGCAGACCCCGGCCAGCGAAGTCCTGGCACTCAAGCCGGACGGCGTGTTCCTGTCCAATGGCCCGGGTGACCCGGAGCCTTGCGACTACGCGATCCAGGCGATCAAGGACATCCTTGAAACCGAGATCCCGGTGTTCGGCATCTGCCTCGGCCACCAACTGCTGGCCCTGGCCTCTGGCGCCAAGACCCTGAAAATGGGTCACGGTCACCACGGCGCCAACCACCCGGTTCAGGATCTGGACTCCGGTGTCGTCATGATCACCAGTCAGAACCACGGTTTTGCGGTAGACGAGGCGACCCTGCCAGGCAACGTTCGCGCGATCCACAAATCGCTGTTCGACGGCACCCTGCAAGGCATCGAGCGTACCGACAAGAGCGCGTTCAGCTTCCAGGGTCACCCTGAAGCCAGTCCTGGTCCGAACGATGTGGCGCCGCTGTTCGATCGCTTCATCAACGAGATGGCCAAGCGACGTTAATCGCCGGGCTTGAGCATGTAGCGAGAAGTCCCTGAGGGTGGCCCCGGTAGCCCGGTGGTCCCTGAAGGGCTTCAGAGATTGATCAAGACGGCTTCTCCTCGGGGATTGCCGTCGGACCTGCGGATTTGAGTGACTACCCATGCCAAAACGTACAGACATTAAAAGCATCCTGATTCTCGGCGCTGGCCCGATCGTGATCGGCCAGGCTTGCGAATTCGACTACTCCGGCGCCCAGGCTTGCAAAGCCCTGCGCGAAGAGGGTTACCGCGTCATCCTGGTGAACTCCAACCCGGCCACCATCATGACCGATCCGGACATGGCCGACGCGACCTACATCGAGCCGATCAAGTGGCAGACCGTTGCCAAGATCATCGAAAAAGAGCGTCCGGACGCACTGTTGCCAACCATGGGCGGTCAGACTGCTCTGAACTGCGCACTGGATCTGGAGCGCGAAGGTGTTCTGGAGAAGTTCGGCGTTGAAATGATCGGCGCTAACGCCGATACCATCGACAAGGCTGAGGACCGTTCGCGCTTCGACAAGGCGATGAAGTCCATCGGCCTGGATTGCCCGCGCTCCGGTATCGCCCACAGCATGGAAGAGGCTAATGCGGTCCTCGAGAAGCTCGGCTTCCCGTGCATCATCCGTCCGTCCTTCACCATGGGTGGCACCGGCGGTGGCATCGCTTACAACCGTGAAGAGTTCGAAGAAATCTGCGCCCGTGGTCTGGACTTGTCGCCGACCAAAGAGCTGCTGATCGACGAATCGCTGATCGGCTGGAAAGAGTACGAAATGGAGGTTGTCCGCGATAAGAAGGACAACTGCATCATCGTTTGCTCAATCGAAAACTTCGACCCGATGGGCGTGCACACCGGTGACTCGATCACCGTTGCTCCGGCACAAACCCTGACGGACAAGGAATACCAGATCATGCGTAACGCCTCGTTGGCGGTACTGCGTGAGATCGGCGTTGAAACCGGCGGCTCCAACGTTCAGTTTGGCATCTGCCCGGACACTGGCCGTATGGTCGTGATCGAGATGAACCCGCGTGTATCCCGCTCTTCGGCACTGGCCTCGAAAGCCACTGGTTTCCCGATTGCGCGTATCGCTGCCAAGCTGGCGATCGGCTACACCCTGGACGAGCTGCAGAATGAAATCACCGGCGGCGCTACTCCTGCATCCTTCGAGCCGTCCATCGACTACGTCGTGACCAAGCTGCCGCGCTTCGCCTTCGAGAAATTCCCGAAAGCCGACGCCCGCCTGACCACTCAAATGAAGTCGGTCGGTGAAGTCATGGCCATCGGCCGGACCTTCCAGGAATCCCTGCAGAAAGCTCTGCGCGGTCTGGAAGTAGGCGTTTGCGGTCTGGACGAGAAGCTCGACCTGAGCAATCCGGAAAGCATGAGCGTGCTCAAGCGCGAACTGACCGTACCGGGTGCCGAGCGTATCTGGTACGTAGCTGACGCCTTCCGCGCCGGCATGACTGTCGAAGAGATCTTCGGCATGAACATGATCGATCCCTGGTTCCTGGTGCAGATCGAAGACCTGATCAAGGACGAAGAGAAGGTCAAGACCCTGGGCATGTCCAGCATTGACCGCGACATGATGTACCGTCTCAAGCGCAAGGGCTTCTCCGATCAGCGTCTGGCCAAACTGCTGGGTGTGACCGAGAAGAGCCTGCGTACTCACCGTCACAAGCTGGAAGTGTTCCCGGTCTACAAGCGCGTCGACACCTGCGCGGCCGAGTTCGCAACCGACACCGCTTACCTGTACTCCACGTACGAAGAAGAGTGCGAAGCCGCGCCGTCGGGTCGCGACAAGATCATGATTCTGGGTGGCGGTCCGAACCGTATCGGCCAGGGCATCGAGTTCGACTACTGCTGCGTACACGCGGCACTGGCGCTGCGCGAAGATGGGTACGAGACCATCATGGTCAACTGCAACCCGGAAACCGTTTCCACCGACTACGACACCTCCGATCGTCTGTACTTCGAGCCAGTGACCCTGGAAGACGTGCTGGAAATCGTCCGCGTCGAGAAGCCAAAAGGGGTGATCGTTCAGTACGGCGGCCAGACCCCGCTGAAGCTGGCGCGTGCCCTGGAAGCCGCTGGCGTGCCAATCATCGGCACCAGTCCTGATGCCATCGACCGTGCCGAAGACCGTGAGCGCTTCCAGCAAATGGTTGAGCGTCTGAATCTGCGTCAGCCGCCGAACGCCACCGTGCGTAGCGAAGACGAAGCAATCCGCGCTGCCGGCAAGATCGGTTACCCGCTGGTGGTGCGTCCGTCCTACGTACTGGGCGGTCGGGCGATGGAAATCGTTTACGAAGAAGACGAACTCAAACGCTACCTGCGTGAAGCGGTTCAAGTGTCCAACGACAGCCCGGTGCTGCTGGACCACTTCCTCAACTGCGCCATCGAAATGGACGTGGATGCGGTTTGCGATGGCACCGACGTAGTCATCGGCGCGATCATGCAGCACATCGAGCAGGCAGGCGTTCACTCCGGTGACTCCGCGTGCTCGCTGCCACCGTACTCGCTGCCTGGGCACATCCAGGACGAGATGCGCGAGCAGGTCAAGAAAATGGCTCTGGAACTGGGTGTGGTCGGCCTGATGAACGTTCAGTTGGCGCTGCAAGGCGAAGACATCTACGTCATCGAAGTCAACCCGCGCGCTTCCCGTACCGTACCGTTCGTGTCCAAGTGCATCGGTGTATCCCTGGCAATGATCGCTGCTCGCGTGATGGCCGGTAAAACCCTGAAGGAAATCGGTTTCACCAAAGAAATCATTCCTAACTTCTACAGCGTGAAAGAGGCGGTGTTCCCATTCGCCAAATTCCCAGGTGTAGACCCGATCCTCGGCCCGGAGATGAAGTCCACCGGTGAAGTGATGGGCGTGGGTGACACCTTCGGCGAAGCCTTTGCCAAAGCCCAGATGGGTGCCAGCGAAGTGCTGCCGACCGGCGGTACTGCGTTCATCAGCGTGCGTGACGATGACAAGCCACTGGTTGCAGGCGTGGCCCGTGATCTGATCAACTTGGGCTTCGAAGTAGTCGCCACTGCCGGTACTGCCAAGCTGATCGAAGCTGCAGGTCTGAAGGTGCGCCGTGTGAACAAGGTGACCGAAGGTCGTCCGCACGTGGTCGACATGATCAAGAATGACGAAGTCACGCTGATCATCAACACCACCGAAGGGCGTCAGTCGATCGCTGATTCGTACTCCATTCGTCGTAATGCCTTGCAGCACAAGATCTACTGCACCACTACCATTGCTGCTGGCGAAGCTATCTGCGAAGCGCTGAAGTTCGGTCCCGAGAAGACTGTGCGCCGCTTGCAAGATCTACACGCAGGATTGAAGGCATGATCAAATACCCAATGACCGTTCAGGGCGCGAAAGCCCTGGAAGAAGAGCACGCTCACCTGACCAAGGTCGTCCGTCCGAAGCTCAGCCAGGACATCGGTACGGCCCGCGAGTTGGGTGACCTGAAGGAAAACGCCGAATACCACGCTGCTCGCGAGCAGCAGGGTATGGTCGAGGCGCGGATCCGCGACATCGAAGGTCGTATGCAGAATGCGGTGATCATCGATGTCACGACCATCCCTCACACCGGTAAAGTGATTTTCGGCACCACCGTTGAAATCGCCAACGTTGAAACTGATGAAAGCGTCACCTACCACATCGTTGGTGAGGATGAGGCTGACTTCAAGCTCGGCAAGATTTCGGTGGGTTCGCCATTGGCCCGCGCCTTGATCGCCAAGGAAGAGGGTGATGTAGTCACCGTCAAAACGCCTGGTGGCGTTATCGAGTACGAGATTGTCGAAGTCCGCCATATCTGAAGGCAAGCGCCTGCTTCGTGCGGGCGCCATGCTTTGGCAGCTGACTCAGATGTTATGGGTTGGCGGCCTGTGGTTGCTGCACATCGGTCTGCTGCCGGTGCTGGGCCGTATTGGCCTGGCGCCGCTGTTGATCGAAGAAATTTCAAGCATGCTGAGTGCGCTGCTGGTCGGGTTTTCAGCGGCGTGCATTATTTTCCAGGTTTTGGTGCTGGTTCAGGCCAAGGGCCTTGTCAGTCTATGGCGCGATATTCGCGGGCAACTGCTGTTGATGGCGCTATACGCGAGTGCGATGTACTTCGTCGTGCGAGTCGACTGGCCGCAGGCGCAGCATTGGTTGCTGTTCAGCTATCTTGTGCTGGGTTTTTCCGGGCTTCTGCTGGTATTGCAGCCGGTGCCGGGATGGGGTGGCAGGGTGCGCGAAGCACACCCTTGACCCGTATCATCACTTGAAGCGATGGACGTTCGACAGCTGCTTGTTGACGCTGAAGTTCTTGCGGTAAATCAGCGCCATCTTGCCGATGACTTGAACCAGATCCGCTTTGCCGGCCTTGCACAGTTCTGCAATGGCTGCCAGGCGCGATTCACGGTCGAGGATGCTGAGCTTGATCTTGATCAACTCGTGATCGCCCAATGCGCGTTCCAGTTCGGCTAAAACACCTTCAGTCAAACCGTTGTCAGCCACAGTCAAAACTGGTTTCAGATGGTGGCCAATGGATTTGTACTGTTTCTTCTGCTCTTGAGTGAGCGGCATAATCTGACCCCTGCGTCTGATCTTGTAAAAAGCGGCGGCCAGTTTACCCGAGCGAGTCCGGGACCGCCCAGTTAATCGCGACTCGTTTATTTTTTTGAGGTGGCCCGTGGCCCGTTCCAAGACTAGCCTTAACTGGCTGAAAGAGCATTTCAACGACCCGTACGTCAAAATGGCGCAAAAAGACGGGTATCGTTCGCGTGCCAGCTACAAATTGCTGGAGATCCAGGAAAAGGATCGTCTGATCCGTCCGGGCATGACCGTAATCGACCTCGGCGCAGCGCCGGGTGGCTGGTCGCAAGTGACCAGTCGTCTGATTGGTGGCCAGGGTCGTTTGATCGCCTCCGACATCCTGGAAATGGACAGCATCCCCGATGTGACCTTCATTCAGGGCGACTTTACCGAGGATGCGGTGCTGGCACAGATCCTCGAGGCGGTCGGAAATACGCAGGTGGACCTTGTGATTTCCGATATGGCCCCCAATATGAGTGGATTAGCAGCTGTAGATATGCCGCGGGCGATGTTCCTCTGCGAATTGGCACTGGATCTCGCCGGTCGGGTTTTGCGGCCAGGTGGTGATTTTTTGATCAAGGTCTTCCAGGGTGAAGGCTTCGACGAATACCACAAGGACATCCGCAAGCTGTTTGACAAGGTACAGATGCGCAAGCCTTTGTCATCGCGTGACAGGTCCCGCGAGCAGTACTTGCTGGGGCGTGGCTTCCGTGGAGTCGACGGTTCTGAAAGTGTCGAGCGTTTCTAAGGGGGCGATAGGTTTTTTTGTATCGCTTTACAGATCCTGCGTAACGAATATTGTGTAGTTAGTGTTTCACAAAGGGTTACAGACGGTGCCTGCCAGAGCCGTAGGTAATGTAGTAAGTTAGGCCGGTGAATATCATGCGAAGCGCGCGCCAGTTGCGGAGCTTGCTTCAGAGGGTAGTTAATTGAACGATATGGCAAAGAATCTGATCCTGTGGTTGATCATCGCGGCTGTCCTGGTGACGGTGATGAACAACTTCTCCAGTCCTAACGAGCCGCAGACCCTCAACTATTCCGACTTCATCCAGCAGGTCAAGGATGGCAAGGTCGAGCGCGTAGCCGTGGACGGCTTTGTCATTACTGGCAAGCGCAATGATGGCGACGGTTTCAAGACCATTCGCCCGAATATCCCTGACAACGGTCTGATCGGCGATCTGGTGGATAACCACGTAGTCGTTGAAGGCAAGCAGCCAGAACAGCAAAGCATCTGGACTCAACTCCTGGTCGCAAGCTTCCCGATCCTGGTGATCATTGCCGTCTTCATGTTCTTCATGCGGCAGATGCAAGGCGGGGCTGGTGGCAAGGGCGGACCGATGAGCTTCGGCAAGAGCAAGGCGCGCCTGCTCTCCGAAGATCAGGTGAAAACCACCCTGGCTGACGTTGCCGGTTGCGACGAAGCCAAGGAAGAAGTGGGTGAACTGGTCGAGTTCCTGCGTGATCCGGGCAAGTTCCAGCGTCTGGGTGGTCGCATTCCTCGCGGCGTACTGATGGTGGGTCCACCGGGTACCGGTAAAACCTTGCTGGCCAAAGCCATTGCTGGCGAAGCCAAAGTGCCGTTTTTCACCATCTCTGGTTCCGACTTCGTCGAAATGTTCGTCGGTGTGGGTGCCAGCCGTGTTCGCGACATGTTCGAACAGGCGAAAAAGCACGCTCCATGCATCATCTTCATCGATGAAATTGACGCTGTCGGCCGCCATCGTGGTGCTGGCATGGGCGGTGGTCACGACGAACGTGAACAGACTCTCAACCAGTTGCTGGTAGAGATGGATGGTTTCGAAATGAATGACGGCATCATCGTCATCGCCGCAACCAACCGTCCTGACGTACTTGACCCTGCGCTGCTGCGTCCGGGCCGTTTCGACCGTCAGGTTGTCGTTGGTCTGCCAGATATCCGTGGTCGTGAGCAAATTTTGAAAGTCCACATGCGCAAAGTGCCAATGGGTGACGACGTCGCTCCAGCGGTGATCGCGCGTGGTACGCCTGGTTTCTCCGGTGCCGACTTGGCCAACCTGGTGAATGAGGCTTCGCTGTTCGCCGCTCGTACCGGCAAGCGCGTTGTCGAGATGAAAGAATTCGAGCTGGCCAAAGACAAGATCATGATGGGCGCTGAGCGCAAATCGATGGTCATGTCCGAGAAAGAAAAGCAGAACACCGCTTATCACGAAGCTGGTCACGCTATCGTTGGTCGTGTAGTGCCTGAGCACGATCCGGTCTACAAGGTCTCGATCATTCCGCGCGGTCGTGCGCTGGGTGTGACCATGTTTCTGCCGGAAGAAGATCGCTACAGCCTGTCCAAGCGTGCGTTGATCAGCCAGATATGCTCGCTGTACGGCGGTCGTATTGCTGAAGAGATGACCCTGGGCTTCGACGGTGTCACCACCGGCGCCTCCAACGACATCATGCGTGCGAGTCAGATTGCGCGGAACATGGTCACCAAGTGGGGCTTGTCGGAAAAACTCGGTCCTTTGATGTATGCCGAAGAGGAAGGTGAAGTGTTCCTCGGTCGTGGCGGCGGCGGCCAGCATGCCAGCTTCTCGGGCGAGACTGCCAAGCTGATCGATTCTGAAGTGCGCAGCATCATTGACCAGTGCTATGGCACGGCCAAGCAGATCCTGACGGACAATCGCGACAAGCTCGATGCCATGGCTGATGCGCTGATGAAGTACGAAACCATCGATGCTGAACAGATCGATGACATCATGGCCGGTCGCACGCCGCGTGAGCCTCGTGACTGGTCGGGCGGCACCGGTACTCCTCCTGTCGTACAGGAAGAGCGTCCGGAAACCCCAATCGGTGGCCCGGCCGCCGACGTCTAAGGTTTGAAATGACTCTTGTACCGTCCTCGACCCGGTTGCCTTGCGGCAACCGGGTTCTTGATTTGGCCCATACGCATGTCATGGGCATTCTCAATGTCACTCCCGATTCCTTCTCCGATGGTGGTCGCTTCAGCCAGCTCGATGCTGCTCTGCGACACGCTGAGGCGATGGTGGCTGCCGGTGCGACCCTCATTGATGTAGGTGGTGAATCGACCCGGCCTGGCGCACGGGCGGTCTCGCCGCTTGAGGAGCTCGAGCGCGTGGCGCCGATCGTCGAGCGGATTCATCGTGAGCTGGATGTGATTATCTCGGTCGATACTTCGACGCCTGCGGTCATGCGTGAAACCGCGCGCCTAGGGGCCGGTCTGATCAACGATGTGCGTTCGCTGCGTCGAGACGGTGCACTGGATGCGGCGGCAGCGACCGGATTGCCGGTGTGCCTGATGCATATGCTCGGTGAGCCGGGAGATATGCAGGACAATCCGCATTATGATGACGTGACGAGAGAGGTCGGTGAGTTTCTTGCCGGGCGTATGACGTCGTGTGCTGCGGTCGGTATTCCGGCCGAGCGGATCATTCTTGATCCGGGTTTCGGGTTTGCGAAAGATTTGCAGCACAATTTGAGTCTGTTCAAGCATATGGAAGCCCTGCATGCCCTGGGGCGGCCCCTGTTGGTCGGGGTTTCGCGAAAGAGCATGATCGGGCAGGCATTGAATCGCCCGGTGGGAGAGCGGCTGCATGGCGGTCTGGCTCTCGCGGTGTTGGCTGTCGTCAAAGGTGCGCGAATCTTGCGCGTGCATGACGTGGCCGAAACAGTCGATGTGGTACGGATGATCACTGCAGTTGAATCAGCCGAATAAGAATGATGGAGCACTTATGACTAAGAAATATTTTGGCACCGACGGCATTCGTGGTCGGGTCGGCGAGTATCCGATTACCCCTGAATTCATGCTCAAACTTGGTTGGGCCGCGGGCATGGCCTTTCGCAGTATGGGTGCTTGCAAGGTTCTGGTCGGCAAGGACACTCGAATCTCTGGTTATATGTTCGAGTCGGCGCTTGAAGCCGGGCTGACCTCCGCGGGGGCTGACGTCATGCTGCTGGGGCCGATGCCTACTCCGGCTATCGCTTATTTGACGCGTACCTTTCATGCTGAAGCTGGCATTGTGATCAGCGCTTCACACAATCCTCATGACGATAACGGCATCAAGTTCTTCTCCGGCCAGGGCACGAAACTGCCGGACGACGTTGAGCTGATGATCGAAGAGTTGCTCGATATGCCGATGACCGTGGTCGAGTCGAGCAAGATCGGCAAGGTCTCGCGAATCAACGACGCCTCTGGTCGTTACATCGAATTCTGCAAAAGCAGCGTGCCAACCGGTACCAATTTCACGGGTCTGAAAATTGTGATCGACTGCGCACACGGTGCTACCTATAAGGTGGCTCCGAGTGTTTTCCGTGAGTTGGGCGCGCAGGTGACGGTGCTTTCTGCACAGCCTGATGGCTTGAACATCAATCACAATTGCGGTTCGACCCATATGGGGCAATTGCAGGCAGCTGTAGTGGCCGAGCACGCCGATCTGGGTATTGCCTTCGATGGTGATGGTGATCGGGTGTTGATGGTTGATCACACCGGCGCGATCGTCGATGGTGACGAATTGCTGTTCATTATTGCGCGCGATCTGCATGAGTGTGCCAAGTTGCAGGGCGGTGTTGTTGGAACCTTGATGAGTAACCTGGGGCTGGAGCTGGCCCTGGCGGATCTGGGAATTCCTTTTGTGCGGGCCAACGTCGGTGACCGTTATGTGATCGCCGAGTTGCTCGAGCGCAACTGGTTGGTGGGTGGTGAAAACTCCGGTCACGTCGTGTGCTTCAGTCATACCACTACGGGTGATGCGATTATCGCTGCGTTGCAGGTGTTGATGGCGCTGAAACGCCGTTCCGAAGGTCTCGCGCAATCGCGTCAAGCGCTACGCAAGTGCCCTCAGGTCTTGATCAATGTACGTTTCGACGGTGGTGCAAACCCTGTCGAGCATGCGGCTGTCAAAGAAGCCAGCGAGCGCGTTACCAAGGCAATGGCAGGGCGTGGTCGCGTGCTGTTACGCAAGTCAGGCACGGAGCCGCTGGTGCGGGTCATGGTCGAAGGCGAGGACGAAACCCTGGTTCGTGGTTACGCCGAAGAGCTGGCAAAACTGGTTGCTGAAGTTTCTGCCTGATTTCGGCTTGCCAGCAATGATGTGGTTGGGTAACATCTGCGCCCACTTTGACCGACGAGGTACAGCATGCGTCGCCCTATGGTAGCTGGTAACTGGAAGATGCACGGTACCCGCGCCAGCGTCGCTGAGCTGATTAACGGCCTTCGTCATCTGGCCTTGCCGAGCGATGTTGATGTCGCGGTATTTCCGCCTTGCTTGTATATCAATCAAGTGATTGATGGCTTGGAAGGTAAGTCGATTTCGGTCGGCGCGCAGAACTCGGCGGTGGAAGCCATGCAAGGTGCATTGACCGGTGAGATTGCACCGAGTCAGTTGGTGGATGCAGGTTGTTCCCTGGTGCTTGTTGGGCACTCCGAACGTCGCCAGATCATCGGCGAGCGTGACGGGACACTGAATCGCAAGTTTGCAGCGGCACAGGCATGCGGCTTGATTCCGGTGTTGTGTATAGGGGAAACCCTTGAGCAGCGTGAAGCCGGAAAAACTCTTGAGGTTGTCGGGCGTCAGCTGGGCAGCATCATCGAGGAGCTGGGTGTTGGTGCATTTGCAAAAGCAGTAATCGCTTACGAGCCGGTCTGGGCCATTGGCACCGGGCTGACTGCTTCACCGCAACAGGCGCAGGATGTGCATGCAGCCATTCGCGCGCAGTTGGCGGCAGAGAATTCTGAGGTCGCACGAGGTGTGCGGCTTCTATACGGCGGCAGCGTGAAGGCGGCCAATGCGGTCGAACTGTTCGGCATGCCGGATATCGATGGGGGGCTCATTGGTGGGGCTTCCCTGAATGCAGATGAGTTCGGTGCGATTTGTCGCGCCGCGGGAAACTGAAAAAATGCTGGAAACAGTCGTAGTCGTTTTTCATCTGCTGGGTGCACTGGGCGTAGTTGCTCTCGTATTGCTGCAGCAGGGTAAAGGTGCGGATGCTGGTGCGTCTTTCGGAGCAGGTGCTTCAAATACTGTGTTCGGAAGCCAAGGTTCCTCTACCTTTCTTAGTAAGTTTACTGCTATACTTGCCGCAGGTTTCTTCATAACCAGCTTAGGGTTAGGTTACTTTGCTAAAGAGAAAGCTCACCAGCTGACTCAAGTAGGTTTGCCAAATCCAGCAGTGTTGGAAGTTCCAAAGCAAAAGCCGGCTTCTGATGATGTTCCGGTGCTTCAAGAGCAAAAGTCGGCAACCAATGCGACTGACGTGCCTCCAGCTCAAGAGCAAAAGTAAGAAGGGTTTCAAACGTAGTATTGCCGAGGTGGTGGAATTGGTAGACACGCAACCTTGAGGTGGTTGTGCCCATAGGGTGTAGGGGTTCGAGTCCCCTTCTCGGTACCAATTATCAGGAGAGCCCGCTGTTGCGGGCTTTCTTGTAGGTGGAAGGTTACATTGACCCTGTCGGGGATCGGTCGTATACTTCCGCCCCAGCTTTGTCGCGGGGTGGAGCAGTCTGGTAGCTCGTCGGGCTCATAACCCGAAGGTCGTCGGTTCAAATCCGGCCCCCGCAACCAGTTTAAGGAGCCCCTTTTAAGGGGCTTTTTGTTAGCTGGACACTTTCAACGCCGCTGTTCGACGGCGTTTCAAGGATGGGCGTTTCGCCCATTTTTTTATTTTGCATAGCATGCACATACATGCACGAGGGGGTTCAGGTGTCGAGCAAGCTAGAAGAGTTGCAGGCCTTGCTGGCCCCGGTGGTCGTGGCCCTAGGCTATGAATGCTGGGGTATTGAGTTTTCGGCTCAAGGTCGCCACTCAATGTTGCGCGTTTATATCGATAAAGAGGGCGGTGTGCTGGTGGACGATTGTGCCATCGTCAGCCGTCAGATCAGCGGCGTGCTGGATGTTGAAGATCCAATCGCCGTTGAATACACCCTTGAAGTTTCCTCGCCTGGCATGGAACGCCCGCTGTTCACTATTGAGCAGTTTGCAAAATTTGCCGGTGAACAAGTGAAGATCAAGCTGCGCTCGCCTTTCGAAGGTCGACGCAACTTTCAGGGCCTTCTGCGCGGTGTAGAAGAACAGGATGTCGTGGTGCAGGTTGAAGACCATGAGTTCCTGTTGCCGATCGATATGATCGACAAGGCCAACATTATTCCCAGTTTTGACTGAGACGCGGATCCCGCGGATCCAATGGCTTGCGAAAGGCGAGGCGTACGATGAGCAAAGAAGTACTGCTGGTTGTTGAGTCGGTATCCAATGAAAAGGGCGTACCGGCAAACGTAATTTTTGAAGCGCTGGAGCTGGCTCTGGCCACTGCTACCAAAAAGCGTTTTGAAGACGAAGTTGATCTGCGTGTGGAAATCAATCGCCACACCGGTGCTTATGAAACTTTCCGTCGCTGGACGGTAGTCGAAGAAGCAGACCTGGATGATCCGGCTGTCGAAACCTGGCCGAGCAAGGTCCAGGAAACGCATCCTGGCGCGAAGGTCGGTGATGTTGTCGAAGAAAAAATCGAGTCCATCGAATTCGGCCGCATCGCTGCGCAGACTGCCAAGCAAGTTATCGTGCAGAAAGTCCGCGAAGCCGAGCGTGCTCAAGTTGTTGATGCTTACCGCGAGCGTCTGGGAGAAATCATTTCCGGCACCGTGAAGAAAGTAACCCGCGACAACGTGATCGTTGATCTGGGTAACAACGCTGAAGCGCTGCTGGCTCGTGAAGACATCATTTCCCGCGAAACTTTCCGGGTGGGTGTGCGCCTGCGTGCACTGCTCAAGGAAATTCGCACCGAGAACCGCGGCCCGCAGCTGATTCTGTCGCGTACTGCGCCGGAAATGCTGATCGAGTTGTTCCGCATCGAAGTGCCGGAAATTGCTGAAGGCCTGATCGAAGTAATGGCTGCCTCCCGTGACCCGGGTTCGCGTGCCAAGATCGCGGTCCGTTCCAAAGACAAACGCATCGACCCGCAAGGCGCTTGCATTGGGATGCGCGGTTCGCGCGTCCAGGCAGTGTCGGGCGAATTGGGCGGTGAGCGTGTGGATATCGTCCTGTGGGATGACAACCCGGCGCAGTTCGTGATCAACGCCATGTCCCCGGCTGAGGTTGCGGCAATTATCGTTGACGAAGATGCCCATGCAATGGACATCGCCGTTGGCGCAGACAATCTGGCTCAGGCCATCGGTCGCGGTGGTCAGAACGTGCGTCTGGCTAGCCAGTTGACTGGCTGGACCCTGAACGTGATGACCGAATCGGACATCCAGGCTAAGCAGCAAGCAGAAACCGGCGACATCCTGCGCAACTTCATCGACGAGCTGGAAGTCGACGAAGATCTGGCACAGGTGCTGGTTGATGAAGGCTTTACCAGCCTGGAAGAGATTGCCTACGTACCGTTGGAAGAAATGCTCAACATCGATGGCTTTGACGAAGACACCGTCAACGAGCTTCGCGCTCGGGCCAAGGATCGTTTGTTGACTAAAGCCATCGCTACTGAGGAAAAGCTGGCAGACGCCCATCCGGCCGAAGACCTGCTCTCGCTTGAGGGTATGGACAAGGATTTGGCGATGGAACTGGCGGTGCGCGGCGTAATTACCCGCGAAGACCTGGCCGAGCAGTCTATTGACGACCTGCTCGACATCGACGGCATTGACGATGATCGTGCCGGCAAGTTGATCATGGCCGCCCGAGCCCATTGGTTCGAGTAATAGGCGCGGCCTGAGGAGAGAAGTGCATGACGCAAGTCACGGTGAAACAACTGGCCGATGAGGTCAAAACACCGGTAGAGCGCCTGCTGCAGCAGATGCGTGAGGCAGGTCTGCCGCACACCGCCGCCGAGGAACATGTGACCGACAGTGAGAAGCAATCTTTGCTGACTCACTTGAAAAGCAGCCACAAGGCGAAAGTGGAAGAACCGCGCAAAATCACGTTGCAGCGTAAAACCACCAGCACCCTGCGTGTTGCTGGCAGCAAAAGCATCAGCGTTGAAGTGCGCAAGAAGAAAGTCTTCGTACAGCGCAGCCCGGAAGAAATCGAAGCCGAGCGCAAACGCGAGCTGGAAGAACGTCGCGCAGTAGAAAATGCTGCACGTCAGAAGGCTGAAGAAGAAGCCAAGCGTCGCGCTGAAGAAGAAGCGCGTCGCCAGCCTGCTGCTGCGCAACCTGCTGCTAATGAAGCTGTTGCAGCACCTGTTGCAGTTGCCGAGCCAGTGCGCGAAGCACCGGTTGTAGCGGCTGCGCCAGCGGCTGACACTCGCAAACGCGACGAACAGCGTCGTCCGGACAAACCACGTGCCGACGATAACAGCCGTCGTAGCGCGGGTGATGGTGAGCGCAAAAACGCTCCACATCGCGCTTCGGTCAAAGAAAAAGCGCCTGCTCCACGTGTTGCACCACGGACTACCGACGAAGAAAGCGATGGCTTCCGTCGTGGTGGTCGCGGTAAGGCCAAGCTGAAGAAACGCAATGCTCACGGTTTCCAGAGCCCAACCGGCCCTGTCGTGCGTGAAGTGAAGATCGGCGAGACCATCACTGTGGGCGATCTCGCTCAGCAGATGTCGGTCAAGGCTGCTGAAATCATCAAGTTCATGTTCAAACTGGGTACTCCAGCGACCATCAACCAGGTACTTGATCAGGAAACTGCTCAACTGGTAGCTGAAGAGCTGGGCCACAAAGTGACCCTGGTCAGCGACACCGCCCTGGAAGATTCCCTGGCCGAGTCCCTGAAGTTTGAAGGTGAGGCTTTCTCCCGTGCGCCAGTCGTGACCGTAATGGGCCACGTTGACCATGGCAAGACCTCGCTGCTCGACTATATCCGTCGTGCCAAGGTCGCTGCTGGCGAAGCCGGCGGTATCACCCAGCACATCGGCGCATACCACGTTGAAACTGACCGCGGCATGGTCACTTTCCTCGATACCCCGGGTCACGCCGCGTTTACCGCCATGCGTGCCCGTGGTGCCAAGGCGACCGACATCGTGATCCTGGTGGTTGCAGCGGACGACGGCGTAATGCCGCAAACCGTTGAAGCCGTACAGCACGCCAAGGCTGCTGGTGTTCCGCTGGTTGTTGCAGTGAACAAAATCGACAAGCCGGGCGCTGATCTCGATCGCATCCGTAGCGAACTGTCGGTTCACGGCGTGACCTCGGAAGAGTGGGGCGGCGACACTCCGTTCGTATCGGTTTCGGCGAAAGTCGGTACGGGTGTAGACGAATTGCTCGAAGCTGTTCTGCTGCAAGCAGAAGTTCTCGAACTGAAAGCGACTCCTTCGGCTCCTGGCCGTGGTGTCGTGGTTGAATCGCGTCTCGACAAAGGTCGTGGTCCGGTGGCAACCGTTCTGGTTCAGGACGGCACTCTGCGCCAAGGCGACATGGTACTGGTCGGTTCGAACTATGGCCGCGTTCGCGCCATGCTCGACGAGAACGGCAAGCCGATCAAGGAAGCCGGTCCTTCCATCCCTGTCGAGATTCTCGGCCTGGACGGTACCCCGGACGCTGGCGACGAGATGAGCGTGGTTGCCGACGAGAAGAAAGCCCGTGAAGTGGCTCTGTTCCGTCAAGGCAAGTTCCGCGAAGTCAAACTGGCTCGTGCTCACGCAGGCAAGCTGGAAAACATCTTCGAGAACATGGGCCAGGAAGAGAAGAAGACGCTTAACATCGTCCTCAAATCCGACGTCCGTGGTTCGCTGGAAGCGTTGAACGGCGCCTTGAACGGCCTGGGTAACGACGAAGTGCAAGTGCGTGTAGTCGGTGGCGGTGTCGGTGGTATCACCGAGAGCGACGCCAACCTGGCACTGGCCTCCAACGCTGTACTGTTCGGCTTCAACGTGCGTGCCGATGCTGGCGCTCGCAAGATCGTCGAGCAGGAAGGTCTGGATATGCGTTACTACAACGTGATCTACGACATCATCGAAGACGTCAAGAAAGCCCTGACCGGTATGCTTGGCAGCGACGTTCGGGAGAACATCCTGGGTATCGCTGAAGTCCGCGACGTGTTCCGTTCGCCGAAGTTTGGCGCGATCGCCGGTTGCATGGTTATTGAAGGTGTTGTGCACCGTAACCGTCCAATCCGTGTACTGCGTGAAGACGTCGTTATCTTCGAAGGTGAGCTGGAATCCCTGCGCCGCTTCAAGGATGACGCTTCCGATGTACGTGCCGGCATGGAATGCGGTATCGGCGTGAAGAGCTACAACGACGTCAAAGTCGGTGACAAGATCGAAGTCTTCGAGAAGGTTCAGGTTGCTCGCAGCCTCTAACTCGCGCACTTCAAGAGCCGTGATGGGCTGCCGCATGCAAATGCACGGCGCATCACCCGGACTCTAAACGCAACGCCCGGTCTGGCTTCTGTCAGGCCGGGCGTTTGCCGCTTTCAGACCACACGGGTTTCACCGTGAGGCAGTAACAGGTAACAAGACATGGCAAAAGAATACAGCCGTACCCAACGTATCGGCGATCAGATGCAGCGCGAGCTGGCACAGCTGATCCGTCGTGAAGTCAAAGACCCGCGCGTCGGCCTGGTCACCATTACCGCTGTTGAAGTCAGTCGTGACGTCGGTCACGCCAAGATCTTCATCACCGTAATGGGCCAGGACAGCGCAGACGATATCGCTCAAAGCATCAAGGTGCTGAACTCGGCTGCCGGGTTCCTGCGCATGCAGTTGGCTCGCGAGATGAAGCTGCGCAGCGTTCCACAGCTGCACTTCCACTACGACGAAAGTGTTGTGCGTGGCGCTCATCTGTCGGCATTGATCGAACGCGCCGTGGCTGAAGACAACCAGCACCCGGTTGTGGCAGAACCCGTAGACACCAAGGAGTAATCGGTGGCTCAGGTCAAACGTATCCGTCGTAACGTCAGCGGCATCATCCTGCTCGACAAGCCGCTGGGGTTCACCTCCAACGCGGCCTTGCAGAAGGTTCGCTGGCTGCTCAATGCCGAGAAGGCCGGGCACACTGGCAGTCTTGATCCGCTGGCCACCGGCGTGTTGCCGCTGTGCTTCGGTGAGGCGACCAAGTTCTCGCAATACTTGCTCGACTCCGACAAGGGTTATGAAACCCTGGCGCAATTGGGCAAGACCACCACCACGGCAGACGCTGAAGGTGAGGTTTTGCAGGAACGTCCGGTGACCGTTGGTCGCGCCGATATCGAAGCGGTTTTGCCGAAGTTTCGTGGGCAAATCAGTCAGATACCGCCGATGTACTCAGCCCTCAAGCGTGACGGTCAGCCGTTGTACAAGCTGGCCCGTGCAGGTGAAGTGGTGGAGCGCGAACCGCGTTCTGTTACTATTGCGCGCTTGGAATTGCTGGCCTTTGAAGGTGATACTGCGCGCTTCGCCGTAGATTGCAGCAAAGGCACCTATATCCGGACCCTCGTGGAGGATATTGGTGAAGAGCTCGGTTGTGGCGCTTACGTTGCGCAGCTGCGACGTACCCAGGCCGGTCCGTTCAGTCTGGCCCAGACGGTCACGCTAGAAGAGTTGGAAGCCGTACATGCCGAAGGCGGCAACGAAGCGGTTGATCGCTTCCTGATGCCATCGGACAGCGGCCTGCTGGATTGGCCACTGTTGCAGTTTTCGGAGCATAGCTCGTTCTACTGGCTCAACGGCCAACCGGTACGTGCCCCGGATGCACCGAAGTTCGGCATGGTACGCGTACAGGATCACAATGGTCGCTTCATCGGTATCGGTGAAGTGAGCGAAGACGGGCGCATCGCGCCGCGTCGACTGATTCGGTCAGAATGACCGAACGAGGGTGGCTGTTAACAGGCACGGTCACTACTCATTTTTAGATACAGGGATTTGTCCCTGGCCTGTTGAAATCGCCCTTTGGGTGGTTTCCTGATAAAAGGATTGCCTCATGGCTCTCGACGTTCAAGAAAAAGCTCAAATCGTAGCTGACTACCAGCAAGCTGTTGGTGACACTGGTTCGCCAGAAGTGCAAGTTGCACTGCTGACCCACAACATCAACAAGCTGCAAGGTCACTTCAAGGCCAACGGTAAAGATCACCACTCCCGTCGTGGTCTGATCCGCATGGTAAACCAGCGCCGTAAGCTGCTGGACTACCTGAAAGGCAAAGATCTGGGCCGTTACCAGGCTCTGATCGGTCGCCTGGGTCTGCGTCGCTAATCAGCGATTGCGCTAGAGGTTGGTTGTCTGTCGTGTGTCAGTGGGATTCCCGCTGGCCCATGGCAGGCTCCCAGCCTCAAGTTTTATCTGGACAGTAGTTTTATCTGGACAATGACAGTCGGGCCGATTCCCGGCGTTGCCCAAGAATTTCGCAAGAAAACCAGTTCCCCAAGAGCCACAAAGAAGGTAGGACACCGTGAACCCGGTAATCAAAAAATTCCAGTTCGGTCAGTCGACCGTTACCCTCGAGACTGGCCGTATCGCCCGTCAGGCCTCCGGCGCAGTATTGGTCACCGTTGACGACGACGTCAGCGTATTGGTGACCGTAGTCGGTGCCAAACAAGCCGATCCAGGCAAGGGCTTCTTCCCTCTGTCTGTTCACTACCAGGAAAAAACTTACGCTGCCGGTAAGATCCCTGGCGGTTTCTTCAAGCGCGAAGGCCGTCCTTCCGAGAAAGAAACCCTGACTTCCCGACTGATCGACCGTCCGATCCGTCCGCTGTTCCCGGAAGGCTTCATGAACGAAGTGCAGGTAGTCTGCACCGTCGTTTCCACCAGCAAAAAGACCGATCCGGACATCGCTGCGATGATCGGTACCTCGGCTGCACTGGCCATCTCCGGCATTCCTTTCGATGGCCCGATCGGCGCTGCCCGCGTTGCGTTCCACGAAAGCACCGGCTACCTGCTGAACCCGACTTACGAACAACTGAAAGCCTCGAGCCTGGACATGGTCGTTGCCGGTACTTCGGAAGCCGTTCTGATGGTTGAATCGGAAGCCAAAGAGCTGACCGAAGACCAGATGCTGGGCGCGGTACTGTTTGCTCACGACGAGTTCCAGGTTGTGATCAACGCTGTTAAAGAACTGGCTGCCGAAGCTGCCAAGCCAACGTGGACCTGGGCTCCTCAGCCAGAAGCCACCGCACTGCTGGGCGCTATCCGTGCCGAGTTCGGCGAAGCGATCTCCCAGGCTTACACCATCACCATCAAGGCCGACCGTTACGCTCGCCTGGGTGAGCTGAAAGACCAGGTTGTTGCCAAGCTGTCCGGTGAAGAAGGCCAGCCTTCTTCCAGCGAAGTCAAAGCAGCTTTCGGTGAAATCGAATACCGCACCGTTCGCGAAAACATCGTAAACGGCAAGCCACGTATCGACGGTCGTGACACCCGCACCGTACGTCCGCTGAACATCGAAGTCGGCGTTCTGCCGAAGACCCACGGTTCGGCGCTGTTCACCCGTGGCGAAACCCAGGCTCTGGTAGTCGCGACGCTGGGCACCGCCCGTGACGCACAGCTGCTGGATACCCTCGAAGGCGAGAAAAAAGACCCGTTCATGCTGCACTACAACTTCCCTCCGTTCTCGGTGGGCGAGTGTGGTCGCATGGGTGGCGCTGGTCGTCGCGAAATCGGCCACGGCCGTTTGGCCCGTCGTTCGGTTCAGGCCATGCTGCCTGCTGCTGACGTGTTCCCGTACACCATCCGTGTGGTATCGGAAATCACCGAGTCCAACGGTTCCAGCTCCATGGCTTCGGTCTGCGGTGCTTCCCTGGCTCTGATGGACGCTGGTGTGCCGATGAAGGCACCGGTTGCCGGTATCGCCATGGGTCTGGTTAAAGAAGGCGAGAAATTCGCCGTTCTGACCGACATCCTGGGTGACGAAGACCACCTGGGCGACATGGACTTCAAAGTAGCCGGTACCGCCAAAGGTGTTACCGCGCTGCAGATGGACATCAAGATCAAAGGCATCACCGAAGAAATCATGGAAATCGCTCTGGGCCAAGCCCTGGAAGCGCGCCTGAACATCCTCGGCCAGATGAACCAGATCATTGGCCAGTCGCGTACCGAATTGTCGGAAAACGCTCCGACCATGATCGCGATGAAAATCGACACCGACAAAATCCGTGATGTCATCGGTAAAGGCGGCGCGACCATTCGTGCGATCTGTGAAGAGACCAAGGCTTCGATCGATATCGAAGACGACGGTTCGATCAAGATCTTCGGCGAAACCAAGGAAGCGGCTGAAGCTGCGCGTCAGCGCGTTCTGGGCATCACCGCTGAAGCCGAAATCGGCAAGATCTACGTGGGTAAAGTTGAGCGCATCGTCGACTTCGGCGCATTCGTCAACATCCTGCCTGGCAAGGACGGTCTGGTTCACATCTCCATGCTGAGCGACGCTCGCGTTGAGAAAGTGACCGACATCCTGAAAGAAGGCCAGGAAGTGGAAGTACTGGTACTGGACGTGGACAACCGCGGCCGTATCAAGCTGTCCATCAAAGACGTAGCAGCTGCCAAGGCTTCGGGCGTTTAATTCGCCTTTTGCCTGACCGCTTCAACGTTGTAGAAATGCCCCGCAGTGAAAGCTGCGGGGTATTTTTTTTGTCTGCGAAAAAATGAGACGCTTCATGAAGTTGCCCGACCCCAAAGTCAGTGCTAGGTTTAGCCCACCGCCCGTGTAGCTCAGCCGGTAGAGCAGCGCACTCGTAACGCGAAGGTCGCAGGTTCGATTCCTGTCTCGGGCACCAGGCACCACCTGTTTTCAAATGATCCCGAATGGTTCTGAAGGCCAGACAAACCGGGTTTCAATCGGTTTTTTTGCGTCAGAGAGATCCTTGATGATCCAGATCCATCTTCCATTCCCCAGATCAAAGAGAACGTCATGACTGTTAAAGAGTTGACCCAAGAAGCCAGACACGAAGAAGCCCTCAAGAAGTACGTGCTAGATGCGCCCGAATTGATGGAAGAGATCAAGAACCTGAGCGCTGACGATCAGAAAGATCAGATTCAGTGGGCGTTCGAGGACGAGGCAGAAGCGCAGGGCTTGCAGCCCTGGGAGCTGACGCTCAAGTACACCTCAACGCCGGAAGAATACGAAGCGACGCGCCTTGCGTTGCACAAGGAAGCCGCCGAAGTGCTGGGCGTCGAGTGGGAAGAATACTGCGAGATGAACAATCTGGTGGTTTGAGAGCAGCTTCAAGCTTCAAGCGGCAAGCTACAAGCCACGCGCGGAACAGCTTGAGGCTTGCAGCTTGCGGCTTGCGGCTCCTCAGATACTGAGGCGCATCGACAGGTCCACAGCCTTAACATCCTTGGTCATCGCACCAATCGAGATGTAATCCACACCCGTCTCGGCGATCGGCCGCAAGGTGCTTTCGTTGACGCCACCGCTGGCCTCGAGTTTCGCCTTGCCGGCATTCAGCCGCACGGCTTCGCGCATGTCATCCAGGCTCAGCTCATCAAGCATGATGATGTCGGCACCCGCCGCCAAGGCCTCTTTGAGCTCCGCCAGACTCTCCACTTCCACTTCAACCGGTTTGCCCGGTGCGATCTTGTGCGCAGCCGCAATGGCTTGAGGGATGCCACCACAGGCGGCGATATGGTTTTCCTTGATCAGGAAGGCATCGTACAGGCCGATGCGGTGGTTGTGGCAGCTACCGCAGGTTACGGCGTACTTTTGCGCCAATCGCAGCCCTGGCAGGGTTTTGCGGGTATCCAGCAGTTTCACCTGAGTATCGGTGACGAAGTCGGCCAAGTACTGCGCGCGAGTGGCGACACCGGAAAGCAGTTGCAGGAAGTTCAGCGCGCTACGCTCGCCGGTCAGCAGCGAGCGGGCCGGGCCTTCGAGGTGAAACAGCGCCTGATTGGGGCTCACGCGTTCACCGTCGCGCACTTGCCAGTGCACCGCGACCCGCGGGTCCAGTTGCCGAAAAACGGCATCAACCCAGGCGGTACCGCTGATAACGGCCGCGTCGCGGGTAATGATGGTGGCTTTGGCCAGGCGTTCGGCCGGAATCAATTGTGCGGTGATGTCGCCGCTGCCGATGTCTTCCAGCAACGCACGGCGCACGTTGGCTTCGATTTCGGCGGTCAAATCGGCGAGGCGTAGATTCGGCATGACGGGCTCCACAAACAAAGTGGTCCGATTATAGGGCCATGGCGCAATCGAACCCAAGGCACCCGATGCATTCACCGGGCGCTGGAGTCGGTAATTGGCAATCTGCGCCAACTCAATCGCGGCAAGTGATCGCAACCTGAGGGCCGATCACGGCATACTGGATCCCATCGAAGCCGTCATTGAAGGAACCTCTATGCAGCTGGACCCCGCGAGCGGTTGGTTTGAAGGCGTGCGCCATTGCCCGTCACCCAACTTCAATGCGCGCCCTACGGGCGAAATCTCCTTGCTGGTGATCCACAACATCAGCCTGCCACCGGCGCAGTTCGCGACGGGCAAGGTGCAGGAATTTTTTCAGAACCGTCTGGATGTCACCGAGCACCCCTACTTTGAAGGGATTGCCGACTTGCGTGTGTCTGCGCATTTTCTGATCGAGCGTGACGGCGCGATCACACAGTTTGTCTCTTGTCTTGAACGGGCATGGCACGCAGGCGTTTCCCGGTTCGAGGGGCGCGAAGGCTGTAACGATTTCTCCCTCGGTATCGAGCTTGAAGGCACCGATGATCTGCCGTTCACCGATGCGCAGTATCAAGCGCTGATTGCCCTGACCCGCCAATTGCAGTCTACGTTTACAGCCATCACCCATTCACGTATCCAGGGTCATAGCGATATCGCACCTGGGCGCAAGACGGATCCAGGACCGGCGTTCGACTGGGCACGCTATCGCGCGGCTCTGGAAAAAGGGGAAGCACAATGAGTTTTCTGGTGTTACTGCTGGCTGTCTGGATCGAGAAGTTCTCGGCCTTGCGTCATCAAGTTCAGCGCGACAGCGGATGGTTGCGAGAGCTGGTCAAACTTGAAGCCAGCCCAAAGCTTGCGAATCGGCCTTGGCTGGTACTGGCATTACTGGTGCTGTTCCCTGTGGCGTTGCTCGGTTTGTTGTTGCTGGCGCTAGAGCCGGTGGCCTATGGCTTGCTGGCCTTGCCGGTGCATTTGCTGGTGGTGATTTACAGCCTGGGTCGTGGTGATTTACTCGGCGGTTTGGGACCGTTTCGCGATGCCTGGCGCCGGGAAGACCTGCAAGCGGCGGCGCTTGTCGCCAAACGTGACCTGGATATTTGTGCCGACAGCGGCGAGCAATTGCTGCAGAAGGTTCAAGCTCATTTGCTGTGGCAGGCTTACCAGAGTTTTTTTGCGGTGATTTTCTGGTACTTCCTGCTCGGCCCGGTGGCGGCCCTGAGTTATCGCTTGCTGGCCTTGGCGGCCGAGCACGGCAAGAACCCGGCAGTGGCTGAGCGGGCCGCACAATTGCGACATGCCTTTGACTGGCTGCCGGTGCGCTTGTTGGCGGCGAGTTTTGCCCTGGTCGGCAACTTCGTCGCGGTCAGTCGGGTGATGCTCCATGAATTATTGAACTGGAACATCAGCGCCGCACAGCTGATCGAGAACGTCGGCATGGTGGCAGGTGAGATCCCGGCGCCGGTGGCGGGGCCGGAAGGGGTTCACAACCTGGATCAGATCTGGGAACTGCTGCTGCGAGCGGCGGTGGTCTGGTATGCCGGGTTTGCCGTTTGGACCGTGCTGCCCTGATTTCTGCATAAAATTTAAAAGATCGCAGCCTTCGGCAGCTCCTACGGGGATCAAGTGAGTCTGTAGGAGCTGCCGCAGGCTGCGATCTTTTGCCGTTAACCTTAAGTTACAAAACCTCCCTTCGATTTGAGCTATACAGAAGCAGCACGCCATAGTGGCTATCTGCTGCATCTGCGTGCCTGCCCAAAAAAATAAGAAATGAAAGGGGGACGTCCGTGAAGAGTTTGCTCTATCCCGCCGTTGCGCTGATGAATCGCCTGAGCTTCGGTATGAAGTTCAGCCTGATCAGCGTGCTGTTTTTCTTTCCCATGCTGGTGACCAATTTCTATCTGGTCCGCGACTCGTATCGCGAGTTCCAGGGCACTCAGGTCGAATTGCAAAGCCTCGACCTGTTGGGCAGTGGCCTGACGCTGCGGCGGGATCTGGAAACCTTGAACAACCTGGTGCAGATCAACGCGACCCTTGGCCAGTCCGGCAAGGCGGGAGATATCGAATCGAAGATCAGCGCCCTTGAGCAGAACGTGCTTGCACGTCTGCAAGGCCTGACCGCGATGGCCATCGATCCTGAGCAAGTCAGTATTTTTGATGGCAAACGCGATGAAATGATCGAGGCGTTCAAGGCTCAACAAGCGGAAAAATCCGTGCAAAGCAAAAGTGCGCTGATCGGCAAGCTGCTCGGCAATGCACAGGTTTTCGGTCAGATCATCGCCAGTCAGGCCGGCCTGAGCCGTGATAACCAGAGCGACATGCGCCAGTTGAGTGAGTTGATCACCAGCGTCACCCCGCGAATGACGCAAACCCTCGGCGAAGGCCGGGCGATGGGGGCTAGCTCGTTGGGGCAGGGGTTTCTCAACTCCGCTTCGAGCACCCGCTTCGATGAACTGCTGGCGCAGATCGAAAAGCTTCAGGCCGAATACGCCTTGAAGTTGCAGGATGCACTGGCTGCCGGCAAAGCGGCGCGTGAGGTGCTGGAACCCTCGGCCAATGTCAGCAAAGCCACACTCAAGCAAGCCAGCGAGCTATTTGAAGAGCAAGTGGTGATGGCCGACACCCTCGATACGCCTTGGCAGGGTTTTTACGATCAGGTCACCGGGCTGATGGACAAGACCTATCAACTGAACGATGCGACGCTGAAGTTTTTCGGCGTTCAATTGCAGCAACGCCTGGAGCAGAACCGCACGCACATGCTGTTGCAAGTGGTGGCGCTGTCAGTGGTTTTTGTGCTGATTTTCTATCTTTACGGTGGTTTCTACGCCTCCACCCGCACCACTCTCAAGCGTCTGGGCGGGGTCATGGACAAGGTGGCGGCCGGTGACATGACAGTCACGTTCACCGCCCACAGCCGCGATGAGTTGGGTGAGCTGGGCAACGTCTTCAATGGCACCGTGGCCAAGATTCATGACCTGATCGAGTTGGTCGGCAAGACCGTCAACGAGGTCGAGCGTCAGGCGAGTCAGGTGGAAATGGTATCGGCCCAGAGCAATCAGGCTGTGGCTGGCCAGCGCACGCAGATCGAGCAAGTCGCCACGGCGATGAACCAGATGTCGGCCACCGCTCAGGAAGTTGCGCGCAGTGCAGCGGCTGCCGTCAGCAGTGCCCACAGCGTAAACGATGAAACCATTAGCGGCCGTGGGTTGGTCGAGTCGCAGCAAGGCAGCATTGCGCAATTGGCCAGCGAAATCGATTCGTCGGTGTTGGTGATCAATCAACTGGCCAGTGACAGCCAGTCCATCAGCCGTGTGCTGGAAGTGATCAAAAGCATCGCTGAGCAGACCAACCTGTTGGCGCTCAACGCCGCCATCGAGGCCGCTCGTGCAGGCGAGCAAGGTCGCGGCTTTGCGGTGGTGGCCGATGAAGTCCGCACGTTGGCCAAACGCACCCAGCAATCGACCGAAGAAATCGAACAGATGATTGCCAAGCTGCACGGTGGCGTTGGCGCGGCCGTGAAGGCCATGGGCGTCAGTCATCAAATGGCTAGCGGCACGGTGGGTCAGTCGGAAAAGGTTCAGCAAGCCCTGGAGAATATCCTGGGTGCGGTGGGCATGATCGTCGATCAGAACCAGCAAATTGCTGCGGCAGTCGAGCAGCAAACCGCGGTGGCCCACGATATCGACCAGAACATCGTCGAGATCAACCGGGCCGGCGAGCGCACTGCTGAAGGTGCGCACCAGACCGAAAACGCCAGCCGTGTGTTGTCGGCCCAAGTGGTGGAATTGAAGCACTTGATCAGCGCATTCAGGGTTTGAAGAACGGTGGACGGCTTACGGACCGCCGCAAGCCGACTGATTACCAGTTGAACAGTTCACAGGCATTGGCGGTGCTGGCGGCGGCCAGTTGCTCGGGGCTGATGGCCATGATCTGCGCCAATGCCGCGCAAATTGCCGGCAGATGAGCCGGGCTGTTGCGTTGTCCGGGGTACATGGCGGGCGCCATGTCCGGTGAATCGGTCTCCAGCACCACCGAGGTCAGTGGCAAACCGGCGATGACTTTGTGCATGCGCAACGCTTGTGGCCAGGTCGCCGCGCCGCCCAACCCCAGTTTGAAACCCAGTTTGATGTATTCGCGGGCCTCTTCCTGGCTGCCGGCAAAGGCGTGGATGATGCCGGCGCGTTTGAGCCTGAAGCGTTTCAAGGTCGCAATCACCGCCGCATGGCTGCGCCGCACATGCAGCAACGCGGGTAGCTGGAAGTCCTTCGCCAGTTGCAGTTGTGCTTCAAGCAACGCTTGCTGGCGTTCGCGGTCCAGAGCCTCAAGAAAGTAGTCCAGGCCAATTTCACCCACCGCACACAGTTGCCGATGGCCGGCCAGACGCGTCAGCCAGTCCGCCAGTTCAGTCAGATCGGCAGGGCGATGCTCATCGAGGTAGACCGGGTGCAGGCCAAACGCGGCATGCAGGTCCGGATCGCTTTGCACCAGATCCCATACCCGCTGCCAATTGCGCTGATAAACCCCCAGTACCACCATCCGCTTCACACCCAAGGCGCGGCTTTGAGCCAGCAGCGCCTGACGGTCTTCGTCGAAGTCCGGAAAGTCCAGATGAGTGTGGCTGTCGATCAGCTCCACGTTTCAGTCCAGGAGAATACGCTGTTTGAAGGTCCGCGCGATGGCTTGCACGCCGGGTTGGTAATGGGCGTCTTCAATCGCCGCAAGCGCCAGTTGCAGGACTTTATCGGCGATCAGTTGATGCTGCTGGGCCATGGCGTTGACCGGCAGCGGCAGGAAGTCCAGCAACTGCGTGTCGCCAAAAGTGCCGAGGCGCAGCGGGCGGGTTTTCAGCGGGAAGTCATGCAAGGCATCGAACACGCCTTGAAGCAGCACGTAGGAAGTCGTCACCAGCGCATCCGGCAAGTGGCCGAGGCGTTGCAGCAGTTCTTCCATCAGTTGCCGACCGCAGTCACGGCTGAACGACTCACCGTGTTCGATCAGGACTTCACCTTTGAAATCGACCAGCGCCTGCCTGAAGCCAGCGGCACGCTCCTGGCTGATGCTCAGCTCGGGCCGCGCGCCGATCAGCGCAATCTGCTTGGGCTCCGGCTGCAACAGGCTACGGGTGAGGTTCAGGCTGGCTTCGCGATCATCGCTGATCACCGAGCAGAAATGCTCGGGCTCCATGACCCGGTCGATGGCAATGATCGGCAAGCCTTTGGCCTGCAACTGGCGATAACTGTCATCACCCGCCGGCAGGCAGCTGGCGACGATCAATGCATCACAACGCCGTGCGCGAAATAGCTGGAGCAATTGCCGCTCGCTGTCCGGTGCATCGTCGGAGCTGGCGATCAGTAACTGATAGCCACGCGCCCGGGCACCCTGTTCGAGGAGCTTGGCGATCCGCGCGTAACTGGGGTTTTCCAGGTCCGGCAGAATGAAGCCCAAGGTGCGGGTGTGCCGACTGCGCAACCCGGCCGCTTGAGGATTAGGCGTAAAGCCATGTTGCTCGACCACTGCGCGCACGCGCTCGACGGTGGCGTTGCTGATGCGCTGCTGTTCGGCCTTGCCATTGATGACATAGCTGGCGGTGGTGACAGACACACCGGCCAACTGGGCGATATCACTGAGTTTCAACCCGGGATTTCCTTGTTTTTTTCGAGCTTGCCCCGACATTTTGTCCAATCCTACCCGATTAAGGCCGACGACCCATGTCGCAACGCATCCGACAAGTTGGACTTCAAGGTTGAGAGATTATCGAGTAACGTGCCAACTCATCTAGATTAAACGTTTCAGCAAGCGTATTTTCTTCGCTATTGGCTCTTTTTGCCGGTTCTGCCGCGAAACCGACAAAGGATGCTCTGAAAAAGAGTGCTCTGATTAAGGCCTAAACTGATTCAATCAAAACAATACCTGGTGCGATCCCGCGCCAAAAAGGAGAAAGCATGCTCGAGCTCACCATAGAGCAGATATCCATGGGCCAGTCGGCTGTGGATAAAGCCGCCGCATTGCGTTTGTTGGCCGACCAACTGGTCACCGATGGCCTGGTGGCCGAGGGTTACCTTAGCGGGTTGCAGGCGCGTGAAGCCCAGGGCTCGACCTTTCTCGGTCAAGGCATTGCCATCCCCCACGGAACCCCTGATACCCGCGATCTGGTGCACACCACCGGCGTGCGCTTGCTGCAGTTTCCCGACGGGGTGGACTGGGGCGACGGCCACATCGTGTATCTGGCGATCGGTATCGCGGCGAAATCCGACGAGCATTTGCGCCTGTTGCAATTGCTGACTCGCGCCCTCGGCGAAACCGATCTCGGCCAGGCCTTGCGCCGCGCCAGCAGCGCTGAGGCCTTGTTGAAACTGCTGCAAGGCGCGCCGCAAGAGCTGGCGCTGGATGCGCAGATGATCGGTCTGGGTGTCTCTGCCGACGATTTTGAAGAGCTGGTCTGGCGTGGCGCGCGGTTGTTGCGTCAGGCCGACTGCGTGAGCAACGGTTTTTCTGCGGTATTGCAGCAGGTTGAAGCGTTGCCGTTGGGCGATGGTCTGTGGTGGCTGCACAGCGAACAAACGGTCAAACGCCCGGGCCTGGCCTTCGTCACCCCGGACAAACCGATTCGTTACCTCGGCCAGCCGCTGAGCGGGTTGTTCTGTCTGGCCAGCCTCGGTGAGGCGCATCAGGCCTTGCTCGAACGCCTTTGCGCCTTGCTGATTGAAGGTCGCGGCCACGAACTGGGTCGCGCCACCAGTCGGCGTGCAGTGCTGGAAGTGCTCGGCGGCGAGTTGCCAGCCGATTGGCCGAGCGCCCGCATAGCCCTGGCGAATGCTCACGGCTTGCACGCGCGGCCGGCGAAGATCCTCGCGCAACTGGCGAAAAGTTTTGAAGGTGAGATCCGCGTCAGGATCGTCGACGGTCAGGACAGCGCGGTGTCGGTGAAGAGCTTGAGCAAACTGCTCAGCCTCGGCGCCCGCCGTGGGCAGGTGCTGGAGTTGATCGCCGAGCCGAGCATCGCCGCCGATGCGTTGCCGGCGCTATTGGCGGCTATCGAAGAAGGCCTGGGTGAAGAAATCGAACCGTTGCCGACGACGAGCGCACAGAGCGAGGTCATCGACGAAATCGCCGCCGTTCTGGTGGCTCCAGCCTCGGGCAGTGTGATTCAGGCCATCGCCGCCGCACCGGGGATTGCCATTGGCCCTGCGCATATTCACGTGCTGCAACCGATCGATTACCCGTTGCGTGGCGAGTCCACGGCCATCGAACGCGAGCGTTTGAAAACCGCCCTGGCCGATGTCCGTCGCGACATCGAAGGGTTGATCCAGCGCAGCAAAGCCAAGGCCATCCGCGAGATATTCATCACCCACCA
Source organism: Pseudomonas sp. GW822-FHT02D10 (assembly GCF_058802345.1). Lineage (NCBI taxonomy): Bacteria > Pseudomonadati > Pseudomonadota > Gammaproteobacteria > Pseudomonadales > Pseudomonadaceae > Pseudomonas > Pseudomonas sp. GW822-FHT02D10. The sequence goes on from NZ_JBXAOB010000004.1 coordinate 113,786, forward strand.
GGAAATGCTCGACGACCCGGAACTGACCGACGAAGTCGACACACGCCTCAAGCAGGGCGAAAGCGCCGAAGCGGCGTGGATGGCGGTGATCGACGCGGCGGCCAGGCAACAGGAATCCTTGCACGATGCCTTGCTCGCCGAACGTGCGGCGGACTTGCGTGATATCGGTCGGCGGGTGCTGGCGCAACTGTGCGGCATCGAGACTCCGAGCGAGCCGGATCAACCGTACATTCTGGTGATGGATGAAGTCGGTCCATCGGACGTCGCACGTCTTGATCCGACCCGGGTGGCCGGCATTCTTACCGCGCGCGGTGGCGCTACGGCTCACAGCGCCATCGTCGCTCGGGCCCTGGGCATTCCGGCGCTGGTCGGTGCTGGCGCGGCGGTGTTGCTGCTGGCGCCGGGCACGCCGTTGCTGCTCGATGGTCAACGCGGTCGGCTGCATGTCGACGCCGATGCTACGACGTTGCAGCGTGCCGCCGAAGAGCGTGACAACCGCGAACAACGTCTGCAAGCCGCAGCGGCCCAGCGTCACCAACCGGCATTGACCCTTGACGGCCACGCGGTCGAAGTGTTCGCCAACATTGGCGAAAGTGCAGGCGTAATCAGCGCGGTGGAGCAGGGCGCTGAAGGCATCGGTCTGCTGCGCACCGAACTGATTTTCATGGCCCATTCGCAAGCGCCGGACGAAGCTACTCAAGAAGTCGAATACCGTCGGGTGCTCGATGGCCTGGCCGGGCGGCCGCTGGTAGTGCGGACCCTGGACGTTGGCGGTGACAAGCCGTTGCCGTATTGGCCGATTGCCAAGGAAGAGAACCCTTTCCTCGGCGTACGGGGTATTCGCCTGACCTTGCAACGTCCGCAGATCATGGAAGCGCAATTGCGTGCCTTGCTGCGCGCCGCCGACAACCGTCCGTTGCGGATCATGTTCCCGATGGTCGGCAGCGTTGATGAATGGCGTCAGGCGCGGGACATGACCGAGCGCCTGCGTCTGGAAATTCCGGTGGCCGACCTGCAACTGGGGATCATGATCGAAGTGCCGTCGGCGGCCTTGCTCGCGCCGGTCCTGGCCAAAGAAGTCGACTTCTTCAGCGTCGGCACCAATGACCTGACTCAATACACCCTGGCCATCGACCGCGGTCACCCGACCCTGTCGGCCCAGGCCGATGGCTTGCATCCGGCGGTGTTGCAACTGATCGACATCACCGTGCGTGCCGCCCATGCCCATGGCAAATGGGTCGGCGTGTGTGGCGAACTGGCGGCGGACCCGTTGGCCGTGCCGGTGTTGGTTGGCTTGGGTGTGGACGAATTGAGCGTCTCGGCGCGCAGCATCGGCGAGGTCAAGGCACGGGTCCGTGAGCTGAGTCTTGCGCAGGTAAAACATCTGGCCCAGCAGGCTCTGGCCGTGGGCAGCGCGAATGAAGTGCGCGCATTAGTGGAGGCTTTGTAATGGCCAAAATCCTGACGCTTACCCTCAATCCGGCGCTGGACCTCACCGTTCAGTTACCGCGTCTGGAACCGGGGCAGGTCAATCGCAGCGATGCCATGCACACCCACGCCGCAGGCAAAGGTGTGAACGTGGCACAGGTTCTTGCCGATCTCGGGCATCAGCTGACCGTCAGCGGCTTTCTCGGTGAGGACAATCTTCAGGCGTTCGAAGCGTTATTCGCCCGCCGTGGTTTTGTCGATGCGTTTATTCGCGTGCCGGGGGAAACCCGCAGCAACATCAAACTGGCGGAAGCGGACGGGCGCATCACCGACCTCAACGGTCCGGGGCCGCTGGTCAATGAGGTCGCGCAGCAGGCGTTGCTCGATCGTCTGGATCAGATCGCTATCGGCCATGATGCGGTGGTGGTCGCCGGCAGTTTGCCGCGAGGCGTCAGTGCGCATTGGTTGCAGGCACTGTTGCTGCGCCTCAAGTCCAAGGGTTTGAAAGTCGCCCTGGACACCAGCGGCGAAGCCTTGCGCGCCGGTCTGGCGGCTGGCCCGTGGCTGATCAAACCCAACACCGAAGAGCTGGCCGATGCGCTGGACTGCGAGGTGGTTTCGGTGACCGCACAAGCCTCAGCGGCGAACCGCTTGCACGCTCAAGGTATCGAACACGTGGTGATTTCCCACGGTGCCGACGGTGTGAACTGGTTCAGTGTGGGTTCGGCGATGCACGCCACGCCACCCAGAGTCAGCGTTGCCAGCACGGTGGGCGCAGGCGATTCGTTGCTGGCGGGCATGCTCCACGGTTTGCTCAGTGCCGATACGCCTGAGCAGACCTTGCGCACCGCCACGGCGATTGCCGCCATGGCGGTCACCCAGATCGGTTTCGGTATCGGCGACGCCGCGCAACTGGCGCAGCTCGAACAGGGCGTGCGCGTGCGCCTCCTGACAGAACAATAAGAGGGTTGGTCATGAAGTTAGCCATTATTACTGCCTGCCCGAATGGCATGGTCACTAGCGTGCTGTGCGCCCGTTTGCTGGATGCCGCAGCGCAGCGTCAGGGCTGGAGCACCAGTGTCGAAGTGCACGACGTCGCGCACCCGGAACGCCAGTTGTCCGCTGCGACACTGGAGGCCGCCGAGTGGGTGTTGTTGGTCAGCACCGGGACGGTGGAAATGTCGCGGTTTGTCGGCAAACGGGTGTTCCAGAGCACGCCGTCCCAGGCCCTGCAAGACGTCGACGCGGTGCTGCGCCGTGGTGCTGAGGAAGCCCAAATCTATGTCGCGCCGCAGGCCGTTGCCGAGCCGGTTGCCGTCAGCAAAACTGCGCCGCGTCTGGTGGCGGTCACCGCCTGTCCGACCGGTGTGGCCCACACCTTTATGGCCGCCGAAGCCTTGCAGCAGGCGGCCAAACGTCTGGGTTACGACTTGCAGGTGGAAACCCAGGGCTCGGTCGGTGCGCGCAATCCGCTGAGCGCGCAAGCCATTGCGGATGCCGACGTGGTGCTGTTGGCGGCGGACATCGAAGTCGCCACCGAGCGTTTCGCCGGCAAGAAAATTTACCGCTGCGGCACCGGCATCGCCCTGAAGCAGGCCGAGGCCACGCTCAACAAAGCCTTGGCCGAAGGCACGCAAGAAACCGCGTCGACCGGCGCCAAAGGCCCGGCCAAACAAGAGAAAACCGGGGTCTACAAACACCTGCTGACGGGCGTCTCGTTCATGCTGCCGATGGTGGTGGCGGGCGGGTTGATGATTGCACTGTCGTTTGTCTTCGGCATCACTGCGTTCAAGGAACCGGGCACGCTGGCGGCGGCACTGATGCAGATCGGTGGCGATACCGCGTTCAAGTTGATGGTGCCGTTGCTGGCAGGATACATCGCCTACTCGATTGCTGACCGTCCGGGCCTGGCGCCGGGGATGATCGGCGGTCTGTTGGCGAGTACCCTGGGCGCCGGTTTTATCGGCGGGATCATTGCCGGTTTCATCGCCGGTTACGCGGCGCAGGCGATCAATCGTTATGCGCGCCTTCCGCAAAGTCTGGAAGCGCTGAAGCCGATCCTGATCATCCCGTTGCTGGCGAGTCTGTTCACCGGTCTGGTGATGATCTACGTGGTAGGCAAACCGGTCGCCGGATTGCTGGCAGGCCTGACTCATTTCCTCGACAGCATGGGCACCACTAACGCGATTCTGCTCGGGGTATTGCTCGGCGGCATGATGTGCGTCGACCTCGGCGGGCCGATCAACAAGGCCGCTTATGCATTCTCGGTGGGGTTGTTGGCATCGCAAAGTTATGCACCGATGGCCGCGACCATGGCCGCCGGGATGGTGCCGCCGATTGGCCTGGGCATTGCCACGTTCATCGCCCGTCGCAAGTTTGCCCAGACCGAACGCGAAGCCGGTAAAGCGGCGTTGGTGTTGGGGCTGTGCTTTATCTCCGAAGGGGCGATTCCGTTCGCTGCCAAGGACCCGTTGCGGGTGATTCCGGCGAGCATCGCCGGTGGTGCACTGGCCGGTGCGCTGTCGATGTATTTTGGCTGCAAACTGATGGCGCCTCACGGTGGGCTGTTCGTGATGCTGATCCCGAATGCGATCAACCATGCGCTGCTCTACCTGCTGGCGATTGTCGCCGGGAGCCTGCTGACGGCGGTGGTCTACGCAGTGGTCAAACGCCCGGAAGTCACCGAGTTGGCATTGGAGCCCGCCAACGCGTGACATCTAACCCTGTGGAAGCGAGCTTGCTCGCGATAGTGGTCGGACAGACAACATCAATGTTGAATGTTGAACCGTCATCGCGAGCAAGCTCGCTCCCACATTGGGTTTGTGTTGTCAGTAGACGTCGCGGCGATAGCGCCCTTGCTCGATCAACTGCTCGACTTCATCGGCACCGAGCACCTCGTTGAGCACCTGATCTACACCTGTCGCCATCCCTGTCAGGCTGCCGCAGATGTAGATCGATGCACCGTCCGCCAGCCATTTCTTCAGCTCGATGGCTCGGTGGCGCAGGCGATCCTGAACGTAGATCTTCTCGGCCTGATCCCGCGAAAATGCCAGGTCCATTCGCTCCAGATCACCCTCGATCAACCATCCCTCAAGCTCATCGCGACAGAGGAAGTCGTGCTCGCGATTACGTTCGCCGAACAGCAGCCAGTTGCGTGTCTGACCTTCGGCAATCCGTGCCTTGAGCAAGCTGCGCAGACCTGCCAGCCCGGTGCCGTTGCCCAGCAAAATCATTGGCACGGGCGTGGCCGGCAGATGGAAGCCGCTGTTGCGCCGCACTCGCAGACTGATAGCAGAACCCAATGGCGCGTGTTCGGTCAGCCAGCCGGAGCCGATGCCCAGGCTGCCATCGGCATGACATTCCTGACGCACCAGCAGTTCGAGCACGCCGTCGGCGGCAATCGAGGCGATCGAGTATTCGCGCATGGCTAATGGCACCAGCGCATCGACCAGCGCCTGAGCGTGCAAGCCGACCAGGTGCACGCGATTCTCGGGTAGCTGACGGCTGGCCAAGGCGTGTTCAAGGGGTTCCTGCAAGCCATCGAGTTGCACCCGCGTGTCACCCGCGACGCCCAGCCCTTCAAGGAACTGTTCAATCGCTCCCCGGCAGTTGCGCGGCAGCACTTCAACCAGGTCGCCGGCCAGCCAACTGCTGGTGTCGGGCGCCGTCAGGCCCAGCCGGTAAACGTCGGCGCCGCTGCTGTCGGGGTTGAGCCGTTCACGCTGGCTCAAGGTCCAGTTGCTGTAGCTGGGGGCTTTCCAGGTATCGACGGGCGGCTGCCCGGTCAGTTGACCGAGCTGCTGCTGCCAATGACGCAGGGCGTAAGGGTCGCCACCGTCGACTTCGACCGGGGCGAACAACGTGGTGCCACCGTGTTCCGACAGCCAGCTGTGCAAGCGTTTGGCGAAGCCGCAGAAGTGTTGATACTGCCGATCACCGAGGCCAAGCACGGCGTAGTTCAGGCTCGAAAGGCTCAGCGCCCGCCCCAGCACCTGGCGCTCGAAACCCCGAGCGCTGTCCGGTGCTTCGCCGTCACCAAAGGTACTGACTACGAACAGCGCGTTGCTCGACTCACACAGATCCTGCTCGCTGACAGCCGCCAATGGCTGCACCTTCACCGGCACCCCCGCGGCCTGCAATTGGCTGGCGGTCTGCCAGGCCAACTGTTCGGCAAAACCGCTCTGGCTGGCAAAACCGATCAACCATGCCGGTGCATCGCTGGTGGTTTGCAGCAGGTCTTTGCGGGCGTTTTTGATCTGACGTTTCTTGCGTCGACGGTCCAGGTACAACAACCAGCCGGTGATGAAGAACAACGGCATGGTCAGTGAGGCCAGTGTCAGCACAACTCGCCCGACGAGGCCGAAATAACTGCCGACGTGCAGCGCGTAAATACTGGTCAACAGTTGCGCCTTGAAGCACTTGTCGCCGTAGCGATCATGACGGCTGATAACGCCGGTGGCCGGGTCGAGGGTGATCTGGTTCAGCGCCCGGTCGTGGGGCGAGTTTTTCAACAGATAGAACACAGTCGCCGGTTGTCCGGCCACCGGTGGCATGCGCACATTGTAGGCGCTCAGGCCTGGACCGGCGGCGCTGTAGATGCTGCTCCAGATCGCGTTGTAATCGGCGGTCGGCGCGGGGCCGACGGGTGGCGGGGTACCACGACCCTGTCTGACGCGCTCGTTTTGCGGCGCGTCGGACAGCAGTTTGCTCAGACCCTGGTTGTACCATTCATAGGACCAGGACAGCCCGGTCAGCGCTGCCAGCAAATAGGCCAGCAAGCACCAGGTGCCCGCGACGGAGTGCAGGTCCCAGTTGAAGCTGCGACCTTTTTTCGCCCAGTCGAGGGTCAGCCAGGCACGCCAGCTCGCCACCTGACGCGGCCAGCGCAGGTAGAGTCCGGACAGGCAGAAGAAAATCAGAATCAGTGTGCAGGCACCGGTGATTTGCCGGCCGGTGTCGCCCATCGCCAGAAAACGGTGAAGTTGCAGCATCAGGCCAAAGAAGCCCTGGCCGACGGCGTCACCCATGTAGTCACCGGTATATGGATTGACGTAGCGCATCTGGCCACGGCGCTCGCCCGGTGGCGGGGTGAAGAACACGCGCGCAGCAAAGCCGCTCTCGGTTTCGACCCAGAGCATCGCGACTTTCTTGCCCTCACTGGCTTCGACCCTGGCCACCAGATCGGCCGGCGGCAGCACGCCGGCGACCTGCTTCTCAACCTGCAGGACCTGCGGGTTCAGCGCCCGCAGGATCTCATCCTGAAACGACACTGCCGCACCGGTCATGCCCATCAAGGCCAGCACCAGACCCGCGCTGATGCCGAAGAACCAATGCAGCTGGAACAGGGTTTTCTTCAACACGTCGACCGCCTTGTTCGTTTAAAAATGTTTTTCACGGCGCGCATTATGCCGTGAGTTGTCGAGAAGCATTCCTTTTTACACATAAAAGCCCCGCTCATCAGAATGGGCGGGGCTTGGCACTTCACGCTTGGATCAGAAGTGGAAGTTGGTGCTCAGCAATGCCGTACGGCCCGGCGCCTGGCTGGCGAAGTGGGTCGCGAAGGCTTTGTCGTAGTAGGTCTCGTCGGTCAGGTTCTGCAGGTTCAGTTGCAGATCGACGTTTTTGCTCAACTTGTAGCTGGCCATGGCGTCGTAACGAATGTAGGAATCGACCAGGGTGGTGTTGGCCACGCTGCCAAACACGTCATCGACGTAGAACGCGCCACCACCCAGAGTCAGCTTCGGCGTGACGTTGTACGTCGTCCACAGGCTGGCGCTGTTTTTCGGGGTGTTAGGCAGTTGGTTGCCATCGGTGGCGTGGTTCAGCGGGCCGCCATCGACTTGCTCACTGTCCATGTAGGCGTAGCCGGCGAAGACTTGCCATTTGTCGGTGATCTTGCCGCTGGCCGACAATTCGATCCCTTGAACGCGGGTTTTGCCGGCGTTTTCGAAGGAAGTGGTATCGACTTGAACGCGTGCGTTCTCTTTCTCGGTACGGAACAGGGCGGCGGTCAACGACAGGCGATCGTTGAGCAGGTCCCACTTGGTGCCGACTTCGTAGTTTTTGGTGGTTTCCGGCTCCATGTCGCTGCTCAGCAGGTTGCCGTTGCGGTCCGTGGTCCCCGACAGCGGGTTGCCGTCCATGCCTTCGCCCAGGGTGTTACCCGGTGGTGTGGCCGAGGTTGCGTAAGAGGCGTAGATGCTGCCGTTTTCAGCCGGTTTGTAAACGACGCCCAACTGACCGGTGACGAACTCGCTGGTGTCAGCGCCTTTGGCAGTGGTAGCACCTGCGGCGGTGAAGGTCTTGAACTGGGTGTCGAAGTGGTCGTAACGCAGGCCCATGTTCACCAGCCATTGTGGTGACAGTTCCAGGGTGTCGAACACGTACAGGGCACGTGTGTTGGCGGTGGTGTCGGTGCCAGCGTAGTTGCGCGAAATCGCGCCGTTCCACGGATCGTTCGGGGTCGGGTTGGCCAGCGAGGTGCAGTTGTAGCCGCTGGACGCGCCGATCATCGACGGCGTGCAGTGGGTGCTCGATGTCGCGGGCGATCCCGGCGTGGTATCGGTGTTGACGTTGTACGAAGATTTTTCGCCTTCTTCACGGGAGAACTCGACACCGGTGGAGAAGCTGTTCTTGAAGCCGGCGATGTAGAAGTTGCCAAACAGATCGGTCTGGTTGGTGGTGGTCGCCACGTTGCTGACACGGGTGTTGGCACGACGCCAGACACTGCCGTTGTTCACGTTGCCTTTGCTGTCATCCGGCTGGGTCAGGATGTAATCCTGCATGCTGGTGCCATGGCGCAGGGTGTTCTTGATGGTCAGCGCGTCGGTCAGGTCGTGCTCGATGGCGAAGGTTGCGGTGTCGGTACGGGTCTTGCGGAAGTCGCGGTCGGTCAAGCCATAGAAGTTGCTGCTGTCGCCGCCAGCATCAGGTTTGTCCGGGTTGCTCTTGGTGCGGTCAGCGGTCTTGCCCGACGCCGGTACGCTGTACGGAATGCCTGAATCCGGCAGGTCGTTGCTTTGCAGATGGTAGTAGTCGAGGTTGACGCGGGTGTCGGTGCCCAGACCGAAGGCCAGCGACGGCGCGATGCCCCAGCGGTCGTAATCGACTTTGTCGCGGCCGGCGACGTTGCTTTCGTGGCTCAACAGGTTCAGGCGGCCAGCGGCGGTATCGCTGAACTGGTAGTTGCTGTCCAGGGTGTAGCGCTGGGTCTGGTCCGAGCCCCAGGTGAAGCCGCCATTGAACGAGTCGCCCAGATGCGCCTTTTTGCTCACCAGGTTGATGCTGCCACCGGCTGCGCCACGCCCGCCAATCGCGGAGTTCGGGCCTTTGCTGACTTCGATCGACTCAACGGCAAAGATTTCACGGCTCTGGGAGCCGGTGTCACGCATGCCGTCGAGGTAGGTGTCGCCTTGGGCGTCGAAACCACGGATGAACGGGCGGTCGCCCTGTGGGTTGCCGCCTTCACCGGCACCGAAAGTGATGCCTGGAACAGTGCGCAGAGCATCCTGCATGTTGAGGGCGCCAGTGTCCTTGAGGACCTGTTGTGGAATCACGGTGACCGAACGCGGGGTATCGACCAGCGGCGCGGTGTACTTGGGCGAAGAGGCTTTTTCGACCTGGTAGGAGGTTGAGTCCCGGGCTTCACCGGTGACGCTGGTGGCATCCAGGGAAATCGCATTGCGCGGCGTTTTTTCGTCGGTATTTTCTGCGGCGAAAGCCATGTGACCGGCAGAGCTGGCGGTGATCGCTACACCGATTGCAGAAGCGAGCAGGCGTGGTGTGCTGACCGGTGTTTGTTGTGGCTGGCGTGACATTGTGAGTTCCCCTCCCCAAGGATTTGAGGCGACGGAATATAGGGTAAATACGTATTTGTATCAATTGCGAAATATTGCTAATTGCATCGAGCTTACGTTCTTTACAGTTTTTCCTTACGTTTTTTGCTGACTCGTCCGTCATGCCGATTTTACATAGCCAATAAGAATCAATATCATTGGCATTCCTTTGCCCTCAGGTATCGCCCCATGCTGCTGCATATTCCCGGCCTATTCTCCCGTGAAGAGGTGCAGCGCATTCGCGAGGCTCTGGAGCAGGCTGACTGGGCGGATGGCAAGATCACCGCCGGTTATCAGTCGGCCAAGGCCAAGCACAACCTGCAACTGCCGGAAGGCCACCCGCTGGCGCAGGAAATCGGCGCGGCAATGCTCGAGCGGTTGTGGAAGCATCCGCGATTCATGTCAGCGGCGTTACCGCACAAAGTCTTCCCGCCGCTGCTCAACTGCTACACCGCAGGCGGCAGTTTCGACTTTCATATCGACAATGCCGTGCGCCAACCCAAGGGCAGCATCGAGCGCGTTCGCACTGATCTCTCATCCACGCTGTTCTTCAGCGACCCGGACGAGTACGACGGTGGCGAGCTGGAAATCCAGGACACCTTCGGCACTCAACGGGTGAAATTGCCGGCCGGCGATCTGGTGCTCTATCCGGGCACCAGCTTGCATAAGGTCAACACGGTCACTCGCGGTACGCGTTATGCGTCGTTCTTCTGGACCCAAAGCCTGGTTCGCGAAGACAGTCAGCGCGCCTTGCTGTTCGAGATGGACGAGGCGATCCAGCAGCTGACCCAGGACATGCCGGATCATCCGTCGCTGATCCGCCTGACCGGCACCTATCACAACCTGCTGCGCCGCTGGGTCGAGGTTTAACCGTGAGCTATCGACTGCGCCGCGAGGAAGTCCTCAACGGCGATCAACTCAGCGCCATGCTCGCCGAAAGCCCGGCCCGCGCAGCTCAGGCGATCCTGATCGCCGCCAAGGCCGGAATCCTCGACGGCCAGGCCTTGCTCGGGCAAATCCTGCTGGACGGGCAGGGCATCGAGCAGGATCAGCCACTGGCCGTGCGCTGGTTCGGGATCGCCGCCAACGGCGGGCACCTGATGGCGCGCAACATGCTCGGTCGCTGCCATGAACATGGTTGGGGTTGTGTGGCCAATGCCACGGTCGCTGCGGGGCATTATCGTCAGGCCGCTGAAGCCGGGCTGGATTGGGGGTTGTACAACTATGCCAATTTGCTCGCGACCGGTCGTGGCGTGGTCGAAGACCAGATGCAGGCGTTGGCCTGTTATCGCGGCGCGGCTGAAAGGGGCCACGCCAAGTCGATGAACCTGTTGGGGCGTTACCTAGAAGAGGGACGATTCTGCCCGGCGGATCCTCTAGCCGCAGTGGACTGGTATCGGCGTTCGGCCGAGGGTGGGGACTTTCGGGGGCAGTTCAGTTACGCGGCGGTGCTGGCCGATCAAGGGCAGATCGAGGCCGCGCTGGGCTGGCTGCGCGAGGCATTGGCCGGTGGAAATTTGAAATTCTTGAACGTGGCAGGCACGGCCCTGTTGAGTGCGCGCGATCCGCAGATACAGACATTGGCCACTGATTATCAGCGGCGGGCAGCTGAGTTGACGGGATGAGGTGCTGCTGATCGGAGACACAAAAGCCCATGACTGGTCATGGGCTTTTGCTTACAGCGATCTGCGTTTACACGTAAAACGACTTCAGTGGCGGGAAGCCGTTGAACTCAACGGCGCTGTAGCTGGTGGTGTACGCGCCGGTGGACAGCCAGTACAGGCGGTCACCGATGGCCAGGTTCAGCGGCAGGCCGTATTTGTAGTTTTCATACATGATGTCGGCGCTGTCGCAGGTTGGGCCGGCAATGACCACTTCTTCCATCTCACCTTTCTTCTCGGTCCAGATCGGGAACTTGATGGCTTCGTCCATGGTTTCGATCAGGCCGGAGAACTTGCCCACATCCGTGTACACCCAGCGCTCGACGGCGGTGCGGGATTTACGCGCAACCAAAACCACTTCGCTAACCAGGATGCCGGCGTTGGCGATCAGCGAACGGCCTGGCTCGAGGATGATTTCCGGCAGGTCGTCACCGAAGTCTTCCTTGAGGAAACGGATGATTTCTTCGGCGTAGGTTTCCAGGCTGTTGGTGCGGGTGATGTAGTTGGCCGGGAAGCCGCCGCCCATGTTGATCAGCTTGAGCTGGATGCCGTCTTCTTCTTTCAGGCGCTCGAAGATCACTTTGACCTTGGCGATCGCGGCATCCCAAACACTGATATCGCGCTGTTGCGAGCCGACGTGGAAGGAGATGCCGTAAGGCACCAGACCCAGTTCGCGGGCGAGGATCAGCAGGTCCATGGCCATGTCGGTCTGGCAGCCGAATTTGCGCGACAAAGGCCAGTCGGCCGTGGTCGAGCCTTCGGTGAGGATGCGCACATAGACTTTCGAGCCCGGTGCAGCCTTGGCGATGTTGCGCAGGTCGGCCTCGGAGTCGGAGGCATACAGACGCACGCCCTTCTCGTAGAAGTAGCGAATGTCCCTGGATTTCTTGATGGTGTTGCCGTAGCTGATGCGATCCGGGGATACGCCGCGGTCCAGCACCTTGTCCAGCTCGTAGATCGAGGCGATGTCGAAGCTCGAACCTTTCTCTTTCAGCAGGTCGATGATCTCGACGGCCGGGTTGGCCTTGACCGCGTAGTAAACCTTGGCAAATTCGAAACCGGCGCGCAGGTCATCGTAGGCCTGGGCAATCATCGCAGTGTCGATGACCACGAACGGGGTTTCTTGTTTGTCGGCGAAGGCCTTCATTTTCTGGAAGGTTTCACGCGCGAAATAGTCTTCGACGTTGATCGACATACTTGGGAGCTCCTACTGGCAAACAGAATAAATAAATGGGTGCAAATGAACGTCCTCCGTATCCCCACTTTGGTTCGCCTACTTCCCAAGGCATGTCGCCGAAAGCAAAAAGGTCAACCTGGCGCTGCGCCGCGGGTGACCTTGCTGTCTCGTCGTCAGTACTTGAGCCGGATGGATCGTTTCCAGCATGGACGTTCGGCGCGAACTTTAGGGCGTGAGAGCGTTGAGATCAACAAAAAATGTCGCGTTTTTGCACGCTTCCGTCGTGCGGTCCCGGTCAGTCACTTATGTAACCGACCCTGATGACAGGTTGATGTTCCCCGACCGGGGAGTTTGGAGGGGATTTGCACCGCTTTTGTGGCGAGGGCCAACGCAGGCTCGGCAGTTGCTACAGGGTGAACGGTGGTCCGTAGACCGCGTTTTGGGCTATACTCGCCGCCCTTTTTTGAATCACCTGCCAGGCGATTTCCCATGACCAAACAGGCCGCCGAAGTCGCGAAACGCCGCACTTTCGCCATTATTTCCCACCCCGATGCGGGTAAAACCACCATCACCGAGAAACTCTTGCTGATGGGCAAGGCGATTGCGATTGCCGGTACGGTGAAGTCTCGCAAATCCGACCGCCATGCCACCTCCGACTGGATGGAAATGGAAAAGCAGCGGGGTATTTCCATTACCACGTCGGTCATGCAGTTCCCTTATCGCGATCACATGATCAACCTGCTCGACACCCCGGGCCACGAAGACTTCTCCGAAGACACCTACCGCACCCTGACGGCGGTCGACTCGGCCTTGATGGTGCTCGACGGTGGTAAAGGCGTAGAGCCACGGACCATCGCCCTGATGGACGTTTGCCGTCTGCGTGACACGCCGATTGTCAGCTTCATCAACAAACTCGACCGTGACATTCGCGACCCGATCGAACTGCTCGACGAAATCGAAGCCGTCCTGAAGATCAAGGCTGCGCCGATCACCTGGCCGATCGGTTGCTACCGCGATTTCAAAGGCGTGTATCACCTCGCCGACGACTACATCATCGTCTACACCGCGGGCCACGGCCACGAGCGGACCGAGGTGAAAATCATCGAGAAGCTCGACTCCGATGAAGCCCGTGCCCATTTGGGTGACGAGTACGAGCGCTTCATCGAACAGCTGGAACTGGTGCAGGGCGCCTGCCATGAATTCAATCAACAGGAATTCCTCGACGGCCAACTGACCCCGGTGTTCTTCGGTACTGCACTGGGCAACTTCGGTGTCGATCACGTGCTCGACGCCGTGGTCAACTGGGCGCCGAAGCCGCTGGCGCGTGTTGCCAACGAGCGCACCGTCGAGCCGGTTGAAGAGAAATTCGCCGGCTTCGTGTTCAAGATTCAGGCAAACATGGATCCTAAACACCGCGACCGTATCGCCTTCATGCGTATCTGCTCTGGCAAGTACGAAAAAGGTATGAAGATGCGTCACGTGCGCACTGGCAAGGACGTACGGATCGGCGATGCGTTGACCTTCTTCTCCTCCGAGCGTGAGCAACTGGAAGAAGCGTTTGCCGGCGACATCATCGGTTTGCACAACCATGGCACCATCCAGATCGGCGACACCTTCACCGAAGGCGAAGTCCTGGGCTTCACCGGTATCCCGCACTTCGCCCCGGAACTGTTCCGCCGCGTACGCCTGCGTGATCCACTCAAGTCCAAGCAGCTTCGCCAGGGCCTGCAGCAACTGGCCGAAGAAGGCGCGACCCAGGTGTTCTTCCCCGAGCGCAGCAACGACATCATCCTCGGCGCCGTCGGTGTGCTGCAGTTCGATGTGGTCGCCAGCCGCCTGAAAGAGGAATACAAGGTCGAGTGCTCCTACGAGCCGATCACCGTCTATTCCGCCCGCTGGATCGATTGCAGCGATAAGAAGAAGCTCGAAGAGTTCAGCGTCAAGGCCGTGGAAAACCTTGCGGTCGACGGCGGTGGTCACCTGACCTACCTGGCCCCGACCCGGGTCAACCTGGCGCTGATGGAAGAGCGCTGGCCGGAGGTGAAATTCCGTGCGACGCGTGAGCATCACTAAGCGTTGAGTTGAAACACCGAAAACCCCGTTGCGAAAGCTGCGGGGTTTTTTGTGCCTGAAGTCATCAACTGCGCGGGTTTGGTACAGAAAGCGAGCTGGCATTCATCGCTGAGGGAGAAGTGTTCCCTGATGGAAAACCATCTGCCAATTCTCGCCCTGCCTACGCCAGATCGAACTGCGCAAGCTGTTGGCGGAGCAGCGCTGGCCAATAGCGGCAGTGTGACAGTGGTAGGTCACCAAGACGGTGTATTCAGACAGCTGTTTGGCAGTGAATTCGCTGATGGTGCGCTGGATGAACGCCTCATGAGGCAACTGCTCGACCATTTCAGACTTGGTCCAGATGCTGCCACTGGCGCCGAACTCGACGAAGTCGTCTGCGAGCAGGTGTGAGATTTCTTCTGCATCGTGTCGGGTTGCCTGCGACTGGAGGCGCTGTTCGAGTCTCAGTAGTGCCTGCGACAGTTCCATGGCAATGGCCTTTGTCTGAGTCGTTCGGTCTCATTTGAGCGTGCGGTGGATCAGCCAATGCCGATCTCTTCTTTGAACTGTTCCAGAAAACCTTTCACCCGCTCATGACGAATTTGTGCCAGACGCTGCCCCGTGGTGGTCTGGAAACCGTTTGCCAAGTGCAGCAGTTTGGTCTGGAAATGGTCAAGGCAAAAGCGTTTGTCGTCGTAGTCGCGTTCGATGGCTTCGGGGTCCTGCGGGTCGTACAGCGCGCGACCCAAGCGCCCGCCAACGTAGAACATGCGTGCGACTCCGACCATACCCAGAGCGTCGAGGCGGTCGGCATCCTGCATGATTTTCGCTTCCAGCGAGGTCGGGGCGATATTGGCGGAAAAGCTGTGGGCTTCGATGGCATGGGCGACGACGGCGATTTTTGTGCTGTGCCAGGCCATGTCCGCCAACACCCGTGATGCCTTCTGCGCCGCTAGCTGTGATGCCTGTGAGCGTAGCGGCGAGTTCTTTTCCACCGCCACGCAATCGTGCAACAACACCGCTGCCAGCAGCGCCTCAAGATCGCCACCTTCTTGCGCATGAAGCGAGCGGACGTTGCGCCACACCCTCTGTAGGTGCGACAGATCGTGAGCACCGTCCTCCGAGGGTTCCAGCGCATGAGGCAGCAACGTAGCGGCGAGTGATTGCATTGGTGAAAAAGTGGTGGTGATCATCATCTGTCCGTTGAAAACAATGGGGCCTGATGTGGGAGGTCCGCCCCCCAACATGTTGTTCGATCCTGCGGGGAATTAAAATGGCACGCACGAACGGAAACCTCTGACACGCTACGCGCTGGATCTTTTCGGCATAACCCTTATTCAAAACCAATCTCTACATCCACCGCATTCCGTCCCTTCGTTAGCGTCCTATCTGGTGAATCCCGTCTATCCAGACTAGATTTCAGACAGCGCTACGCTCGTTGGACATACGATCCGTAGCTACCCGTGATTCACAGACGAAAGGATGGAATCAGCTATGAGCATTTTTCAACGCGTGGTTTTACTGATCAAAGTGCTGGTGTTGCTGTCGGTGGGCACTTCGGCAGTGTGGGCGAGCAGCGGCGCGGTGCAGGACCAGGGTTTTTGGGCAGCAAACAGTGTGCAGGGCAGTGGTTTGATGGTCGCCACTGGTGATCAGGGTGACAGTAAAAGCGATGAGGACCCGTCCTCCGACGATTCCGAAGACGATACCCAAGGTTAAGGATTCTTAAGGATTCAGACAAAAGAAAACCCCTCCTGTCGGACTGATGCGCAGTCCTGAAGGAGGGGTTTGGTCAACACGTTTCAAAAAGCGCCCTGAGAGGGCGCTTTCTCATGCCCGGCTTATACGACGAACTGCTCGGCGTAATGGCAGGCCACCTGGCGGCTGTCGAGCTGGCGCAGGGCCGGCTCTTCTTTGCTGAAGCGCTCGGTGGCGTAGGGGACGGAGCGATTAACTAATCAACCACGCGCCCTGATAAACGACAGCTTTTGCTCATTGGGAAAGCCCAAACCAGTTGCGAATAAGGTTTTTCTGTAAGCTTTTTTTCCTTGGTTCGTGGCTTGACTCTCTTTTTGAGTTACTGGGGCTTTTACACTCGACAATAGAATCTTAGACGATTAGTGTCAGAAAATATTTCGTTGTAACTGGCGTGTATTGAGTACTTTGGATATGTGTAAGCAAGCGGCCATATCGCTATGGGGGGGCGTAATTTCGTCTTCTAGTCTGCGGATCTGCGGAGTAGCTTCACTAGGCCACTACTGTATTCAGTGATCATGAGGATACTCAGCAATACCAATGTGTGGTCAGTGGGGTGGGGTGGAAAGTTTCATACGTTTATTAACGCTTCTTGACGCCAGAGACGGGGGCGTGATACTTAAGTTAACGTTGAGACGATATGCGCGATGGATAGCTCATTTTCTTCAAGGTGAAATAAGCAATGGACTGTATAAGTGTAAGAAATTTGTCAAAGACTTATCGGATCAAAGAGCGCTCAGAGGGGGCGCTTGGTTGGCTGAAAAACCTTGTTTCTCCTGCTTCCTTTGAAAAGACTGCCGTTGACGATATTTCATTTACTGTCAATCAAGGTGAGGTTGTAGGTTTCCTCGGCCCCAATGGTGCGGGCAAAACAACAACACTGAAAATGCTCTCGGGTTTGCTCTATCCAACGGCGGGCCAAGTATCAGTGTTGGGCTATACGCCACAGCTGCGAAATAAAGAATTTCTGAAATCAATCTCCCTGATTATGGGGCAGCGTCAGCAATTGATTTGGGATTTGCCCGCGATGGAAACCTTTCGGCTGAACCAGAAGATATTTGAAATTCCTGACGAGCAGTTCAAGCAGATCTACGGTTATTTGGATGAACTGTTGCAAGTGTCTAAACTGGCCAAGGCGCCGGTGCGCACCCTTTCTCTTGGCGAGAAAATGAAGTGCGAACTAGTTGCCTCGTTGCTTCATGAGCCAAAAGTTCTATTTCTGGATGAGCCAACTATCGGACTTGATGTCGGGGTTCAGAAAATAGTCCGGTCTTTCATTCGGGACTACAGTCGCGAGCGAAATGTAAGCGTGCTTTTGACATCGCATTACATGCAGGATATCGAAGCTTTATGTGAGCGAGTCATTGTTGTGTCGGACGGCAGGATTTCGTTAGATGACACCCTGGAGTCATTGCGCAAACGTATGTCCAATCACCGCATCGTCACGGTGGAATTGTCCGAGGCCGTAATGGCTGCGACACTTGGCAAGTATGGGCTGGTCCGCTCCGGCGACGGCTTTGTGCATGAGCTTATGGTGGCTGCGTCGGATGTGGTTTCCGTTTGCTCGCGGGTATTGGCGGAGCAGTCGGTAATAGATATTTCCATCAGTGATCCGCCTATCGAAGAAGCCCTGCTGAAGCTGTTCATGGCCTCACAGGCAGAGGCCGCCGCGCGGGTTGAGGGGGCGTCCGGGAAGTGCGTCGCATGAGCCAGCTTATAATGAAAGTCGCGGGCGTTGCCCGTACAGCCATTCGCCGTAAAGTTGCACATCGTGCGGAGTTGTTCGTACTGCTGCTGGCCTCTTTAGTACCACTTTTCATGATGGTCATCTGGATGGGGATTGCGAAGGATGCCGCGCTGGATGGTTTTACTCCAGCAAAGTTTGCGGCCTACTTTGCACTTGTTTTCCTGATCGGCGAAATCGTTTCAAGTACCGCCGCTGAAGAGGTCGAGAGCGATATTCACTCGGGTGATATAGGAAGTCTTCTTTTAAAACCATTCAATACTGGTCTTTACTATTTTTTGAATGAGCTGGCCTCAGCACTTGTCAGGGTGATACCGATCTTTTTCCTGGTGGCGGGGGTGTTCGTTTTTTCTCAAGCAGGTGCCTATTTGAATATGGCTTACCTGTTTCCTGCGCTGCTGGGAATTGTCCTGGGTTTTGCCATTAACTATTTACTCTATTTTATTGGTGGGCTGGCGGCGTTCTGGTCGGATCAGGCAAGTGCGTTCGATTTGGTATTGACTTATATGCTCACGTTGTTTGGTGGGGTTCTGGCGCCGTTGTCACTTTATCCCGGGTGGATGCAATCAATTCTTGAGTGGTCACCGTTTCCCTACATCATTAACTTTCCTATTCGAATCATCATGGGGGAGTTGAGTCCTGAGCAGTTGATGAACGGACTGTTGTTTCAGGTTGCTCTGGTAGTGGCTCTGTCTTTACTGACCCGTTTAATTTGGACTCGGGGTGTCAAGCGCTACTCGGTGTTCGGTTAATAAAGACGGTAAGCGCTGTTAGAGCGCTCTTGTCAGCAAGATTGCAAGCAAACCTGAAAGACCGGGTGCCGGTATTTGTAAGCCTGTTGAATACAGCTCTTCTGGCTTTGTCCGTCTATGTAGTGATCGAGATATTTTTTGGTAATGTCGAAAAAATCGGTGGTTGGAACAAGGAGCAGTCAATTGTTCTGTACGGTGCGTTCATTCTGATTCGCTCTTTTGTACAAATGGTTGTCTTGCCAAACTGTGAGGCTGCTTCACGGTTAATTATCAGCAAATCCATCGATACATACTTATCAAAACCGATTGATATTCAGACCATTTTGGCTTTCGGACAGTTGCGTCTTTGGCATATTTTCGGCGTGGTGCTGGGATTAGGGCTGATGTTGGGTGGGAGTTATGCACAGGGGCATCTGACTGCAAAGACGCTGGGGGCTTTTTTCATTTTCATAATGCTGGCATGTGCATTGGTTTATGCGGTCTGGTTCAGCATTGCGAGCCTGGCATTCTGGACCAAGAAGACCAGTAACATTTCTCATCTGTTGTTCATGTTCCTGACCACAGGCCGGTTTCCATCCGGTGCTTACCCGGAGTGGATCCAGGTAGTGATCATGACGGTGGTGCCTGTCTTTTTCATCATGGAAGTGCCCGCGCAATCCGCGATGGGAATGACGACAGGCTGGTCCTTGCTTGGTGCGTTATTGGCGACTCTCGGTTTCGTATTGTTGTCTCGATTACTTTGGCATTTGGGGGTCAAAAAATACCTTCGGGAAGGATCCTGAAAGAAAAAGCCGCTGAAATTTAAACCATAAGAAATGGATGATATGGAAAATTTTCTGGATTTATTCACCGATCAAGTTCGGCGGTTTCAGCACGCCACCGCAGCGTCAGATGGCCGTGACAGCCTGAGCTATCGCGACCTCGATGAGATCTCTGACAGCTTTGCCCACATGCTCAGCGCTGCCTCGGTTGCGCGGGGTGATATCGTAGCCATTGGCTTGGAGCGTGGTCTGGGCTTTCTGGTATCGATGATTGGACTCTTCAAGGTAGGGGCCGCCTATCTGCCACTCGATCGCGATCTTCCACGGGACCGGCGCGCTTACATGCTGGAGCAGTGCGGTTGTAAGTGGTTGATCGCCGAGGACGACACCCAGTCACTGTTCGATGGTGTTGGTTTGTTGTGTAGTAGTGAAACGCCGCACGACAGCTAGTATGGCCCGTGTCGCCGGTACTTCCGAATTGATGCTGTCAGCGTCTCTCTGTCTGGTGACAGGAAGAGCGATGCACTGAAAAAAGAAACCCCTCTACCCGACTGATGCGCAATCGAAGTAGAAGGGGTTTGGTCAACGCTTTAACTCTGTGTGCAACACAATCCCTGTGGGAGTGAGCAAGCCCTCTCCCACATTTTTTATGCTGCGCCGTCGACGAATTGCTCGGCGTAATGGCAGGCCACCTGGCGGCTGTCGAGCTGGCGCAGGGCCGGCTCTTCTTTGCTGCACAGTTCGGTGGCGTACGGGCAGCGCTTGTGGAAAGCGCAGCCGGACGGCGGGTTCAGCGGGTTTGGCAGTTCGCCGACGATCTTGATTTTCGGCTTGGTCGGGTCCGGGTGGATCGTCGGTGTGGCCGACAGCAGGGCCTGGGTGTACGGGTGCAGAGGACGGGTGTAGATGTCTTCTTTCGGGCCCATTTCCACCGGACGGCCGAGGTACATCACCAACACCTGATCGGCGACGTGACGCACCACTGCCAGGTTGTGGGAGATGAACACGTAGGCGGTGTTGAACTCTTGTTGAAGGTCCATGAACAGGTTGAGCACCTGAGCCTGGATCGACACGTCCAGCGCCGAGGTCGGTTCGTCCGCGACCAGCACTTTGGGTTGCAGCATCATGGCGCGCGCCAGCGCAATCCGCTGGCGCTGACCACCCGAGAACATGTGTGGATAACGCTGATAGTGCTCAGGACGCAAGCCAACCTGCTTCATCATCGCCTGGACTTTTTCACGGCGTTCAGCTGCGGAAAGCTTGGTGTTGATCAATAGTGGCTCTGCAAGCTGATCGCCGATTTTCTGCCGTGGGTTCAACGAGGCGTAAGGGCTCTGAAACACCATCTGCACGTCTTTGCGCAGCTGTTTGCGTTCGGCCTTGTTGGCACCGGTCACTTCTTGCCCGGCGATTTTCAACGAGCCGGAAGACGGCTCCTCGATCAGCGTCAGGGCGCGGGCCAGGGTCGATTTTCCGCAGCCGGATTCGCCTACAACAGCGAGGGTCTTGCCGGCTTCGAGTTCGAACGACACGCCGTTGAGTGCGCGTACCAGCGCGGTGCCTTTGAACAGGCCGCGGGAGACTTCGTAGTGACGGGTCAGGTCACGGGCGGTGAGAACGACGGCCATTACGCCACCTCCTGATTCAAAGGATAGAAGCAGCGGGCGAGGCTGTTGCTTTTCGGGTCCAGGCCTGGACGTTGTTGACGGCAGCTGTCCTGCACGTACGGGCAGCGCGGCGACAGCAGGCAGCCTTGCGGACGGTCATAACGGCCGGGAACGATGCCCGGCAGCGTGGCCAGACGCGAGGAGCCCAGGCTGTGTTCGGGAATGGCCTTGAGCAGCGCTTCGCTGTACGGGTGCGCCGGAATGTCGAACAACTGCGGCACCTGACCGACTTCTACCGCCTGGCCGGCGTACATCACGCACACGCGCTGAGCGGTTTCGGCCACCACGGCGAGGTCGTGGGTGATCAGCACCAGGCCCATGTTCTGCTCTTTTTGCAGCGCCAGCAGCAGGTCCATGATCTGCGCCTGGATCGTCACGTCCAGCGCGGTGGTCGGTTCGTCGGCGATCAGCAGTTTCGGTTCGCCGGCAATCGCCATGGCAATCGCCACACGTTGGCTCATACCGCCGGACAGTTGGTGCGGGTAGGCATCCATACGGCTCGCGGCGCCCGGGATTTCGACTTTTTCCAGCAACTCGATGGCGCGCTTGCGGGCGGCCTTGCTGGACATTTTCAGGTGCAGACGCAGCACTTCTTCGATCTGGAAACCGACGGTGTAGCTCGGGTTCAGTGCGGTCATCGGGTCCTGGAAGACCATGGCCAGGTCTTTGCCGACGATTTGCCGACGCTGACGGTTGCTGAGCTTGAGCATGTTCTTGCCGTCGAAATTCAGGGCGTCGGCGGTGACGATCCCCGGATGTTCGATCAGGCCCATCAGCGCCATCATGGTCACGGACTTGCCGGACCCCGACTCGCCAACGATGGCCAGGACCTCACCCTTGTCCACGGAAATGTCGAGGCCATCGACCACCGGAACGGCGTTCTTGTCGCCGAAGCGAACGTTGAGATTCTTGATTTCTAACAGTGACATTTGAATCTCCTCAGGCGGCGTTCTTGAGTTTCGGGTCCAGCGCATCGCGCAGGCCGTCGCCCATCAAGTTGATTGCCAGCACGCTGAGCAAAATGGTCAAACCCGGCAGGCTGACGACCCACCAGGCGCGTTCGATGTAGTCGCGAGCCGAAGCCAGCATGGTGCCCCACTCAGGGGTTGGCGGTTGTACGCCAAGGCCGAGGAAGCCCAGTGCCGCGGCATCGAGAATCGCCGAGGAGAAACTCAGGGTCGCCTGAACGATCAGCGGCGCCATGCAGTTCGGTAGCACGGTGATGAACATCAGACGTGGCAGACCGGCACCGGCCAGGCGCGCGGCGGTCACGTAGTCGCGGTTCAGTTCGCCCATCACCGCAGCGCGGGTCAGACGAACATAGGACGGCAGGGACACGATAGCGATGGCGATCACGGTGTTGATCAGGCCAGGGCCGAGGATGGCGACGATCGCCACAGCCAGCAGCAAGGACGGCAGGGCCAGCATGATGTCCATCAGACGCATGATGGTCGGGCCAAGCAGGCGCGGGAAGAATCCGGCGAACAGCCCCAGCAGGATCCCTGGAATCAGCGACATGACCACCGACGACAAGCCGATCATCAAGGACAGGCGCGAACCATGGATCAGGCGCGACAGCAGGTCACGACCCAGTTCATCGGTGCCGAGCAGGTACTGCATCTGCCCATTTGCCAGCCAGGCTGGCGGGGTCAGCAGGAAGTCGCGGAACTGCTCGCTCGGGTTATGGGGAGCCACCCACGGGGCGAAGATCGCGCAAAAAATAACCAGCAGCATGAAGAACAGGCCGGCGACGGCGCCCTTGTTCTTGGAGAAGGCTTGCCAGAACTCTTTGTACGGGGATGGATAAAGCAGGCTTTGGTCGACTGCTACGGAGGTCGTTGGAGTACTCATGCGTAGGGTCTCAGCGCTGGTGACGGATGCGTGGGTTTGCGAAGCCATAAAGAATATCCACTACAAAGTTGACCAGAATCACCAGGCAGGCGATTAACAGAATTCCGTTTTGCACCACTGGGTAGTCCCGGGCGCCAATGGCTTCGATCAGCCATTTGCCGATACCGGGCCAGGAGAAGATGGTTTCGGTCAGAACCGCACCGGCCAGCAATGTGCCGACTTGCAGGCCGACCACGGTCAGTACCGGGATCAAGGCGTTGCGCAGGCCGTGAACGAACACCACGCGCGACGGCGACAGGCCTTTGGCCCGGGCGGTGCGGATGTAATCCTCACGCAGGACTTCGAGCATCGACGAACGGGTCATCCGGGCGATCACCGCCAAAGGAATGGTACCGAGCACGATGGCCGGAAGAATCAGGTGGTGCAGGGCGTCGAAGAACGCGCCGGTGTCATTGGCCAGCAGGGTGTCGATGAGCATGAAGCCGGTTCTTGGCTCGATGTCGTAAAGCAGGTCGATCCGCCCGGACACCGGGGTCAAGCCCAGGGAAACCGAGAAGAACATGATGAGGATCAGACCCCACCAGAAGATCGGCATCGAATACCCCGCAAGGGAGATGCCCATGACTCCATGGTCGAACAGCGATCCTCGCTTCAGCGCCGCGATCACCCCGGCCAACAGGCCGAGAACGCCGGCGAACAGCAGGGCCGCCGAGGACAGTTCCAGGGTTGCCGGGAACAGCGAGGTGAACTCGCTCCATACGCTTTCACGGGTCCGCAGGGATTCACCCAGGTCACCGTGGGCCAGTTTGCCGATGTAGTCCAGGTATTGGGCATACAGCGGTTTGTTCAGACCAAGGCGTTCCATTGCCTGAGCATGCATTTCGGGATCGACCCGACGTTCTCCCATCATGACTTCCACGGGGTCGCCGGGAATCATGCGAATCAACGCGAAAGTCAGCAAGGTGATGCCGAAGAACGTGGGGATCAATAATCCCAATCGGCGGGCAATAAAACTAAACATCTTCTGGTGTACCTCATCAGCCGGTTAGGCGTTCCCGGCAGCGTTGGGGTCAACGTTGCCGGGTGTTTTCTTATCTACTTCACTTGGGTGGTAGCGAAGTTGTTAGTGGTCAGGGGGCTAATGTGATAGCCCTCGACGTTCTTGCGCATGGCCGTAAACATTTTGGTGTGCGCCATGCTGATCCATGGCTGGTCCTGATTGAAAACCTCCTGGGCCTGTTCATAGAGCGCTGAGCGTTCGGCCGGGTTTACTTTAGCCCGGGCGTCATCGATCAGCGTCTGGAACTTCTCATTGCACCAGCGGGCGTAGTTTTCGCCGTTTTTTGCCGCCTCGCAACTGAGCATAGGCGTCAGGAAGTTATCCGGGTCGCCGTTATCGCCTGCCCATCCGGCAGACACCATATCGTGTTCACCGTTTTTCGCGCGTTTGAGCATTTCGCCCCACTCCATGACGCGAATGTCGAGCTTGATCCCGACCTTGGCCAGGTCCGATTGCATCATCTGTGCGCCGAGCATCGGGTTCGGGTTGGTCTGGCCGCCACCGTTACGGGTGAACAGGGTAAACGCGGTGCCTTCCGGCACGCCGGCTTCCTTGAGCAGGGCGCGAGCCTTGTCCAGGTCACGTTTCGGGTTTTGCAGGGTCTTGTTGTAACCCAGCAGGGTCGGTGGGTACGGGTTCACCGCCACCGAGGCATTGCCTTTGCCAAACAGCGCGTTGACATAGGCTTCCTTGTCGAACGCGATATCGATGGCTTTACGTACCCGCACGTCGCTCATGTACTTGTGGGTGGTGTTCATGGCGATGTACGAGACGGTCATCGCATCCAGTTCATCGACGCTCAGGTTGGTGTCTTTCTTGATGCTCGGAATGTCATCGGGCTTAGGGTACAGCGCAACCTGGCACTCGTTGGCCTTGAGTTTTTGCAAGCGTACGTTGTTGTCGGTGGCGATGGCCAGAATCAGCGCGTCAGCCGGCGGCTTGCCACGGAAGTATTCCGGGTTGGCCTTGAAGCGGACCTGAGCATCCTTGGCGTAACGCTGGAAGATGAACGGGCCGGTACCTACCGGTTTGTTGTTCAGGTCGCCGGTCTTGTCGGCCTTGAGCAACTGGTCGGCGTACTCGGCGGAGTAGATCGAGGAGAAGGCCATGGCGATGTCCGCGAGGAACGGCGCTTCACGGCGGGTCAGGCTGAATTTGACCGTGTTGTCGTCGACCTTCTCAACACTTTTGAGCAGCTCCTTGAAGCCCATGCTTTCAAAGTACGGGAAGCCCACGCTCGACTTGGTGTGCCACGGATGGTTCGGGTCCAGCTGACGCTGGAAACTCCAGACCACGTCGTCGGCATTCATGTCGCGGGTCGGCTTGAAGTAATCGGTGGTGTGAAACTTGACGCCTTTGCGCAGGTGGAACGTGTAGGTCAGACCGTCCTCGCTGATCTCCCAGGAGTCGGCCAATGCCGGAACGACTTCAGTGGTACCGGGCTTGAAGTCAACCAGACGGTTGAAGATGGTTTCGGCCACCGCATCGGCTGTGACTGCAGTCGTGTACTGGACCATATCGAAGCCTTCCGGGCTGGCTTCGGTACAGACCACCAAGGGTTTGGCCAAGGCGCCGACAGCGACACTCAGCAGCGCGGCGGCAATTGCCGCTTTTAAAGGAAGCATTTTCATCAATAACCCCTCTGCAATCAGTTGGACCAGAATCGCAGAACGGCCGACTCGTCACTGAGTCAGCCGCTCGACTGGTGTTTAGAGAATGTTGAATGGAACGGTGGTGACCAGACGGAACTCGTTGAGGCTGCCGTCAGCCTGGTTTTCGCTCGCACGGTGCGCGGTGTAAGTCGCGCGAATCTTGGTGGCCTTGAGCGGACCGCTCTGTACGGCGTACGTAGCACCAATGCCGTATTCGTAGTGGTGTTCGCCGTCCATCGCCAGCACGCTGTTGTAGGCGCCGCCTTTGTAGTGAGTACCGTCGATACCCCAGCCACGCGCCTGGTAGATGTTGAACTTCAGGCCTGGCACGCCGTATTCCGCCATGTTCAGACCATAGGCGACCTGGAAGGACTTCTCGTTCGGGCCGTTGAAGTCCGACAGCAGGGAGTTGGCCAGGTAGATGCCGTTGGTTTCGTGCAGGTAGTCGAAGTACTCGTCACCGACAATTTGCTGCCAGGAGAACGTCAGGCTGTGGGCCTGGTGGGTCAGGCCGAACGACAGGGAGTAGGCATCGTTGTCGATCTTGCCGAGTTTGCTTTTGCCCGTGTCCTTGGTTTTGTAGTAGTTCAGGTCGCTGGTCAGGCTCAGCACCGAACTGTCGCCCAATACATGGTTGGCGCCGAAGTAGTACTGGTTCCACATGTCCTCGGCCTGGGTGGCCCACAGGCTGGTTTTCACGCTGGTGAACGGCTGGTAAGTGATACCCGCGGTGTTCACGTGATCGACTTCGATAATGCTGTCGGAGTATTCGGAGCGGAATTTACGCTGGCTCTCTTCGGTACGCGGAGAGTTGCGATCGAATGTGGCCAGGTCGAAGGCCAGGTTGTTCAGCTCTTCGCTGTGGATTGCCAGACCTTCGAAGCTCGAAGGCAGGGCACGGTTACCGATCACATCGACCATCGGGCTGCTGAAGTTCTGGCGGCCAGCCGTCAGGGTGGTGTTGGAGACGCGAGCCTTGACGTTGGCCAGGCCCAGCTTGCTCCACTGGTCTTGTGCATCGCCACCTTCTTTGGTCAGGGTACGGTTGTTGCCTGCGCCTGGACGAGAGCCCGGTGCGCCACCGTTGTTGGACGCCAGATCCTTGTGATCACGATCCAGTGCGATGGCGTTGTAGGCAGCCACTTCGGTGCTGATCCCGACGGTGCCCTGAGTGAAGCCGGAGTTGTAATTGACGATAGTGCCCTGAACCCAGTTGATACGGCGATCGGTTGGCGTCGCCACACCATCTTTGCGGTAAGTGAACTTGCCGCCACGCTGCAGTTGTTCGTTGGCGTACCAGTTACGGGTACTGCCGTCGATCTTCTGACCTTCGACGAAGCCGGTGGCTTCGGACTGGGCGCTGGTGGTTTTGACCGTAACCGGGTTGAAATCCTGGCTTTGGGTTTCTGCGTAAGCCGTGGCGGTGACGCTGCTGATGGCCAAGGCCAATAACGCGGTGCTGCTCAGTTTCATGGGTGAAGCTCCTTTCTTTCTTTTTTAATGCCGGTCTTTTTTTTGTGATCCGGCTATTTGGTTTTGAACTCATTCAGGCATCGCAAACGTTTGCATGAGGCTTGTTTGCCGAATTCAGGCAACACCTTTGCGTGAGGGCGAAAATCTCCCTCAGGGTTCTGGCTAATCAGTTATTGGTCGATGCTGACACCCGAGAACACGTTACGGCCGAAGGGGCTGACCTTGAATCCTTCGACTTTGGCGCTCAACGGCTGGTTGACCGTCGAGTGGGCGACAGGGGTGATCGGCACTTGCTGCTTGAGCAATTGCTGAGCCTGTTTGTAGAGCACCGTGCGTTGCTCACGGTCGGTGACAATCTTGGCTTGCTTGATCAGCTTGTCGTATTGCGGGTCACACCACATGGAGTAGTTGTTGCCGCCAATCGCGTCGCAGCCGTACAGGGTGCCCAGCCAGTTGTCCGGGTCCCCGTTGTCGCCGGTCCAGCCGATCAGGCTGACGTCGTGCTCGCCATTCTTGGTGCGCTTGATGTACTCGCCCCATTCGTAGCTGACAATCTTCACTTTCAGGCCGATTTTTGCCCAGTCCGATTGGAGCATTTCTGCCATCAGCTTGGCGTTCGGGTTGTATGGACGCTGCACGGGCATCGCCCAGAGAGTGATCTCGGTGCCTTCCTTGACCCCGGCAGCCTTGAGCAATTCCTTGGCTTTTTCCGGGTTGTAGGCGGCGTCTTTGATTGTTTCGTCGTAGGACCACTGGGTCGGTGGCATGGCGTTGACCGCCAGTTGTCCAGCGCCCTGGTACACCGCCTTGAGGATCCCTTGCTTGTTCACCGCCATGTCCAGCGCCTGGCGCACTTCGAGCTGGTCGAAGGGCTTATGCCGTACGTTGTAGGCAATGTAGCCAAGGTTGAAACCGGGCTTCTCGATGAGTTGCAGCGTGGGGTCGTTTTTCAGCGCTTCGACATCGGCGGGGCGTGGGTGCAGAGTGACCTGGCATTCGTTTTTCTTGAGCTTCTGCACGCGCACCGACGCGTCGGTGTTGATGGCGAAAATCAGTTGGTCGAGCTTGACCCGGCTCGGGTCCCAGTAGTGTTTGTTGCCGGTGTAACGGATGTTGGAATCTTTCTGGTAGCTCTTGAACACGAACGGCCCGGTGCCGATCGGCTTCTGGTTGATCTCGCTCGGCTTGCCGGATGCGAGCAACTGGTCGGCGTATTCGGCGGAGAGAATCGAGGCGAAACTCATCGCGATGTTCTGAATGAACGCGGCGTCTACCGAGTTCAGGGTCATGACCACGGTCAGCGGCCCGGTCTTCTCGACCTTGGCGATGTTCTTGTTGAGGCTCATCCCGTTGAAGTACGGAAACTCGGTCGGGTAAGCCTTACGGAATGGATGCTCGGTATCGAGCATGCGATTGAAGGTGAACAACACGTCGTCGGCGTTGAAATCGCGGCTCGGCGTGAAGTACTTGGTGGTGTGAAATTTCACCCCTTCGCGCAGGTGGAACCTGTACTTGAGACCATCCTCGGAAATATCCCAACGGGTGGCCAGCCCCGGTACGACACTGGTGGCGCCTTTTTCGAACTCGGCCAGCCGGTTATACAACGGTTCGGCGGCGTCGTTGTCGGTCGCAGTGGTGTACTGCGCGGTGTCGAAACCTGCCGGGCTGCCCTCGGAGCAAAACACCAGGCTGTTGTTGGCGGCCTGGCTGATTGACGTGGCGGCCAACAGACCGGTGCCCAGTAATGCGGATAAAACCAAGGTATGGCGCATGACGCTCCCTCTCTTTTTAGGTGTAACAGTGAGCCGTCGTCCCGTCCGGGGACGTGCAGGTATCACTGAATCAATGCCATGGGTTCAGCAGTTGCCGGCCGCAGCGAAAAAACGACCGTACCCCCGACGGTATGAGTCGAAGGTCTGGCGGTAAATGCGTAGAGGCTGAAAAACAGGTAGGAAAAGGCGACACGTCCTAAACCCGCTGCAGTAGTCCGCAGTGGTTTGGGAAGTAGGCGATTTCCAGCTGTCTTGGCAGATAAGGCAATGGCGACGTCAAGGACGTCGCCATTGCAAAACCTTACTTGCTGACGCTGACGCCGTAGAAGGAGTTCAAGCCAAACGGGCTGATCTTGAAGTCCTGTACGGTGTTGCGCATGGGTTGATACACCGTCGAGTGTGCGATAGGTGTCATCGGGACTGCATCTTTGAGGAGGTGTTGCGCCTGCTTGTACAGCTCGGTGCGTTTAGCCACATCCGGGGTGGATTTGGCTTGCTTGATCAGTGCGTCGTAAGGCTTGTCGCACCATTTCGAGAAGTTGTTACCGTTCATGGCATCGCAGCCGAACAGGGTGCCGAGCCAGTTGTCCGGGTCACCATTGTCGCCGCTCCAGCCGATGATCATCGCCTGGTTCTCGCCACCTTTGGAACGCTTGATGTACTCGCCCCATTCGTAGCTGACGATGTTGACCTTCAGGCCGATCTTGGCCCAGTCGGACTGCAGCATTTCAGCCATCAACTTGGCGTTCGGGTTGTACGGACGCTGAACCGGCATGGCCCACAGGGTGATCTCGGTGCCAGGCTTGATGCCGGCTTCCTTGAGCAGTTCCTTGGCTTTCTCAGGATCGTACTTGGCATCCTTGATGGTGGTGTCGTAAGACCATTGGGTCGGCGGCATGGCGTTGACCGCCAATTGACCAGCGCCCTGGTAAACCGAATCGATGATCTGCGGCTTGTTCACCGCCATGTCCAGCGCTTCACGGACCTTGAGGTTGGCCAGCGGGTTGGCGTCGGTACGGCCTTTGAGCACCGGCATCACGTTGTAGGCGATGTAGCCCAGGTTGAAACCGGCCTGGTGTGGCAGCTTCAGCTCTTTGTCTTCACCCAGGGCCTTGAGGTCGGCCGGACGCGGGAAGAGGGTGACCTGGCATTCGTTTTTCTTGAGCTTCTGGATACGCACCGACGGGTCGGTGGTGATGGCGAAGATCAGGTTGTCGATCTTGACGTCTTCCGGCTTCCAGTAGTCCTTGTTACCCGTGTAACGGATGTTGGAGTCTTTCTGGTAGCTCTTGAACACGAACGGGCCAGTGCCGATCGGCTTCTGGTTGATGTCACCCGGTTTGCCTTCCTTGAGCAGCTTGTCGGCGTACTCGGCGGACTGGATGGAGGCGAAGCTCATGGCCATGTTCTGGATGAACGCGGCATCAACTTCTTTGAGGGTGAACTTGACGGTTTTGTCGTCGACTTTCTCGACCTTGGTGATGTTGGTGTCCATCCCCATGTCGGTGAAGTACGGGAATTCGGTCGGATAGGCCTTACGGAACGGCATGTCCTTGTCAATCATGCGATTGAAGGTGAACAGCACGTCGTCGGCGTTGAAATTACGGGTCGGTGTGAAATACGGCGTGGTGTGGAACTTCACCCCATCGCGCAGATGGAAGGTGTAAGTCAGGCCATCCGGGGCAATGTCCCAGCTGGTGGCCAGGCCAGGAACAACGGCGGTGCCGCCACGTTCGAACTGGCTCAAACGGTTGAACATGGTTTCTGCAGAGGCGTCGAAGTCGGTTCCGGTGGTGTACTGACCAGGATCGAAACCGGCCGGGCTCCCTTCGGAGCAAAACACCAGGTTAGTCGCAGCGAAGGCGGAAGGAGCGCTAGCTAACAAGCTGGCGCCGACTAAAAACGGAATGACCGCGTGTTTAAGCATGGTGGCCTCATGATTTGTTGTCATTTTTGGAATTAGAGGACGACCTCGTGAGTCGACCTGCGGATACTTATGCAGGGCCCATACCCAATGCAAGATGCCGAACGGCTACAAGCCTTAAACAGTGGAACGAACGTACCTTAATGTCGCATATGTATAAAAGTTGACGCATTTGACCGTTTGCGGTCGTTTTTTTCGGTGCAAGCGACGCACCATGGAGGTGCGGCCAGGGCGCCTGTCGCACCCGGCCGGAGCGCGGTGTTACTTATTTATACCCACCCCGTAGAACGGTGTGAGGCCGAACGGGCTGATCTTGAAGTCGGAAACTTCCTTGCGCAGAGGCTGAAAAACAGTCGAATTCGCAATTGGCGTGATGGGCACCTGCTGTTTAAGGATGTGCTGTGCCTGCTGGTACAGTTTGACCCGCTGCTGCTTGTCAGTAGACACCTTGGCCTGCTGGATCAATGTGTCGTAAGCCGGGTCGCACCACTTGGCGTAATTGCTACCTTTCACCGCGGCGCAGCTGTACAGCACACCTAGCCAGTTATCCGGGTCACCGTTGTCGCCGGTCCAGCCGTAGATCATCGCGTCGTGCTCGCCGTTTTTGGCGCGCTTGATGTACTCGCCCCATTCATAGCTGACGATGTTGGCCGTGATGCCGACCTTGGCCCAGTCCTGCTGGATCATTTGCGCCGACATCCGCGCGTTCGGATTGGACGCGCGTTGCACGGTCATCGCCCATAAATTGATGGTGGTACCGGGTGCAACCCCTGCTTCTTTCAGTAGCGCCTTTGCCTTGGTCGGGTCGTAGGGCGCGTCCTTGATGTTCGGGTCATAAGACCATTGCGCCGGCGGCAGGGCGTTCTGCGCCAGTTGCCCGGCGCTTTGATAGACGGCCTTGATGATCGCGGGCTTGTCGATCGCCATGTCCAGCGCCTGACGAACCTTGAGCTGATCCAGCGGCGGGTGGGTTACGTTGTAGGCGAGGAAACCAAGGTTGAAACCGGCTTGCTTGAGTACCCGCAGGTTCGGGTCCTGTTCCATCACTTCGATGTCGGCCGGGCGCGGGTAACCGCTGACCTGGCACTCGCCGGTCTTGAGCTTTTGCAGGCGTACGGCGGCGTCCGGGGTGATCGAGAAAACCAGGTTATCGAGTTTCACGTCCTCGGGTTTCCAGTAGGCGCGGTTGGCGCTGTAGCGGATCTGCGAGTCCTTCTGATAACGCTTGAACACAAATGGCCCGGTGCCGACCGGCTTCTGGTTGAGGTCGGCAGCTTTGCCTTCCTTGAGCAACTGCGCGGCATACTCGGCGGACTGGATCGATGCGAAGCTCATCGCCAGGTTCTGCACAAATGCGGCATCAATGTTGTTCAGGCGAAAGCGCACGGTGTGCTCGTCGACCTTGTCGACACTTTTGATCGTGGTGTTCAGGCCCATGTCGGTGAAGTACGGCGACTCGGCGGGGTAGGCCTTGCGAAAGGCATTCTCGGGGTCGAGCAAGCGCTGGAAGGTGAACAGCACATCGTCCGCGTTGAAATCGCGGCTCGGGGTGAAGTAGTCGGTGGTATGAAACTTCACCCCGTCGCGCAGGTGGAAGGTGTAGGTCAGGCCGTCGCTGGCGACCTCCCAACTCGTCGCCAGCCCCGGCTCGACTTCCGTGCCGCCACGTTTGAATTGGGTGAGACGGTTGAACACGGTTTCAGCCGAGGCATCGAAATCCGTGCCACTGGTGTACTGGCTCGGGTCGAAGCCGGCAGGGCTGGCTTCGGAGCAGTAGATCAGGGTGGTCGCGGCTTGGGCGAATGGGGCGAGGGTGGCGAGGGTGAGGGCAAGCAGAAGTGGTTTGACGGTGGTTCTATCCATGGAGTCCCCGAGGGTTTGGCAGCGGTATTTCCCTGAGAGTAGCGTTGTTGATGGGGGGCGCGGAAATATCCGTTTGTGAGGGGGACCCCTCTATCTCGGCATATTCAGACTGTTTGTAGGCTTTGGCGGCCTTATGGCCGAGCAGTCTCGCGCGGCTGCATACCGTTCAACATGTGGGAGCGAGCCGGCTCCGGGCGGCGTTCCGACGATGGCGGTGGATCAATCAGCATGAAAACTGACTGGCTCACAACGAGCAATAAAAAACGGCGATCACTTTGGTGATCGCCGTTTTTGTGTTCGGGTTATCGAATCAAGGCATCAACACTTCAATCGAGCCATCGGCAGTCATGCCGACCTTGCTGGTCCCGGCCTCGACATCTGGGGTCACCGGTGCCGAG
Organism: Pseudomonas sp. GW822-FHT02D10; assembly: GCF_058802345.1. Taxonomy (NCBI): domain Bacteria; kingdom Pseudomonadati; phylum Pseudomonadota; class Gammaproteobacteria; order Pseudomonadales; family Pseudomonadaceae; genus Pseudomonas; species Pseudomonas sp. GW822-FHT02D10. Next base: position 146,611 of record NZ_JBXAOB010000004.1, read on the forward strand.
TCCATGCTTGCGGCTTTCATCATCATTGGCGCGCGCAAGTAAGGCTGTGGATAACCGTTGCTGTTGAGGTTCAGGTTGACGATTTTGTAACCCTTGCCGCCCAGTGCATCGGTGGCCAGTTGGGCGCGGGCCTTGAAGGCGCTGACGGCTTCTTTGAGCAGCGCGTCTTCGCTGGCCTTGCGGGTTGGGGTGGCGATGGCGAAGTCCATGCCGCCCATTTTCAGGTCGGTCAGCAGTTCGCCGGTGAGCTTGGACAGCGCAGCGAAGTTCGAGCTTTCCAGGCGCAGTTCGGCGCGCTCACGCCAGCCGGTGATTTTCTGGCCCTTGGTGTCGTAGATCGGGTAGCTGTTACGACTGCCCTGACGCAGGGTGATGTCCTTGACCTGTTTGGCCAGGCCGAGCGCCTTGTTCAGGGTGGTGCTGACGTCGGCGGCGAGTTTCGCCGGGTCGGTGTTTTGTTCTTCGGTGTAGAGGGTCACGATCATCAGGTCGCGGGCCACTTCCTGGCTGACTTCGGCGCGCAGGGAAATCTGGTTGTAGTGAAGTTCGTCGGCGGCCAATGCCGGCACGCTGGCGAGGGTACCGGCACTGAGGGCGAGAAGGGCGGCGCTGCGGCGCAATGTGTTCATGGAAGCTCCTTGGATGATGCGCAGGGGTTGTGGTCCGAACCTGCGTGAAACCATCAGACTCTAGCTTTTATTGTCGGGTTCACCCGCTTACAACTTCTATACAGATGATCCGGGCCGAAGCTGTGGCGCTTTGCCGCACTTTTGCCTGTCGGACCCCTCGCTTGGTTATACTCGACGCGATCCGCCTGGAGCGCTCATCAGGAGAGCTCATGCTCGCCCCCGTACAACTGCTTTCCGCGACTCGCCAGAACCTCTGGCGACTGACATTCATCCGCACCCTGGTGCTGGCCGCTCAGGCCGGTTCGGTGGGGCTCGCCTACTGGTTCAACCTGCTTCCGCTGCCGTGGTTTCAATTGGCAGCGACCCTCGGTTGTTCGATGCTGCTGTGTGCCTTTACCGCGATCCGCTTACGCACCTCGTGGCCGGTGACCGAGCTCGAATACGCCGTGCAACTGGCCTGTGACCTGTTTATCCACAGTGCGCTGCTATATTTCTCCGGAGGTTCGACCAACCCGTTCGTTTCCTATTATCTGGTGCCGCTGACCATCGCCGCCGTCACGCTGCCGTGGCGCTATTCGGTGGTTCTCTCCGGCATCGCGCTGGCGATGTACACCTTGTTGCTGGCGCAGTTTTACCCGCTGGAAACGTTCCCGATGTACCGGGAAAAGATGCAGATCTACGGCATGTGGCTGAGCTTTGCTTTGGCCGCGGCGGTGATCACCTTTTTCGCCGCGCGGATGGCCGAAGAGCTGCGTCGTCAGGAAGAACTACGGGCGATTCGCCGTGAAGAAGGCCTGCGCGACCAGCAACTGCTGGCCGTTGCGACCCAGGCTGCCGGTGCCGCCCACGAATTGGGTACGCCGCTGGCGACCATGAGCGTGCTGCTCAAGGAAATGCAGCAAGACCATCACGACCCGTTGCTGCAAGATGACTTGAGGGTGCTGCAGGATCAGGTGAAGCTGTGCAAACAGACCTTGCAGCAGCTGGTTCGCGCCGCCGAAGCCAATCGTCGGCTGGCGGTGGAGATGCAGGGCGTCAGCGTCTGGCTCGATGAAGCCCTCAACCGCTGGCACCTGATGCGTCCCGAAGCGACCTATCGCTTGCGGCGCCTGGGGCTTGGCGATGAACCGCGTCTGGCGCCGCCGCCGGACCTGACCCAGGCCTTGCTGAATTTACTGAACAACGCCGCCGATGCCTGCCCCGAAGGACTGGAAGTGACGCTGAATTGGGATGCCTTCGAGCTGACCATCAGCATTCGCGACCATGGCGCCGGTGTGCCGCTGGCGATTGCCGAACAGATCGGCAAACCGTTTTTTACCACCAAGGGCAAAGGTTTCGGCCTGGGCCTGTTTTTGAGCAAGGCCAGCGTGACACGCGCTGGCGGCTCAGTGAAACTCTACAGTCATGAGGAAGGCGGTACGCTCACCGAGCTGCGCCTGCCCCGTGTCGCCCGAGGAGACGAACATGAGTGACGAGATCCAAGTCGAAGGCGAAGACCTGCCGCATTTGTTGCTGGTAGACGACGACGCAACATTCACCCGCGTCATGGCTCGCGCCATGAGCCGCCGTGGCTTTCGGGTCAGCACCGCAGGCTCTGCCGAAGAAGGCCTGACCATCGCTCAGGCCGATCTGCCTGACTTTGCCGCGCTGGATCTGAAAATGGACGGCGATTCGGGCCTGGTGCTGCTGCCCAAGCTGCTCGAACTCGACCCGGAAATGCGCGTGGTGATCCTCACCGGTTACTCGAGCATTGCCACCGCCGTCGAAGCGATCAAGCGCGGCGCCTGCAATTACCTGTGCAAACCAGCGGACGCCGATGACGTGTTGGCGGCGCTGCTTTCCGAGCACGCCGACCTCGACACCCTGGTGCCGGAAAACCCGATGTCGGTGGACCGCCTGCAATGGGAACACATCCAGCGCGTGCTGACCGAACACGAAGGCAACATCTCCGCCACTGCCCGCGCCTTGGGCATGCACCGGCGCACTCTGCAGCGCAAACTACAGAAACGTCCCGTTCGCCGCTGAACCGGCGCTGAACGGTTATCAGCAGACCTCGCGATAACCCGAGCCGATCATCTATGATCGGTTCGTGCCTGTTCTTTTCTTTATCGAGTCTGAACCATGAATCAGAACGCTGAATATTCCGCGGTCAACGACGCTGTGCGCGGGCAGTTTTTTCGCCGTGTCTGGCAACTCACCTCGCCTTATTGGCGCAGTGAGGAAAAGGGTAAGGCCTGGGTGTTGCTGGTCGCAGTGATAGGGCTGTCGTTGTTCAGCGTTGGTATTTCGGTCTGGATGAACAATTGGTACAAAGACTTCTATAACGCTTTGCAGCAGAAAGACGGGACCGCGTTCTGGAGCCTGATCCTGTATTTCTGCGGGATTGCTGCGGTGGCCATTCTGGGGGCCGTGTATCGTCTTTACCTGACCCAGATGCTGACCATCAGTTGGCGGCGCTGGTTGACCGAGCAGCACTTCAATCGTTGGCTCGATCACAAGAACTATTATCAGATGGAGTCCGGCGGGCATACCGATAACCCGGACCAGCGACTGAGCGAGGACCTCAAAAACTTTACAAGCGATACCCTGAGCTTGACGTTGGGGTTGTTTCGGACAGTGGTCAGTCTGGTGTCCTTTTCGATCATTCTCTGGGGCGTGTCGGGCAGTCTCGAAGTATTCGGTATCAACATTCCCGGCTACATGTTTTGGTGTGCCTTCCTGTATGCAGCGATCGGTAGTTGGTTGACCCGAGTGATCGGTAGCAGCTTGATCCCGCTAAACAATCAACAGCAACGTTTCGAAGCCGACATGCGTTTTTCTTTGGTCCGGGTACGCGAAAATGCTGAAAGCATTGCCTTATATGACGGCGAGACTAATGAAAACCAGCGCTTGAGCACACGTTTCGGCAAGGTGTGGACCAACTACTGGGCGCTGATGCGGGTGACGAAGCGCCTGACGTTCTTTACTGCCGGGTACTCGCAGATCGCGATTGTGTTCCCCTTTATGGTCGCGGCGCCGCGTTATTTCGCCGACAAGATCCAGTTGGGCGAGCTGATGCAAATCAACTCTGCGTTTAGCAATGTTCAGGAAAACTTCAGCTGGTTTATCGATGCTTACGCGTCCATTGCAGTCTGGAAAGCCACTTGTGACCGTTTGGTGAGCTTCCGTCAGGCCATGCTCGACAATGAACATCGTGCTCCGGCAATTGATGTGCAGAGCCACGGTGATACGCTGGCGGTGCATAATTTGAGTCTGAACCTGGCCGACGGTCGTCATTTGCTGACCAACGCCAACATGACCGTGGAACAAGGCGACCGGCTGATGCTCAGTGGTCGCTCCGGCAGTGGCAAAAGTACCTTGCTGCGGGCAATGGGCGGGCTTTGGCCTGCGGGTCACGGCAATATTCGCCTTCCAGCCGCACGCTATCTGTTCCTGCCGCAAAAGCCCTATCTGCCGATTGGCAGCCTAAGTGAAGCCCTGAGTTATCCACAGTCCGGCGACACCTACCCGCACGAGCGCTACGTGCAGGTGCTGGAAACCTGCCGCCTGCCGCATCTGGTGTCGCGTCTCGACGAAGCCAATCACTGGCAACGCCTGTTGTCGCCGGGTGAGCAGCAACGTCTGGCATTTGCCCGCGCACTGCTCTACGCGCCGCAATGGCTGTACATGGACGAAGCGACCTCGGCGATGGACGAAGAGGATGAAGCGTCGCTGTATCAGGCGTTGATCGATCATCTGCCGGGCCTGAGTATTGTCAGCGTCGGCCATCGCAGCAGCCTGAAACGCTTCCACCCACGGCATGTGCGTATCGACAACGGCCACCTGCTGGAGCAGACCGTTACCGCGTAGGCGCTTTCCCCCTCCCGTAGGAGCTGCCGCAGGCTGCGATCTTTTGATCTGATCTTTTAAAGGCAAAAGATCGCAGCCTTCGGCAGCTCCTACGAGGGGGTGTTGTAGCTCGGCAGTGATCGTACAACTGCGCTGCGCTATGATGCGTTCTCAACCGTTTGCTTGAGATAGACGTTTACCATGGAAAATCCGATCGACGCCCCCCGTCTCCCGCGCAAGCGCCGCAGCCTCGCGCAGGAGCTGGTGACGGTGCTGTCCGAGCAGATTCGCGACGGCCTGCTCAAACGTGGCGACAAGTTGCCCACCGAGTCGGCGATCATGGAGGCTCACGGCGTCAGCCGCACCGTGGTGCGCGAAGCGATCTCGCGTTTACAGGCGGCAGGGCAGGTTGAAACCCGTCACGGCATCGGCACGTTTGTGCTCGACACGCCGAGCCCAAGCGGTTTTCGCATCGACCCGGCCACCGTGGTGACCCTGCGTGATGTGCTGGCGATTCTGGAGTTGCGCATCAGCCTCGAAGTCGAGTCTGCCGGCCTCGCCGCACAACGCCGCAGCCCCGAGCAGTTGGCCTTGATGCGTGCGGCACTGGACGCCTTGAACGAAAGCGCAGCCCACGCAGGCGATGCGGTGGCGTCGGACTTCCAGTTCCATTTGCAGATTGCCCTGGCCACCGGCAACCGCTACTTCACCGACATCATGACCCACCTGGGCACCAGCATCATTCCGCGCACCCGGCTCAATTCCGCGCGTCTGGCCCATGACGACCATCAGCACTACATGAATCGCCTGGCTCGCGAGCATGAAGAAATCTACGACGCCATCGCCCGCCAGGATTCGGACGCCGCCCGCGCAGCCATGCGTTTGCACCTGACCAACAGCCGCGAACGACTGCGCCAAGCCCATGAAGAGGCAGAGGCGCAGCGGGGGTAGGTTTGGAGGTCCAGGCGCAAGGAATTTGTCGCCCGACAGACTGCTATCGCGAGCAAGCTCGCTCCCACATGAGATTTTCTGTGAACACATTATTTGTGAACACCGGAGATCAAATGTGGGAGCGAGCTTGCTCGCGATGGGGTCGGCAGCCTGTTCGCTATAACTTCAGCCAGTCTTGAGAATCGAACGATCCACCCTCACCGCCAGTTTCCCGGCTCCCCGGTGATCGTTGCGCTGTAGCTCACCAGCCCCCATCCGTCCTGAGTCCGCACGTTTAGGGAAAGTGGTTCGCCTAAAAAAGATGAATTGCAGTTGACGATTGTATTTTAAGTTGTACGATGACTTACAACTTCGGCCAAGGCTGAACGGGTTTTCTCATCACAACGTGCGTCCCAGGGTGTTCGAATAATGAATCCACAAGAACTGAAGTCCATCCTCTCCTCCGGCTTGCTGTCCTTCCCGGTCACCGATTTCAATGCTCAGGGCGATTTTCATCGCGCGGGCTACATCAAGCGTCTCGAATGGCTGGCGCCGTACGGCGCTTCGGCCTTGTTCGCCGCAGGCGGCACCGGTGAGTTCTTCTCCCTGGCGGCCAGTGAATACTCGGAAATCATCAAGACTGCGGTCGACACCTGCGCCAGCAGCGTGCCGATCCTTGCCGGTGTCGGCGGTTCTACGCGTCAGGCTATCGAATACGCACAGGAAGCCGAGCGTTTGGGCGCCAAAGGCCTGTTGCTCCTGCCGCATTACCTGACCGAAGCCAGCCAGGACGGCGTTGCCGCCCACGTTGAAGCCGTGTGCAAATCGGTGAAGATCGGCGTGGTGGTTTACAACCGCAACGTCTGCCGCCTGACCGCGCCGCTGCTGGAACGTCTGGCCGAGCGCTGCCCGAACCTGATCGGCTACAAGGATGGCCTGGGTGATATCGAGTTGATGGTGTCGATCCGTCGCCGCCTCGGTGATCGCTTCAGCTACCTCGGTGGTCTGCCGACCGCAGAGGTTTACGCCGCTGCGTACAAGGCGTTGGGTGTACCGGTTTACTCCTCGGCGGTGTTTAACTTCATCCCGAAAACCGCGATGGATTTCTACCAGGCGATTGCCCGTGACGATCACGCTACCGTTGGCAAACTGATCGACGACTTCTTCCTGCCGTACCTGGACATCCGCAATCGCAAGGCCGGTTACGCGGTGAGTATCGTCAAGGCCGGGGCAAAAATCGTCGGCTACGACGCAGGTCCTGTACGCGCCCCGCTGACCGATCTGCTGCCAGACGAGTACGAAGCGCTGGCCGCGTTGATCGACAAGCAAGGTGCGCAATAACCCGCTGAATCAACCTGGGCCGTTGAGCAGTCAGCGGCCTTCTGCGTAAGGAGAGGCTTCGTGGCAGACGTAAAACGATTCGACAACTTCATCGGCGGCCAATGGGTCGCGGGTGCCGACTACTCGACCAATATCAACCCGTCCGAGTTGTCCGATGTCATTGGCGAATACGCCAAGGCTGACCTGGCCCAGGTGAACGCCGCCATCGACGCCGCTCGCGCCGCCTTCCCGGCCTGGTCGACCTCAGGCATTCAGGCGCGCAGCGATGCGCTGGATAAAGTCGGCAGCGAAATCCTCGCGCGTCGCGAAGAGCTCGGCACCTTGCTGGCGCGGGAGGAGGGCAAGACCCTGCCCGAAGCCATCGGCGAAGTGTCCCGTGCCGGCAACATCTTCAAGTTTTTCGCCGGTGAATGCCTGCGCCTGTCCGGCGATTACCTGCCGTCGGTGCGTCCGGGCGTCAACGTTGAAGTCACCCGCGAAGCCCTTGGCGTAGTGGGTCTGATCACTCCGTGGAACTTCCCGATTGCCATTCCTGCGTGGAAGATCGCCCCGGCGTTGGCCTACGGCAACTGCGTGGTGCTCAAGCCGGCGGAACTGGTGCCCGGTTGCGCCTGGGCCTTGGCCGAAATCATTTCCCGCGCCGGTTTCCCGGCCGGGGTGTTCAACCTGGTGATGGGCAGTGGTCGAGTGATCGGCGACGCCATGGTCAACAGCCCGAAAGTCGACGGCATCAGCTTCACCGGTTCCGTTGGCGTGGGTCGGCAGATCGCGGTCAACTGCGTGTCGCGTCAGGCCAAGGTGCAGTTGGAAATGGGCGGTAAGAACCCGCAGATCATTCTCGACGATGCCGATCTCAAACAAGCTGTCGAGCTGTCGGTGCAGAGCGCGTTCTACTCCACCGGCCAGCGTTGCACGGCCTCGAGCCGCTTGATTGTCACCGCCGGGATTCACGACAAATTCGTCGAGGCCATGGCCGAGCGGATGAAGTCGATCAAGGTCGGTCATGCTTTGAGAACCGGTACCGATATCGGTCCGGTGGTCTCGCAAGCGCAGCTGGAACAGGACCTGAAGTACATCGACATCGGCCAGTCCGAAGGCGCACGACTGGTCAGCGGTGGTGGCCTGGTGACCTGCGATACCGAAGGCTATTTCCTCGCGCCTACGCTGTTTGCCGACAGCGAAGCTGCGATGCGTATCAGCCGCGAAGAGATCTTCGGTCCGGTGGCGAACATTGTTCGGGTGGCCGATTACGACGCGGCGCTGGCCATGGCCAATGACACCGAATTCGGCTTGTCGGCGGGCATCGCCACCACTTCGCTGAAGTACGCCAACCACTTCAAGCGCCACTCCCAGGCCGGGATGGTGATGGTCAATCTGCCGACCGCCGGCGTCGATTACCACGTGCCCTTTGGTGGTCGAAAAGGTTCATCCTATGGGTCGCGGGAGCAAGGTCGCTACGCGCAGGAGTTCTACACCGTGGTGAAAACTGCCTACATCGGTTCGTAACACGCAACACCGCTGCCGGATACCGCCAACCGATGTAGGAGCTGCCGAAGGCTGCGATCTTTTGATCTTCAGCGTCCTCAAGGACGCCAGGAATCAAGATCAAAAGATCGCAGCCTGCGGCAGCTCCTACGCGGATATAAAAGATTCACCCGCGCATAAAAATAATCAGTGGGAGTACATCTACATGCAAGCGACCAAGCCGACCCACGTCCGCTATTTAATCCTGCTCATGCTGTTTCTGGTGACCACGATCAACTACGCCGACCGTGCCACCATCGCCATTGCGGGCTCCAGCCTGCAAAAGGACCTGGGCATCGACGCCGTCACCCTCGGCTACATTTTCTCCGCATTCGGTTGGGCCTACGTGGCCGGTCAGATCCCCGGCGGCTGGCTGCTCGACCGCTTCGGTTCGAAAAAAGTCTATGCCCTGAGCATCTTCACCTGGTCGCTGTTCACCGTGCTGCAAGGCTATGTCGGTGAGTTCGGCGTCTCCACCGCGATCGTCGCGCTGTTCATGCTGCGCTTTCTGGTGGGCCTGGCCGAGGCGCCGTCCTTTCCCGGTAACGCACGCATTGTTGCGGCCTGGTTCCCGACCGCCGAGCGCGGTACTGCTTCGGCGATTTTCAACTCGGCGCAGTACTTCGCCACCGTGATCTTTGCGCCGCTGATGGGCTGGATTGTCTACAGCTTCGGTTGGCAGCATGTGTTTATGGTGATGGGCGGGATCGGCATGGTGTTTTCGCTGGTCTGGCTGAAAGTTATCCACAGCCCGCGCCAGCACCCGATGATCAACGACGCCGAGTTCAAGCACATCGCCGACAACGGCGGCCTGGTCGATATGGATCAGGACAAGGGCAAACGCGTCGACGGTCCGAAGTGGGATTACGTGCGCCAACTGCTGAGCAACCGCATGATGCTCGGCGTGTACCTGGGCCAGTACTGCATCAACGGCATCACCTATTTCTTCCTGACCTGGTTCCCGGTGTACCTGGTGCAGGAGCGCGGCATGACCATTCTCAAGGCCGGTTTCATTGCTTCGCTGCCGGCAATCTGCGGCTTCATCGGTGGTGTCTTGGGCGGGATCATTTCCGACTACCTGCTGCGTACGGGCCACTCGCTGACCTTCGCCCGCAAGGCGCCGATCATCGGTGGGTTGTTGCTGTCGACCAGCATCGTGGCCTGCAACTACGTGGACATTGAATGGATCGTCGTGGGCTTCATGGCCCTCGCATTCTTCGGCAAAGGTGTGGGCGCATTGGGTTGGGCGGTGGTTTCCGACACGTCGCCAAAACAGATCGCGGGCTTGAGTGGCGGCCTGTTCAACATGTTCGGCAACATCGCTTCGATCACTACACCGATCGTGATTGGCTACATCATCAGTACCACCGGGTCGTTCAAATGGGCTCTGGTGTTTGTCGGCTGCAATGCACTGGTCGCGGTGTTCAGTTACCTGGTGATCGTCGGACCGATCAAACGCGTGGTGCTCAAAGAGCCACCCGCCAATGGCTCCGAACTGACTAACAAATTGTCTCAAGCGCATTCCTGAGGAGCGGCGTCATGCAGTTGATTGAACATTCCGACTCGCCGCGCTACATCCGGCTGCACGAGCGCGATAACGTGGTGATCGTGGTCAATGACCAGGGCGTACCGGCCGGCACTGAATTCCCGGACGGCTTGGTGACCGTGGAGTTCGTGCCGCAGAGCCACAAGGTGACGCTGGAAGACATCCCCGAAGGCGGTCAGGTGATTCGCTACGGCCAGACCATCGGTTACGCCTTGCAGCCGATCCCGCGGGGGAGCTGGGTCAAGGAAGATCAACTGCGCATGCCTACCGCGCCACCGCTGGACAGCCTGCCGCTGTCCACCGAGGTGCCGGCCGCACAAGCACCCTTGGAAGGCTTCACGTTCGAGGGCTATCGCAACGCCGACGGCACCGTTGGTACGCGCAATATTCTGGGGATCACCACCACCGTGCAATGCGTCACCGGTGTGCTCGACCATGCGGTCAAGCGCATCAAGGACGAGTTGCTGCCCAGGTACCCGCACGTCGATGACGTGATCGCGCTGACTCACAGCTACGGCTGCGGCGTGGCGATCACCGCCACCGACGCCTACATCCCGATCCGCACCGTGCGCAACCTGGCGCGCAACCCGAACCTGGGTGGCGAAGCGTTGGTGATCAGTCTGGGCTGCGAGAAATTGCAGGCCGGGCAGGTGATGCACGAGAACGACCGTTCGGTGGATCTCAGCGAGCCGTGGCTGTATCGCTTGCAGGATTCCAGTCACGGTTTCAGCGAGATGATCGAGCAGATCATGGCGCTGGCTGAAGTCCGCCTGAAGAAACTTGACCAGCGCCGCCGCGAAACCGTGCCGGCGTCCGAGTTGATCCTCGGTATGCAGTGCGGCGGCAGCGATGCGTTTTCCGGAATCACCGCCAACCCGGCGCTGGGCTTTGCCTCGGATTTGCTGCTCCGGGCCGGGGCGACGGTGATGTTTTCCGAAGTCACCGAAGTGCGCGACGCGATCTACTTGCTGACCTCGCGGGCGGAAACCAAGGAAGTCGCCCAGGAACTGGTGCGCGAAATGGATTGGTACGACCGTTACCTGGCCAAGGGCGAAGCGGACCGCAGTGCCAACACCACGCCGGGTAACAAGAAGGGCGGGTTGTCGAACATTGTCGAGAAATCTCTGGGCTCGATCGTCAAATCCGGCAACAGCGCGATCAATGGCGTGCTCGGTCCCGGCGAACGGTTCAAGCGCAAAGGGCTGATTTTCTGTGCGACGCCGGCCAGTGATTTTGTCTGCGGCACCTTGCAACTGGCGGCCGGGATGAACCTGCATGTGTTCACCACCGGGCGTGGCACGCCCTATGGTCTGGCGATGGCGCCGGTGGTCAAGGTCTCGACCCGAACCGAGTTGGCGCAACGTTGGCCGGATCTGATCGACATCGATGCCGGGCGGATTGCCACGGGGCGCGCTTCCATCGAGGAGTTGGGCTGGGAGTTGTTCCACTTCTATCTGGACGTGGCCAGCGGCAGGAAGCAGACGTGGGCGGAGCAGCACAAACTGCATAACGACATTACCTTGTTCAATCCGGCGCCGATTACCTGAGATCGAGTCGTCAGGGAAAAGATCGCAGCCTTCGGCAGCTCCTACATTGGATCGGCGCACATCCCGTAGGAGCTGCCGAAGGCTGCGATCTTTTGATCTTAAAAGGTCAGCACTGGCTTATCATTAGCCCCCTAACGACGCCCCTCAAGGTTCACCCGGCATGCTGGCAATTTTTCTCGAAACGCTGACCATCACCGCGCCAGTCTTTGCCATGTTGTTTTTGGGCGTGCTGCTCAAGCGCATCCACTGGATCAATGACGACTTTATCCACACCGCCTCGTCGCTGGTGTTCAACGTCACCATGCCGGCGCTGCTGTTTCTCGGGATTACGCACGCCGACCTGCACGCGGCCTTGAAACCGGCGCTGCTGATCTATTTCTCGCTGGCGACCCTGGTGTGTTTCGCCATTGCCTGGGGGTGGGCGATCTGGCGGTGCCCGCGAGAGGATCGAGGGATCTACACCCAAGGCGCGTTTCGCGGCAACAACGGGGTGATCGGTCTGGCGCTGGCGGCGAGCATGTACGGCGCTTATGGGATTTCCCTCGGGGCGATTCTCGCGGCGCTGGTGATCCTGTTTTACAACACGCTGTCGACCATCGTTCTGGCGGTGTACAGCCCGGTGATCAAATCCGATCCGTGGAGCATCTTCAAAAGTGTGCTCAGCAATCCGTTGATCCTCAGCGTGCTTTCAGCCGCGCCGTTCGCCTATTTCCGGATTGGCTTGCCCGGCTGGCTGGAGACTTCCGGCAGCTACCTGGCGCAGATGACCTTGCCGCTGGCGTTGATCTGCATTGGCGGCACGCTGTCGCTGGCGGCGTTGCGCAAGAGCGGTGATCTGGCGTTGAGTTCAAGCCTGGTGAAGATGGTCGGCTTGCCGATTCTGGCCACGCTCGGGGCCTGGTTCTGGGGTTTTCGCGGGGCAGAGTTGGGGATTTTGTTCCTGTACTTCGGCAGCCCGACCGCCGCCGCCAGTTTTGTCATGGCCCGGGCGGCCAATGGCAACCATGAACTGGCGGCGGCGATCATCGTCATCACCACGTTGATGGCGGCGGTCACCACCAACCTCGGGATCTTTGTGTTGCAGTGGGGCGGGTGGATTTAGCCGATAGATCTTCATTGCCCTTCAGGTCCAATCGCGAGCAAGCTCGCTCCCACATTTGATCTGTGTGGAACACAAAATCTGCGTACACCAAAAATCCACTGTGGGAGCGAGCTTGCTCGCGATAGCAATCTTGCAGGCACCCCAGATGCCGGCGTCTTACTCGGGCTTCTGGTAACTATCGATCACTTCCTGCGCCGCGCGGAACGCCTCCATCGCCGCTGGCACGCCGGCGTAGACCGCGCAGTGCATCAGTGTTTCGCGGATCTCGTCGACCGTGCAGCCATTGTTCAGTGCGCCACGCACGTGGCCTTTGAGTTCTTGCGGGCACTTGAGCGAGGTCAGGGCCGCGAGGGTGATCAGGCTGCGGGTTTTCAGCGCAAGACCGTCACGGTTCCACACCGCACCCCAGGCGTGTTCGTTGACGAACTCCTGAAACGACCGGGTCAGCTCGGTGGCATTGCCCATGGAACGGTCGACGAAGGCGTCGCCCATGACCTGGCGGCGCACTTCAATGCCGGTCGGTTTGCTGGAGCCGGGTTTGTCGGTCATGGCGATTCCCTCTTGTGGTGTTGGAGGCGCCAGGCGCGCAGTGACGTAAACAGCAAAAACGCCACCAGCGCCGGCAGGACGAAAAACAGCATCAGGTGTTCAAGTTTGCCGGCCAGCGGCATGCCTGTGGTAAACGACACGACATGCAGCCCATACGCCAGGTACAAGGCCAGAAACAGCAGGCCTTCGGCGCGGGTAATTCGATAGCCTGAATAGAACACCGGCAAACACAGCACGCTGACAGCGAGCATCACCGGCAAGTCGAAATCCAGCGCATTGGGTGATACCGACAGCGGTGTCGGCGCAACCAACGCGGTGAAGCCCAGCACACCCAGCAAGTTGAACAGGTTGCTGCCAATCACGTTACCCACCGCGATGTCGCGCTGACCACGCAGGGCGGCGATCAGCGAGGTCGCCAGTTCCGGCAGCGACGTGCTGACGGCAATGATGGTCAGGCCGATGATCCGTTCCGACAAGCCGAGTTCGGTTGCCACCTCGACCGCTGCGCTGAGTAGCAGATGCCCGGCAAACACCAGCAGCGCCAGACCGGCGAGCATCAGCAACACGCTGCTCAACCACGGAGCGCGGGATTGGCTGCCGTCGTCAGCCTTCGTGCTGTGCGGGCGCACCGAGTGCCGCGACTGGCGCAGCAGCAACCCGAGGTAAAGCACCAGCGCGGCTAACAGAATCGTGCCGTCGAGCGGTGTCAGTCGTTCATTCCAGGCCAGGGCGAACACCAGCAGGCTGGCGCCAATCATCACCGGGATGTCCAGGCGTACCAATTGCCGGGAGACCCGCAACGGGATGATCAGCGCCGAGAGTCCGAGGGTGACGAGGATGTTGAAGATGTTGCTGCCAATGACGCTACCGACGGCGATGTCGGTGTTTTGCATAAGGGTCGCTTGCAGGCTCACCGCCATTTGCGGCGCACTGCTGCCCAGAGCCACGACGGTCAGGCCGATGATCAGCGGGCGCACCTGCAAGTGTGCGGCCAGGCGCGCGGCGGCGCGGACCAGCAACTCGGCGCCGGCGATCAGCAGTACCAGACCACTGAGCAGTTGAAGCACGCTGAGCAGTGGCAAGTCGGCAAGTCCGAAAATGATCGGTGCTCCGTCTGTCAGTTGTCGAGGGATTGCACACGAACCGGTGCGGTGCCGCTGCCCAGCATGCCCAATCGCGCGGCCGCTTCGTGAGACAGGTCGATCAGGCGCCCACGGGTGTGCGGTCCGCGATCGTTGATACGCACTACACAGGATTTATCGTTGTTCAGGTTGGTGACCTTCACCCGGGTGCCAAATGGTAACTGGCGATGGGCAGCGGTCAGGGAATGCTGGTTGAAACGCTCGCCACTGGCGGTGCGTTTACCTTGGTGTTTGGCGCCGTAGTACGAGGCCACGCCGGTCTTGTCGTAGCCGTGTGGATCGATGACATCCGTGCTGGCGCAACCGGCCAGCAGAGAAAGCAGGGCGCACGCGCCAAGTAGACGTTTCATAAAAGGCTTCCCTGAAACAAATGTGGGAGAGGGCCGGGCGGCGCTCCGTTTGCTCGCGAATGCATTCTGACAGTCAACTTTGCATTGAGTGCCGAACCGTCATCGCGAGCAGGCTCTCTCCCACAGGAATTTGAGCCAGGCTTTAAATCTGGCTCCATTCCGGTCAGCCTTCGAGCTTGCTTTTCAGCAGTTCGTTGACTTGTTGCGGGTTGGCTTTGCCTTTGGAGGCTTTCATTGCCTGACCGACGAAGAAGCCGAACATCTTGCCGCGTTTGGCTTCGTCTGCCGCGCGATACTGTTCAACCTGTTCGGCGTTGGCTGCGAGCATTTCATCGAGTACGGCAGAGATCGCGCCGCTGTCGGTGACTTGCTTCAAGCCGCGCTTGTCGATGATCTCGTCTGCGCTGCCTTCGCCGCTGGCCATGGCTTCGAACACGGTCTTGGCGATTTTGCCGGAGATGGTGTTGTCCTTGATGCGCAACAGCATGCCGCCCAACTGCTCGGCCGACACCGGTGCCTCATCGATTTCCAGGCCTTGCTTGTTCAGCAGGCTGCCCAGTTCGACCATGACCCAGTTGGCCGCCAGTTTGGCGTCACTGGCGATGCTCACGACTTTTTCGAAGTAATCCGCTTGCTCGCGGCTCGACGCCAGGACGCTGGCATCGTAGACCGACAGGCCGAACTGCTCCTGGAAGCGTTCGCGTTTTTGCGGTGGCAGTTCCGGCAGGGTGGCGCGGATGTCATCGAGGAACGAGTCTTCGATCACCACTGGCAACAGGTCCGGATCGGGGAAGTAACGGTAGTCGTTGGCTTCCTCTTTGCTGCGCATGGCGCGGGTTTCGTCTTTGTTCGGGTCGTACAGGCGCGTCTGCTGGATCACCTTGCCGCCGTCTTCGATCAGCTCGATCTGACGACGCACTTCGGTGTTGATCGCCTTCTCGATGAAACGGAACGAGTTGACGTTCTTGATCTCGCAACGCGTGCCGAACTCAACCTGGCCTTTTGGACGGATTGATACGTTGCAGTCGCAACGCAGCGAGCCTTCGGCCATGTTGCCGTCGCAGATGCCCAGATAACGCACCAAGGCGTGGATCGCTTTGACGTAGGCCACGGCTTCCTTGGCGCTGCGCATGTCCGGCTCGGAAACGATTTCCAGCAGCGGCGTGCCGGCACGGTTCAGGTCGATGCCGGTGGCGCCGTGGAATTCTTCGTGCAGGCTTTTACCGGCGTCTTCTTCCAGGTGCGCGCGGGTGATGCCGACGCGTTTGACCGTGCCGTCTTCCAACGGGATGTCCAGGTGGCCCTTGCCGACGATCGGCAATTCCATCTGGCTGATCTGGTAGCCCTTCGGCAGGTCCGGATAGAAGTAGTTTTTACGGGCGAACACGTTGTGCTGGCCGATTTCGGCGTCAATCGCCAGGCCGAACATCACCGCCATGCGCACCGCTTCCTGGTTCAGTACCGGCAGTACGCCGGGCATGCCCAGGTCTACCAGGCTGGCCTGGGTGTTCGGATCTGCGCCAAACGTGGTGGCGCTACCGGAGAAAATCTTCGATTGGGTGGCGAGCTGGGTATGAATCTCCAGCCCGATCACGACTTCCCATTGCATGTGTTTCTCCTCAGAAGCCTGTCGGGGTGCGGGTGTGCCAGTCAGTGTTGAGCTGATACTGGTGGGCGACGTTCAACAGACGGCCTTCCTGGAAATACGGGGCGAGCAATTGCACGCCGACCGGCAAACCATCGACGAAACCGGCTGGCATCGACAAGCCCGGCAGGCCCGCAAGGTTGGCGGTGATGGTGTAGACGTCTTCCAGGTACGCAGCGACCGGGTCGCTGCTCTTGGCGCCGAGTTTCCAGGCTGGGTTCGGCGTGGTTGGGCCGAGGATGATGTCGACCTCATTGAAGGCAGCCATGAAGTCGTTCTTGATCAGGCGACGGATCTTTTGTGCCTTCAGGTAGTAGGCGTCGTAGTAACCGGCCGACAGCGCGTAGGCGCCAACCATGATCCGGCGCTGCACTTCCGGGCCGAAACCTTCGCCGCGCGAACGTTTGTACAGATCGGTCAGGTCTTTCGGGTCTTCGCAGCGGTAGCCGAAACGTACGCCGTCGAAACGCGACAGGTTGGAAGAGGCTTCGGCCGGGGCAATCACGTAGTACGCAGGAATTGCGTGCTGCATGTTCGGCAGGCTGATTTCCTTGACCACCGCACCGAGCTTTTCCAGCTCTTTGACGCTGTTGTGGATCAATTCGGCGATGCGCGGGTCAAGACCGGCGCTGAAGTATTCCTTCGGCACGCCGATGCGCAGGCCTTGCAGCGAGCCATTGAGGCTGGTGCTGTAATCCGGCACGGGTTCGTCGATGCTGGTGGAATCCTGCGGGTCGAAACCGGCCATGCCTTGCAGCAGGATCGCGCAGTCTTCAGCGGTACGCGCCAACGGGCCGCCCTGATCGAGGCTGGAGGCGTAAGCGATCATGCCCCAGCGCGAAACACGACCGTACGTCGGTTTCAGGCCGGTGAGGTTGGTCAGCGCTGCCGGCTGTCGGATCGAGCCGCCGGTGTCGGTGCCGGTCGCCGCAGGTAACAGACGAGCGGCAACCGCTGCCGCCGAACCGCCGGACGAACCGCCTGGAACGTGTTCCAGGTTCCACGGGTTTTTCACTGCGCCGTAGTAGCTCGACTCGTTGGCCGAGCCCATGGCGAATTCGTCCATGTTGGTCTTGCCCAGGGTCACGGCCCCGGCAGCGGCCAGCTTGGCGACCACAGTGGCGTCATACGGGGCCTTGAAGTTGTCGAGCATCTTCGAGCCGCAGCTGGTGCGAATGCCCTGGGTGCAGAACAGGTCCTTGTGGGCGATCGGCGCGCCGAGCAGGGCGCCGCTCTCACCGTTGGCCCGGCGTACGTCAGCGGCTTTCGCCTGCGTCAGTGCGAGCTCTTCGGTGACGCTGATGAAACTGTTGAGCTGAGGGTCGAGCTGGGCGATACGCGCCAGCAGCACTTTGGTCAGCTCTTCGGAGGAAAACTTTTTGTCGGCGAGTCCGCGGGCGATCTCGGCCAGAGTCAATTGATGCATTGCAGGCTCTTTCCCTTTAGTCGATGACTTTCGGAACCAGATACAGGCCGTTTTCGACCGCTGGTGCGATGGACTGATAGGCCTCGCGGTGATTGGACTCGGTCACGACGTCTGCACGCAGGCGCTGACTGGCTTCCAGTGGGTGGGCCAGCGGCTCGATACCGTCGGTATTGACCGCCTGCATTTCGTCAACCAGCCCGAGAATGCTGTTCAGGGCGGAAGTGATGTGTGGAAGATCGGCATCATTGAGGCCAAGGCCGGCCAGATGAGCGATTTTTTCCACGTCGGAGCGTTCAAGCACCATGGGATTCTCCAGTGGAAAACAGAACGGACGCTGTCCGTGTGTTAGATTGTCGGAACACTACCGCATTTCTACGGTCATAAGGCCGCGATTGTGGGGGTTGGTGCACAGAAAAGCGGCCAATTTAACATATTGGCGCCTTGCCCAAAATCCCTGTCGTTGTTAGAGTTTGCCGCACTTTTTTACCCACGCGTTGCCTAGGGTCCCTTTCCCATGTTCAAGAAACTGCGTGGCATGTTTTCCAGCGATCTTTCCATTGACCTGGGCACTGCCAACACCCTTATTTACGTGCGCGAGCGCGGTATCGTCCTGAATGAACCATCGGTTGTGGCCATTCGGACCCACGGTAATCAGAAAAGTGTCGTTGCTGTCGGCACCGAGGCCAAGCGCATGCTCGGCCGTACACCGGGCAACATTGCTGCCATTCGTCCGATGAAGGACGGCGTCATCGCCGACTTCAGCGTCTGCGAAAAGATGCTGCAGTACTTTATCAACAAGGTTCACGAAAACAGTTTTCTGCAGCCTAGCCCTCGTGTGCTGATCTGCGTTCCATGCAAGTCCACTCAGGTTGAGCGTCGTGCCATCCGTGAATCGGCGCTGGGTGCCGGTGCCCGTGAAGTGTTCCTGATCGAAGAGCCAATGGCTGCTGCGATCGGCGCCGGCCTACCGGTAGAAGAAGCTCGCGGTTCGATGGTCGTCGATATCGGTGGTGGTACCACTGAAATCGCGCTGATCTCCCTCAATGGTGTGGTTTATGCCGAATCCGTACGGGTTGGCGGCGACCGCTTCGATGAAGCGATCATCACGTACGTGCGTCGCAACTACGGCAGCCTGATCGGCGAATCCACCGCCGAGCGCATCAAGCAGGAAATCGGTACGGCCTACCCGGGCGGTGAAATTCGCGAAGTCGACGTTCGCGGCCGTAACCTGGCTGAAGGCGTTCCACGTGCATTCACCCTGAACTCCAATGAAGTGCTGGAAGCTCTGCAAGAGTCCCTGGCAACCATCGTTCAGGCCGTGAAAAGCGCATTGGAGCAGTCGCCGCCGGAACTGGCGTCGGATATCGCCGAGCGTGGCCTGGTACTGACCGGTGGTGGCGCCTTGCTGCGTGACCTCGACAAGTTGCTGGCCCAGGAAACCGGTCTGCCGGTGATCGTTGCCGAAGACCCGCTGACCTGCGTTGCTCGCGGCGGTGGCCGTGCATTGGAAATGATGGATAAACACACCATGGACCTGCTCTCGAGCGAATAATTTCGCCGGATGCTTCTATGCTGTTCGCGCGCAGGCAGCACTTTGCAGTGCTGCCTGTTGGCGTTTATCTTCTGTCAGTCTGCATCCAGGCCGGTTTGATGCCGTATGAATAAAGAGAACATTTGCCTGGGAGGAGCGGCTTATTAAACCGCTTTTCGCCAAAGGTCCCTCAATGGGCGTGCGCTTTCTGGTGCTGGCCGTGCTATCGGTCGCGCTGATGGTGGTCGATGCCCGCTTTGAAGTGCTCAAGCCTGCGCGCAGTCAGATGTCGCTGGTCTTGATGGACGCCTATTGGATCACCGACCTGCCGGAGCGGTTGTGGCAGGGTGTGAGCAGTCAATTTGGCAGCCGTACCGAGCTGGTAGCCGAAAACGAAAAACTCAAGACTGAAAACCTGCTGCTGCAGGGGCGCATGCAGAAGCTTGCGGCCTTGACCGAGCAGAACGTTCGGTTGCGCGAGTTGCTCAACTCGTCCGCACTGGTCAACGAGAAGGTCGAAGTGGCCGAGTTGATCGGCGTCGATCCCAACCCCTTCACCCATCGCATCATCATCAACAAAGGTGAGCGCGACGGCGTGGTACTCGGTCAACCGGTGCTCGATGCCCGGGGTCTGATGGGCCAGGTGGTCGAACTGATGCCTTACACCTCGCGTGTATTGTTGCTGACCGACACCACCCACAGCATTCCCGTGCAAGTGAACCGTAACGGCTTGCGGGCGATTGCCAGTGGCACCGGCAACCCGGAACGTCTGGAGTTGCGTCACGTTGCGGACACGGCTGACATTAAAGAAGGCGATCTGTTGGTCAGCTCCGGCCTCGGCCAGCGCTTCCCGGCCGGTTACCCGGTGGCGACCGTCAAGGAAGTCATCCACGACTCTGGCCAGCCGTTCGCCATCGTGCGCGCGGTGCCGACCGCTGCACTCAACCGCAGTCGTTACATGTTGCTGGTGTTCAGCGATGGCCGTACCCCGGAAGAGCGCGCCAACGAAGCGGCTCAGGCCCAGGATGCGGATCAGCATCCCGGCGCGGCCATC
Source organism: Pseudomonas sp. GW822-FHT02D10 (assembly GCF_058802345.1). Taxonomy (NCBI): domain Bacteria; kingdom Pseudomonadati; phylum Pseudomonadota; class Gammaproteobacteria; order Pseudomonadales; family Pseudomonadaceae; genus Pseudomonas; species Pseudomonas sp. GW822-FHT02D10. The sequence continues at coordinate 166,755 of NZ_JBXAOB010000004.1, forward strand.
GTGCCTGCCACCGTGCCTAAACCTGCCGCCACTGTTGTCCCGGTGCCAGCTGCCACAGCAGCTGTGCCAGCAACGGCAACACCCGCAGCGGCCAAGCCGGCGAGCAAGCCTTCGACCCCGGCCAAGCCAGCTGCGCATCCCGCAGCAGCCAAACCACCCGCGGCGGTCGTCAAGCCGGCAGCGGCCAAACCGCCTGAAGCCACCACTCAGGGTAGAGAATAATGGCCAGTACCCGACCTCGTAATGGCTGGATGATCTGGCTGACGTTTGTCATCGCCTTGTTGCTCAGTATCGTACCGTTCCCGCACGTCGAGATCCTGCGTCCAATGTTTCTTGCGCTGCCATTGGCGTATTGGGCATTGGAAGTGCCGCAGAAAGTCGGGATGCTTACGGCCTGGTGTCTGGGCATGGCGCAAGACGTGCTGTTCGGCACCTTGTTGGGACACAACGCGCTGATTCTGACCCTGATCACCTTTTTGATCATGACGCTGCGACCGCGTTTGCGGATGTTTCCGATGTGGCAGCAAAGCCTGGTGATCCTGGTGATCCTGGGTCTCGCGCAACTGCTGCAACTGTGGCTCAGCGCCTTGACCGGTAACCGTCAGACGCTGGCCGTGCTGTTGCCTGCGCTGATCAGCGCCTTGCTCTGGCCTTGGGTCAGCTTCGGATTGCGTGGGTTGAGCCGCCGCTACAAAATCAACTGAATCGGTCAGGCATTAGCCCGCACCTCGACAGGGAGATGTCTTGATGAATCCGCTTTACCTCGCCTCAGGTTCGCCGCGTCGGCGTGAACTGCTCACGCAGATCGGCGTGCCGTTCACCGCCATCAGCGCGGACATCGATGAAACCCCTTTGACTGACGAGTCCCCTGCGGCCTATGTCGAGCGTCTGGCGCGCGTCAAGGCCGAGGCCGGTCGTGCACAGTTGGCGGTTAGCGAACCGGGTGCACCCGTTTGTGTGTTGGGTGCCGATACCGCCGTGGTGCTCGATGGGCAGATTCTTGGCAAACCGCTCGACGAAGCGCAAGCGCTGAGCATGTTGATGAGCCTGTCGGGGCGTGAACATGAAGTGCTGACCGCCATCGCCGTGCTTGATGGCCAATACTGCGAATCACGCGTGGTGCGCAGCCTGGTGCGTTTTCGCTTCATCAGTCATAAAGAGGCAGCGGCCTACTGGGCCAGCGGCGAGCCACGGGACAAGGCTGGCGGCTACGGAATTCAAGGCCTCGGCGCGGTGTTTGTCGCAGAACTCACCGGCAGTTACTCCGCCGTGGTCGGCCTGCCGCTGTGCGAAACCTTCGAGCTACTCGGCCATTTCGGCATACCCTGTTGGCAAAACCTTATCGCGCACCCAGCGTCGTACTGACTTGATGCGGCCATAATCGTGAATATGCCTGAACGAGACCTTGCCATGAGTGAAGAGATTCTGATCAACATCACGCCGATGGAATCGCGCGTGGCGGTGGTCGAAAACGGTGTCCTGCAAGAGGTTCATGTCGAGCGCACCCAGCGTCGCGGGATTGTCGGCAACATCTATAAAGGCAAGGTCGTTCGCGTTCTGCCAGGTATGCAGGCGGCATTCGTCGATATCGGTCTGGACCGGGCAGCCTTTATCCACGCCTCGGAAATCTCCCTGCGTGAAGGCCCCGCGGTGGAAAGCATCAGTGCACTGGTGCATGAAGGCCAGAGCCTGGTGGTGCAAGTCACCAAGGATCCGATCGGTTCCAAAGGCGCGCGTCTGACGACCCAACTGTCGATTCCCTCGCGCTATCTGGTGTACATGCCGCGCACGGCTCACGTCGGTATTTCGCTGAAAATCGAGGATGAAACCGAGCGCGAACGCCTCAAACAGGTGGTCACCGATTGTGTCGCGAAGGAAGGCATCAAGGAGGCGGGCGGTTTTATTCTGCGCACTGCCGCTGAAGGCGCCGGTGCCGATGAAATCCTGATGGACATCCGCTACCTGCGGCGCCTCTGGGATCAGATTGGCGCGCAGATCAAGACGGTCAGCGCACCGAGCGTGATCTACGAAGACCTCGGCCTGGCCCTGCGCACCTTGCGCGATCTGGTCAGCCCGAAGATCGAGAAAATCCGCATCGACTCGCGGGAAACCTTCCAGAGAACCACGCAGTTCGTTGCCGAGCTGATGCCGGAAATCGCTGACCGTCTGGAACACTATCCGGGCGAGCGGCCGATTTTCGATCTGTATGGCGTCGAGGACGAAATTCAAAAAGCCCTGGAGCGCAAAGTGCCGCTCAAGTCCGGCGGCTATCTGGTGGTCGATCCGGCAGAGGCCATGAGCACCATTGATGTGAACACGGGCGCTTTCGTCGGGCACCGCAATCTTGAAGAGACTATCTTCAAAACCAACCTGGAAGCGGCCACCGCGATTGCCCGGCAGCTACGCCTGCGCAATCTGGGCGGGATCATCATCATCGACTTCATTGACATGGAAGATGAGGAGCATCAGCGCCAGGTGCTGCGTACGCTTGAGAAACAGCTGGAGCGCGATCACGCCAAGACCAACATCATCGGCATCACCGAGTTGGGCCTGGTGCAGATGACGCGCAAGCGCACGCGCGAAAGTCTCGAGCAGGTGCTCTGCGAGCCGTGCAGCAGTTGCCAGGGCCGTGGCAAGCTCAAGACCCCGGAAACCGTGTGTTATGAAATCTTCCGGGAGATCTTGCGTGAAGCCCGCGCCTATCAGGCTGAAGGCTATCGTGTGTTGGCCAATCAGAAAGTGGTCGACCGGTTGCTCGACGAAGAGTCAGGCAATGTCGCGGAACTTGAAGGTTTTATCGGACGAACTATTCGTTTTCAGGTAGAAACCATGTACTCCCAGGAACAATACGACGTGGTGCTGCTCTGATCCGCTGTGTTTCATTACTAACGGCTGGCCTCAGCTTGCTGCACGATTTCGCCATGGGAGCCAACTGACATGGACCGTCTGATCCGCCTTTTCACCGCATCGATCCGCTGGGCGCTCGGGCTTTGTGCGTTATTGCTGGTGCTGGCGGCGCTGTACGGCAGCCTCGGTCGCGAGTTTATTCCGCTGGTGGCCGAGTATCGTGCGGAGGTCGAAGCCAAGGCCCGCGAAGCGCTGGGTATGCCGTTGCACATCGGCAGCCTGGAAGGCCGCTGGAGTGGCATGGCGCCGATTCTGCTGGCCCATGACGTGGTGGTCGGTGACGGTGCCAATGCCTTGCACCTGGATCAGGTGCGGGTGGTGCCGGATATCTGGGCCAGCTTACTGGCGCGCGCGGTGCGGATCGCACACCTGGAACTCAACGGCCTGAAGATCAGCCTCAAGGAAGGCCCGCGGGGGCAATGGGCGCTCGAAGGCCTGCCGGTGCAGCAGGATCAGCCGCTGAACCCCGAACAACTGCTCAACCGTCTGCAGAGGGTGGCGCAGTTGTCGGTGCTCGACAGTCAGATCACCTTGCTGCCGATCGGCCACGTGCCGCTGACTTTGACCTATGTCGGCCTGAACCTTAAAACCGGTATCAGCCAGCAGCGCCTCGATGCCCGGTTGACCTTACCTGATGGCCAGCCGCTGGCCATGAGCCTGCGCAGCCGGATTCGTGCCGATCAGTGGAAAGAGGCCGAAGTCGATGCCTATCTGAGCTTGCCGCAAAGTGATTGGTCGAAATGGTTGCCCGAGAGCCTGACCGGGCAATGGAATTTTTCCGAGATCAAGGCGGGTGGCGAACTGTGGGCGAACTGGAGCAAGGGGGTCCTGCAAAGCGCAGCCATTCGTCTCAACGCGCCGCAACTCAACGGTGCCTACGCCGAGCGCAAGCCGATCCAGATCAACAATCTGGCGCTCAACGGGTATTTTCAGCGCAATACCCAAGGGTTCCAGGTGTCTTTCGATTCTCTGGCCATGAGCCTGGGGGAAACCCGCTGGGAAACCCGTCTGCAACTTCAGCAGACCGCGACCACTGAAACAACCTCCGAGCTCTGGCATCTGCAAGCCGATCATTTCGACCTCACCCCGATCACACCGTTGCTGAATGCGCTGGGGCCACTGCCCAAAGACTTCGCCACGGTGGTCGAGCGGCTCAAGGTCACCGGTACGTTGCGCAACGTGCTGATCGACCTCCGGCCCGAGGCTACCGATGACAGCAAATTCAGCTTCGCCGCCAATCTTGAGCGTGTCGGGTTCGATGCTTATCACGGTGCTCCGGCGGCGCGTAACGTTTCCGGAAGCATCAGCGGTGACCTCGGCCAGGGTGAGTTGCGCATGGACAGCAAGGATTTTTCCTTGCACCTGGACCCGATTTTTGCCAAGCCATGGCAGTACATTCAGGCCAATGCCCGGCTGACCTGGAAACTCGATCAACAAGGTTTCACCCTGATCGCTCCGTACCTGAAGGTACTGGGCGAAGAGGGCAAGATTGCCGGCGACTTCCTGATTCGCCTGCATTTCGATCAGACCCAGGAAGACTACATGGACCTGCGGGTCGGTCTGCTGGAAGGTGATGGACGCTACACCGCCAAGTACCTGCCCAAGGTCTTGAGCCCCGCGCTCGATGAATGGCTGCGTACGGCGATTCTCAAGGGCGCGGTGGATGAAGGTTTCTTCCAGTATCAGGGGTCGCTGAACCACGATGCCATCGATGCGGCGCGCAGTATCAGTCTGTTCTTCAAAGTGCATGACGCCGAACTGGCCTTCCAGCCGGGCTGGCCACATGTCGGCAAGGTCAGCGGCGATGTGTTCATCGAGGACAGTGGCGTGCGCATTCTGGCCAGCAAGGGCCAGTTGCTCGATACCCAGGTTCGCGATATCTACGTCAACATCCCCCATGCGCCCGCTGGACAGAACCCGCACCTGTTCCTCGACGGCACTTTCGCCGGTGGTCTGGGGGATGGCCTGAAGATTCTTCAGGACGCACCGATCGGCACCGGCTCGACCTTCGCCGGTTGGCAGGGTGAAGGTGAGTTGCAAGGCAATCTGAAACTGGATATCCCCTTGGCCAAGAGCGAAGATCCGAAGATTGTGGTTGACTTCAAAACCGCCAAATCGCGTCTGAAGCTGAGCGACCCTGTGCTTGAACTGACGCAGCTCAAAGGTGATTTCCGCTTCGACAGTGCCAAGGGACTCAGTGGCCAGAACATTACGGCACAGGCCTTTGAACGGCCGGTCAGTGCACAGATTTATGCCGATGGCAGCCCCGGAAAATTCAACACCCGGGTAACCGCCAACGGCCAGGTAACGGTGAAAAAACTCGCCGAGTGGCTGAGCGTCACTCAGTCGCTGCCGGTTTCCGGGAATATTCCTTATCAGTTGCAGCTCAACCTCGACGGTGCCGACAGCCAGTTGATGGTCAGTTCCAACCTCAAGGGCGTTGCAGTCGATTTGCCAGCACCGTTCGGCATGTCCGCCGCGCAAGGTCGCGACACGGTGCTACGCATGACCCTGCAAGGACCGGAACGGCGTTACTGGTTCGACTATGGTGATCTCGCGGACTTCACCTTTGCGGCACCGAGCGGAAATTTTGCCGATGGCCGTGGCGAGTTGTTCCTGGGTAAAGGCAATGCGCTGTTGCCTGGCGATAAAGGCCTGCGCATTCGTGGCGTGCTGTCGGAGCTGGATGTCGAGCCATGGAAAGCCCTGATTGACCGCTACGCCGGACAGGATCTTGGCGGTAGCGCCAAGCAACTGCTCAGCGGCGCAGACTTCAAGGTCGACAAACTCACGGGTTTTGGCACCACGCTGGATCAGGCCCGCCTGCAACTGGATCGCAAGCCGACTGCCTGGGCGTTGCAACTCGATAGCCAACAGGCCAAAGGCACCGTCGGGATTCCCGACGCCAAATCCGCGCCGATTGCGATCAACCTGCAATACGTGCGGTTGCCGGCGCCTGATCCGAAGGTGCAGGCCGACGAAAATGCACCGGACCCGCTGGCGTCGGTCGATCCCACGAAAATTCCTGCACTGGATATCAAGATTGACGAGCTGTATCAGGGCACTGACCTGGTGGGCGCCTGGTCGCTGAAGGTCCGCCCAATCGTCAAGGGCATTGCCTTCAACAGCATGAATCTGGGCCTCAAAGGCATGCAGTTGCAGGGGGCGGGTGGTTGGGAAGGCGTGCCGGGATCTACCAGCAGTTGGTACAAGGGCCGCCTTGAGGGCAAGAACCTTGGGGATGTGCTCAAGGGTTGGGGGTTTGCGCCGACGGTGACCAGCGAAGAGTTCCATATGGACATCGACGGCCGCTGGCCTGGCTCACCGGCCTGGGTCGGTCCAAAGCGTTACTCCGGCAGCCTGGATGCCACGCTACGCAAAGGGCAGTTCGTCGAAGTCGAAGGTGGCGCGCAGGCGTTGCGGGTGTTTGGCCTGCTCAATTTCAACTCGATTGGCCGTCGCTTGCGGCTGGACTTCTCCGACCTGTTCGGCAAAGGCCTGAGTTACGACCGGGTCAAGGGGTTGCTGGTGGCCAGTGAGGGTGTTTACGTCACTCGTGAACCGATCACCCTGACTGGCCCGTCGAGCAATCTTGAACTCAACGGTACGCTGGATCTGGTGGGAGACAAGGTCGATGCCCAGCTGTTGTTGACCCTGCCGTTGACCAATAACCTGCCGATTGCTGCACTGATCGTCGGTGCGCCGGCGGTAGGCGGTGCATTGTTTCTGATCGACAAACTGATCGGTGATCGCGTGGCGCGCTTTGCCAGCGTCAAATACACCATCAAAGGCCCGTGGAAAGAGCCGAAAATTACCTACGACAAGCCTTTTTGACGCTCTTTTTCAGAACGCACTCTCCAAGCCTATGGAGTAGCATGGCCGCATACCTGATAAGGAGTGCGCCATGTCTTTTGCGGTGATTCAAATGGTCAGCCAGAGCGACGTGCCGGCCAACCTGACCCGGGCTCGGCGCTTGCTCGAGCAAGCGGCAGCGAGTGGTGCGCGACTGGCGGTGTTGCCGGAAAACTTCGCCGCCATGGGCCGTCGTGACATCGCTGACATCGGTCGCGCCGAGGCCTTGGGCGAAGGTCCGATTCTGCCCTGGTTGAAACAGACCGCTCGCGACCTCAAGTTATGGATAGTGGCCGGCACCTTGCCGTTACCGCCGGTGGATCAGCCCCGGGCAAAATCCAATGCCTGCTCGTTGCTGATCGATGAGCACGGTCAAACGGTGGCTCGCTACGACAAGCTGCATTTGTTCGATGTCGACGTGGCGGACAATCGTGGGCGCTACCGTGAATCCGATGACTATGCTCATGGCAGTCAGGTGGTCGTTGCCGATACGCCGGTCGGTCGGGTTGGCCTGACGGTTTGCTACGACTTGCGCTTTCCTGAGCTGTACAGCGAACTGCGCGCCGCCGGGGCAGAACTGATTACTGCGCCGTCAGCGTTTACTGCGGTAACGGGCGCGGCCCATTGGGAAGTGTTGATCCGTGCGCGGGCCATCGAAACCCAGTGTTATGTGTTGGCGGCCGCCCAGGGTGGAACTCATCCCGGACCGCGTGAAACCTTTGGCCATGCGGCGATTATCGACCCGTGGGGGCGTGTGCTGGCGGAACAGGACCAAGGCGAGGCCGTGCTGCTGGCCGAACGCGATAGCAGTGAACAGGCGTCCATCCGGGCGCGGATGCCGGTGTCCAGTCACCGGCGCTTTTTCTCGCAGGGCGCGCAGCGACCTGCCTCAGAACGTTGAATTAAGGCGTAAAACCTATGAGCGAGTTGTTGTCCTCAGTCAGTGAACATCTGCTTGCGCCGGGCGGCGTGACGATCGAGAACCTGCAAAGTGTGTTGGGTGATCTGGCCGGCCCGGGCATCGATGCGGCCGACCTGTATTTCCAGGGACAGATTTCCGAGTCCTGGGCGCTGGAAGACGGCATCGTCAAGGAAGGCAGCTTCAACCTCGATCAGGGTGTCGGCGTGCGTGCGCAATCGGGTGAAAAAACCGGTTTTGCCTACAGCAATGCGATCACCCTTGAAGCCCTGGGCCTGGCGGCGCGTGCTGCTCGTTCGATCTCCCGTGCCGGGCAAAACGGTACGGTGCAGGCGTTCAGCACTCAAGACGTCGCTCGATTGTACGGGCCCGACAACCCACTGGAAGTGATGACTCGCGCCGAGAAGGTCGAGTTGCTCAAGCGTATCGACGTGGCGACTCGCGCGCTCGATCCGCGTATCCAGCAAGTCACCGTGAGCATGGCTGGGGTTTGGGAACGGATTCTGGTGGCCTCCACCGACGGTGGTCTGGCAGCGGACGTGCGACCGTTGGTGCGCTTCAACGTCAGCGTGATCGTCGAGCAGAACGGTCGCCGCGAACGCGGTGGTCATGGCGGCGGCGGGCGTACCGATTACCGCTATTTCCTCGCTGAAGACCGTGCCATGGGCTACGCCCGTGAGGCATTGCGTCAGGCACTGGTCAACCTGGAAGCCATTCCGGCGCCGGCCGGCACCTTGCCGGTGGTTCTGGGGTCGGGTTGGTCCGGCGTGTTGCTGCACGAAGCGGTCGGCCATGGTCTGGAAGGCGACTTCAACCGTAAAGGCAGTTCGGCCTACAGCGGCCGCATGGGTGAAATGGTTGCGTCCAAACTCTGCACTATCGTTGATGACGGCACACTGGCCGGTCGCCGTGGATCGCTGAGTATCGACGACGAAGGCACTCCGACCGAGTGCACCACGCTGATCGAAAACGGCGTGCTCAAGGGCTACATGCAGGACAAGCTCAACGCTCGCCTGATGGGCTTGGCGCGCACCGGCAACGGTCGCCGCGAGTCTTACGCGCACCTGCCGATGCCGCGCATGACCAACACTTACATGCTCGGTGGCGAAAGCGATCCGGCAGAAATCATCGCCTCGGTGAAGAAGGGCATCTACTGCGCCAATCTGGGCGGTGGTCAGGTCGACATCACCAGCGGCAAGTTCGTGTTCTCCACCAGCGAGGCGTACCTGATCGAGGACGGCAAGATTACCGCGCCGGTCAAAGGGGCAACGTTGATCGGTAATGGTCCGGAAGCCATGAGCCGGGTGTCGATGGTCGGTAACGACCTGGCGCTGGACAGCGGGGTAGGGACGTGTGGCAAGGATGGTCAGTCGGTGCCGGTGGGTGTCGGCCAGCCAACCTTGAAAATCGATGCGATCACTGTGGGGGGGACAGGATCCTGATGGATGGAGCTTCGGGTGAGTTGCGGGGCAACTCACCCGATTCGAGATTTAACGCAGACCGCGTTGAGTCTCGTCCAGCTCACGGATGTACTTGAAGATTTTACGGCTCGATGCCGGTGGCTTGTTGGTCGCCAGTTCGTGCTGGGCCTGACGGATCAGGGAGCGCAACTGTTGACGATCAGCCTCCGGGTAATCGACGACGAATTTCTCCAGGACGCCGTCGTCGCCAGCGATCAAGCGATCGCGCCAGCGTTCCAGGCCGTGGAAACGTTCGTTGTACTGCCGGGTGGAGGCATCGAGTTGATCGAGCAACGTCAGAATGGCGTCAGTGTCCTGATCGCGCATCAGTTTGCCGATGAACATGAGATGCCGTTTACGCGCAATGTTCGCGGTGTGCTTGGAAGCATCGGCCAGGGCCCGGCGCAAAGCGTCGGTCAACGGCAGTTTTGCCAGCAAGTCAGGCTTGAGTGTTGTAAGGCGCTCGCCGAGGTCAACCAGAGCATGCAGCTCGCGTTTGACCTGGGATTTGCTTTTTTCTCCCGTATCGAGGGAGTCGTCGTAAGAATCAACCATGGTGGCCGTCCGCAAAGAAACGCCGCCATGATAACCAGTCGGGGGCCGCTTGTCCGGCCCGGTCGCGCGATGACCTTAACCGAAAGCAGAATTTGAGTGGAGAACAGCATGAGTGCAGTTGAAAGCGTCGGCCCACAAGCGTTGCCGGCACTACAAGAGCAAGTCGAGCAGATCATCGCCGAAGCCAGGCGTCAGGGTGCGAGTGCCTGCGAAGTGGCCGTGTCTCTGGAGCAGGGCCTGTCGACCTCGGTGCGTCAGCGGGAAGTTGAAACCGTTGAGTTCAACCGTGATCAGGGCTTTGGCATCACCTTGTATGTCGGCCAGCGCAAAGGCTCGGCCAGCACCTCGGCCAGTGGCCCCGAGGCCATTCGCGAAACCGTCGCTGCCGCCCTGGCCATCGCCAAGCACACCTCCGAAGACGAACACTCGGGCCTGGCCGACGCCGCGCTGATGGCCAAGGACCTGCCGGACTTCGACCTGTTCCACGAATGGGACATCACCCCTGAGCAAGCGATCGAGCGAGCGCTGGCCTGTGAAGCGGCGGCGTTTGCCACCGATAGCCGGATCAAGAACGCCGATGGCACCACCTTGAGTACTCACCAGGGCTGCCGCGTGTACGGTAACAGCCATGGTTTTATCGGCGGTTATGCGTCGACGCGTCACAGCCTGAGCTGCGTGATGATTGCCGAAGCTGACGGCCAGATGCAGCGCGACTATTGGTACGACGTCAATCGCCAGGGCAACCTGCTGGCGGATCCGGTGAGCATTGGCCAACGTGCGGCGCAACGTGCGGCCAGCCGCTTGGGCGCACGTCCGGTGCCGACCTGCGAAGTGCCGGTACTGTTTTCCGCAGAATTGGCGGGCGGTCTGTTCGGCAGTTTCCTGGGGGCGATTTCGGGCGGCAACCTGTACCGCAAGTCGTCGTTCCTCGAAGGCGCGCTGGGCCAGAAACTTTTCCCTGAATGGCTGACGATCGATGAGCGTCCGCACCTGATGCGTGCGATGGGCAGTTCGGCGTTCGATGGCGATGGTCTGGCAACGTATGCCAAACCGTTCGTCGAGAAGGGGGAGTTGGTGTCTTACGTGCTGGGTACTTATTCCGGCCGCAAACTCGGTATGCCGAGCACCGCCAACTCCGGAGGGGTGCACAACCTGTTCGTCACACACGGCGATGAAGACCAGGCGGCGCTGCTGCGACGCATGGGACGTGGCTTGCTGGTGACCGAATTAATGGGGCAGGGCTTGAACATGGTCACCGGTGACTACTCTCGCGGTGCGGCGGGTTTCTGGGTCGAGAATGGTGAAATCCAGTTCGCGGTCCAGGAGGTGACTATCGCCGGCAACATGCGCGACATGTTCAAGCAGATCGTTGCGGTGGGTAATGACCTGGAACTGCGCAGCAACATTCGCACGGGTTCGGTGTTGATCGAACGGATGACAGTGGCGGGTAGCTAAACCCTTACCGTTAAGCAAAAAAGGCGCGCCACCCAATGGGGGGCGCGCCTTTTTTAATGGCCGCGTTCGGACGATCCTTTACTCGCCTTCGCCGAAATAGTTGTTGATCAGCGCTTTCAACGCATCCAGCGCCTCCTGAGCTTGATCACCTTCTGCGTTAAGGTGGATCGTCGTTCCCTTGCCGGCGGCCAGCATCATCATGGACATGATGCTCTTGCCATCGACCATTTTGTTCTGGTCGGGGGTGCGGCCCACTCTGATCTCACAGGGAAACTCCGCAGCTTTGCCTACGAATTTGGCGGAAGCGCGGGCATGCAGGCCCAGTTTGTTGATGATTTCAATTTCCAGAGCGGGCATCGCGGTGTGAATCCTTTAGCTAAGGTCGCGGTGGCGAACCTGGACGTTCTTCAGGGATTGTTGCAGGACCTGACCCAGACGTTCGGTCAGGTAGACGGAGCGGTGATGCCCGCCGGTGCAGCCAATGGCGATGGTGACGTAAGCGCGGTTGCTGGCGGCAAAGCGCGGCAGCCATTTGAGCAGGTAGGTGGAGATGTCCTGGAACATCTCTTCGACATCCGGCTGAGCAGCCAGATACTCGGCAACCGGCTGGTCCAGCCCGGATTGCGCGCGCAGTTCCGGCTTCCAGTATGGGTTCGGCAAGCAGCGCACATCGAACACCAGATCGGCATCGACCGGCATGCCCCGCTTGAAACCGAAGGACTCTACCAGAAACGCAGTGCCCGGCTCTGGCTGGTTCAGGAGGCGCAACTTGATGGTGTCGCGCAGCTGATACAGGTTCAGATGGGTGGTGTTGACCTTGAGGTCGGCCAGGTCAGCAATCGGCCCCAGCAGATTGGTTTCGTCATCGATGGCTTCGGCCAGCGAGCGGTTGGCGTTGCTCAGCGGGTGGCGGCGACGGGTTTCCGAGAAACGCTTGAGCAGGGTTTCTTCGTCGGCGTCCAGATACAGCACATCGCATTGAATGTGCCGGCTGCGGACTTCCTCCAGCAGCTCCGGGAAGCGTGACAGGTGGCTAGGCAGGTTGCGCGCATCGATGGAAACCGCGACCAGTGGTTGCGCCAACTCGGTGTGAATCAGTGCGCGCTCGGCCAATTCCGGCAACAGGCCGGCCGGCAGATTGTCGATGCAATAGTAGCCGTTGTCCTCCAGTACATCGAGGGCGGTGCTTTTACCTGAGCCAGAGCGGCCGCTGACGATGATCAAGCGCATGGTTAGTGACCGTTCTGCTCGTCGAGGACAACCTGATACAAGGCTTCATTACTTTTTGCGCTGCGCAGGCGATCGCGGACTTCTTTACGATCGAGCATGCTGGCGATCTGGCGGAGCAGTTCCAGGTGTGCATCGGTAGCGGCTTGCGGGACCAGCAAAACAAACAGCAGGTCGACCGGAGCACCGTCGATGGCGTCGAAATCTATTGGGGCGTCCAGGTGCATCAAGGCACTGATGGGCGACTCGCAACCTTTGAGGCGGCAGTGGGGGATGGCGATGCCGTTGCCAAAACCGGTCGAACCGAGTTTTTCACGGGCAATCAGGCTTTCGAAGACATCTTGCATCTCCAGATCCGGCACTTCGCGGGCGATCAGGTTGGCAATTTGTTCGAGAGCTTTCTTTTTACTGCCACCCGGCACGTTCACCAAAGAACGGCCGGGGGTCAGGATGTTTTCAAGTCGGATCATGGGTTGGGAGTATTAACGACCGGTTGCGCCTTGGAGCTGGCCCTGGGTCTTTTCCTTATGCTTTTTGAGTTGGCGATCCAGTTTGTCGGTCAGGGCGTCGATCGCGGCATACATGTCGTTATGCTCAGCGTTGGCGACCACTTCTCCACCGGGGATATGCAGTGTGGCTTCGATTTTCTGCAGCAGCTTCTCGACGGTCATCGTGACCTGCACATTGGTGATCTTGTCGAAATGCCTTTCTAATCGTTCGAGTTTTTCGCCGATGTAGATGCGCAGGGGTTCGGTCACTTCCAGTTGGTGTCCACTGATATTGACTTGCATACAGCTTCTCCTTCGTTGCCAGTGCATAAGGCGGCAGGCTGGTTTGCCTGCCACTAGAGCGTGTCCGAAAAACTTTCGAACACACCCTGGAACGCTATGGCGTAGCCCGTCACATCAACCGCTTGCGTTCGCTCGAAGGCGCGATCCCCAAGGATTCGCGGTACTTGGCGACGGTGCGGCGGGCCACCTGAATGCCTTGTGCCTCCAGTAAACCAGCGATCTTGCTGTCACTCAACGGCTTTTTCTGATTTTCCGCAGCAACCAGTTTTTTGATGATCGCGCGGATCGCTGTGGACGAGCATTCACCGCCTTCAGAGGTGCTGACGTGGCTGGAGAAAAAGTATTTCAGTTCATAGATACCGCGTGGGGTATGCATGAATTTTTGCGTGGTCACCCGTGAAATCGTCGACTCGTGCATGCCGACCGCTTCGGCGATGTCATGCAGGACCAACGGCTTCATGGCTTCATCGCCGTACTCGAGGAAGCCGCGCTGGTGCTCGACGATCTGGGTGGCGACTTTCATCAGGGTTTCGTTGCGGCTTTGCAGGCTCTTGATGAACCAGCGCGCTTCCTGCAACTGATTGCGCATGAAGGTGTTGTCGGCGCTGGTATCGGCGCGACGGACGAATCCGGCGTATTGCGGGTTGACGCGCAGACGCGGAACCGACTCCTGGTTCAGCTCCACCAGCCAGCGTTCGTTGTCTTTGCGCACTATGACGTCAGGCACCACGTATTCGGCTTCGCTGGACTCGATTTGCGAACCCGGACGCGGGTTGAGGCTCTGTACCAGTTCGATGACCTGGCGCAGTTCATCTTCCTTGAGCTTCATGCGGCGCATCAGCTGGCTGTAGTCGCGGCTGCCCAGCAGGTCGATGTAGTCGATGACGAGGCGCTTGGCCTCGGCTAACCAAGGGGTCTTGGCGGGCAGTTGGCGCAGTTGCAGCAACAGGCATTCGCCGAGGTTGCGTGCGCCGATGCCGGCAGGCTCGAATTGCTGGATGCGATGCAGGACGGCTTCGATCTCGTCCAGTTCGATGTCCAGTTCCGGATCGAAGGCTTCGAGGATTTCCTCAAGCGTTTCGTCCAGGTAGCCCTGATTGTTGATGCAGTCGATCAGGGTGACGGCGATCAGCCGATCGGTGTCGGACATCGGCGCCAGGTTCAATTGCCAGAGCAGATGGCTCTGCAGGCTCTCGCCGACGGAGGTGCGAGTGGTGAAGTCCCATTCGTCATCATCGTTGCTCGGCAGGCTGCTGGCGCTGGTCTGGTAAACGTCTTCCCAGGCGGTGTCGACCGGCAGCTCGTTAGGGATGCGCTCGTTCCAGTCGCCTTCCTCGAGGTTATCCACCGTGGGCGCGGTTTCCTGGTAGGAAGGTTCCTGGATATCGCTGTTGGGTTTCTGCTCGATGTTGTCCGCCATCGGGTCGGCGTTATCGAAGTCGTCGCCTTCTTCCTGGCGTTCGAGCATTGGATTGGACTCCAATGCCTCCTGGATTTCCTGTTGCAGGTCCAGGGTCGACAATTGGAGCAGGCGGATGGCCTGTTGCAGCTGCGGTGTCATCGTCAGCTGCTGGCCCATTCTCAAGACTAGCGATGGTTTCATGGCAGGGGCTTAACACCTTAATTCGCCGGCGCACATGCGCCATCCACTACAGGGCGCCGGAGCGCCAAACATAAGCAAATTATATGCCTGAAACTGAAGTGTTTGCCTAGAGCGCTGTAACAATAAAAGCATGCAAAGTTTTATTGAGGCAGTGCCCAGACGACAGGCCAGACACCTCAGTGCTTACAGGCGGAACTCATGGCCCAGATACACTTCCTTGACCAGATCGTTGGCCAGGATGGTTTCAGCGTCGCCTTCGGCGATCAACTGGCCATCGTTGACGATGTAAGCGGTTTCGCAGATGTCCAGGGTTTCGCGGACGTTGTGGTCCGTGATCAGCACGCCGATGCCCTTGGCCTTGAGGTGATGAATGATCTGCTTGATGTCGCCCACTGAAATCGGGTCCACGCCGGCGAACGGTTCGTCGAGCAGGATAAATTTCGGCGCTGTGGCCAGGGCGCGAGCGATTTCCACGCGGCGACGTTCGCCACCGGAAAGGCTCATGCCGAGGTTTTCGCGGATGTGGTTGATGTGGAATTCCTGCAGCAGGCTTTCCAGCTCCTTGCGACGACCGGCCTTGTCGAGTTCCTTGCGGGTCTCGAGGATGGCCATGATGTTGTCGGCGACCGAGAGTTTGCGGAAGATCGACGCTTCTTGCGGCAGATAGCCGATACCCGCTTGTGCACGACCGTGCATCGGCTGGTGGCTGACGTCCAGGTCGTCGATCAGTACGCGCCCCTGATCGGCCTGGACCAGGCCCACGATCATGTAGAAGCAGGTGGTCTTGCCGGCGCCGTTCGGGCCAAGCAGACCGACGATCTGGCCGCTGTCGATCGACAGGCTGACGTCACGCACGACCTGGCGGCTCTTGTAGCTCTTGGCCAGATGCTGAGCTTTCAGAGTTGCCATTACTGGGCCTTTTGCTCGTCAGTTTTCTTTTTCGGCTGGATAACCATATCGACTCGTGGGCGCGGCGCAGTCATCGAGGCGCCGGTGGCACGGCCTGCGTTAGCAACCTGCTTGACGGTGTCGTAGACGATTTTCTCGCCTTCGGTGGTGTTGCCGTCATTGATGACCTTGGCCTTGTCGATCAGTACAATGCGGTTTTGCGCGGCATGGTACTGGATAGTCACCCCATAGCCCTTGACCGGCTGCGGATCGCCAACCTTCTGCAACTGCTCGAAGTACGCCAGGTTGCCCACCGAGGTCACGACATCGATTTCGCCGGCCTTGGTGCGGGTGATGGTCACGGTGTTGCCGGTGATTTTCATCGAGCCCTGGGTAATGATCACGTCACCTTTGTAGGTGGCGATGCCTTGTTTGTCATCCAGCTGAGCGTCGTCGGCCTGAATGCGAATAGGTTGCTGGCTATCGTTCGGCAGAGCCCAGGCGCTCACGCTTCCCAGTGCTGCGCCCAGACTGAGCAAAATAGGGAGAGTTTTAACGAGCCTCATACTGTCCTCTTACGTTCGATAGCAGGTGTATCCTGCTGTCTTTCAAATACGCTTTCATTCCGTTACCAGTCGATACACCACCAGCGCCGTCGATTCTAACGGCTTGCTCGGTCTGCGCATATTGCTGCTGCGGGAATACCGTCATACGACTACTGGTAATAAGCATCGGGCGGTTCTTCTCATCGGTGCGTGCGATACGTACCGAGTCGATCAATTCAACTTCAGTGCCGCCCGAATTGACCTCGCCGCGTTCGCTCTGGACGTGCCAGGGGAAGGTGGTGCCCCGATACATGTTCAGGTCGGGCTTGGTCAGCAGGGTAATGTCGGTGGCTTTGATGTGCTCGACCTTGTCGGACGTCATGTTGTACTGCAATTTACCGTCGGGCAGGTACTGCACGCTGTGGGCGTTGATGGCGTAATAGTCGATCTGGCTCTCGTCGACGTGCGCTACCGGCTTGTCGAGGAAGCGTTCCGGGCTGATGTTCCAGTAGCCAGCGGCCGCGAACAGTGCGGCTATGACCCCATAAAGCAGTATGTTGCGAAACTTTTTGCTCAGCATGGGTGGCTCACAGGTACGCGGCGTTAGCCGCTTCAAGGTTGCCCTGGGCGCGCAGGATCAGTTCACAAAACTCGCGAGCAGCACCTTCGCCGCCACGAGCCAGGGTGATGCCATGGGCGTGTTCGCGGACGAAGCTGGCGGCGCTGGCCACTGCCATGCCCAGCCCGACGCGGCGAATCACCGGCAGATCCGGCAGGTCATCGCCCAGGTAGGCAACCTGCTCATAGCTTAGGCCCAGTTGCGCCAGAAGCTCGTCGAGCACCACCAGTTTGTCCTCGCGACCCTGATACAGGTGAGGAATGCCGAGGTTTTTGGCCCGTCGCTCGACCACTGGGGTCTTGCGTCCGCTGATAATGGCAGTCGTCACGCCGGAGGCCATCAGCATCTTGATGCCCTGGCCGTCGAGGGTGTTGAACGTCTTGAATTCGCTGCCGTCCTCGAGGAAGTACAGGCGACCGTCAGTCAGCACGCCATCGACGTCGAAAACCGCCAGCTTGATGTTTTTGCCGCGTTGCAGCAGGTCCGCGCTCATTACATTACTCCCGCACGCAGCAAATCGTGCATGTTCAAGGCGCCCACCGGACGGTCCTCGCTATCGACCACGACCAGTGCGTTGATCTTGTGGTCTTCCATGATTTTCAGGGCCTCGGCGGCGAGCATCTCGGCGCGCGCGGTCTTGCCATGAGGGGTCATGACGTCATCGATGGTGGCTTGATGGATGTCGATGGTACGGTCCAGCGTGCGGCGCAGGTCGCCGTCCGTGAAAATGCCGGCGAGTTTACCGTCTGCTTCCAGTACTACGGTCATGCCCAGACCCTTGCGGGTCATTTCCATCAACGCATCTTTGAGCAGCGTGCCGCGCACGACTTGCGGCAGCTCCTGGCCCGCGTGCATGACGTTTTCGACCTTTAGCAACAAGCGGCGACCCAGAGCGCCGCCAGGGTGTGAAAACGCGAAATCTTCGGCAGTAAAACCGCGGGCTTCCAGCAAGGCAACGGCCAGTGCGTCACCCATCACCAGTGCCGCGGTGGTGGAAGAGGTTGGCGCCAGGTTCAGTGGGCAGGCTTCGTGCTCGACGTGAACATTGAGGTTCACTTCGGCAGCCTTGGCCAATGGCGAACCTGGGTTGCCGGTCAGGCTGATCAGTTTAATACCCAGACGCTTGATCAGCGGCAGCAGCGTGACAATTTCGTTGGTGGAGCCGGAGTTCGACAATGCGAGGATGATGTCGTCGCGGGTGATCATGCCCATGTCGCCGTGACTGGCTTCGGCCGGGTGCACAAAAAAAGCCGTGGTGCCGGTGCTGGCGAGGGTGGCCGCAATCTTGTTGCCGATGTGTCCGGATTTACCCATGCCGACCACGACCACGCGGCCTTTGCTGGCCAGAATCATCTCGCAAGCGCGTACGAAATCTGCGTCGATATGGGCCAGCAAGCCTTCTACGGCTTCAAGCTCGAGGCGGATGGTGCGTTGTGCTGATTGAATCAGGTCGCTGGATTGGCTCATGTCAGAAATCGTATAGCCTGATGAAAAGGCGGCGATTATAGCGGTAATGAACAAATCCCTCACGTTAGTTCGTCGTGCTTTATTCAGGCGACTCCCGCAAACGCTGAAACTTGCGTCTTTTTGCCTGTCTTGATGCTGAACACCGCAGGCTTCGGCCTTGGGCGCTTCGTATTAGCAGTGATATAGTTCGTCGCCAGTTCGGCCAGGATGTCATGTGCTCTCGGCAGGGAGCACGGCGTCCGAGTGAGAGGCTTGCATCGCAAGGAGTTTAGATGAGTGCCGATAACGCCTACGCGGTCGAGCTGAAGGGAGTGACCTTCAAGCGCGGCGCGCGCAGCATTTTCAATAATGTCGATATTCGCATTCCGCGCGGTAAGGTCACCGGTATCATGGGGCCTTCCGGCTGCGGAAAAACCACACTGCTGCGCCTGATGGGTGCGCAGTTACGCCCTTCAAGTGGCGAAGTGTGGGTCAACGGGCAAAATTTGCCCATGCTGTCTCGAAGCGACCTGTTTGATGCGCGCAAGCATATGGGCGTGCTGTTTCAGAGCGGCGCACTGTTCACGGATCTCGATGTTTTCGAAAATATCGCCTTTCCGCTGCGCGTTCATACCCAGCTTCCGGATGAAATGATCCGTGACATCGTCCTGCTCAAGTTGCAGGCGGTGGGGTTGCGCGGTGCCATCGACCTGATGCCCGATGAGTTGTCCGGCGGCATGAAGCGTCGTGTTGCGCTGGCACGGGCCATTGCCCTCGATCCGCAAATTCTGATGTACGACGAGCCATTTGTCGGTCAGGACCCGATCGCCATGGGCGTTCTGGTGCGCCTGATCCGTCTGCTTAACGACGCCTTGGGCATCACCAGCATCGTGGTCTCCCATGATCTGGCCGAGACCGCGAGCATTGCCGATTACCTGTATGTCGTGGGTGATGGGCAGGTGTTGGGGCAGGGGACTCCCGATGAACTGATGGACTCCGATAACCCGCGGATTCACCAATTCATGAAGGGTGATCCAGATGGGCCGGTACCGTTTCACTTTCCAGCGACGGATTACCGCGCAGATCTTCTGGGGAAGCGCTGATGCGCAAGATTTCACTAATAGAGAGAGTTCGTCGATTCGGCCAGGCCGGCATCGACAGCGTCGCGGTGCTCGGTCGTTCATCGCTGTTTCTGTTTCACGTCCTGCTGGGGCGTGGTGGCATCAGTGGCGCCTTTGGCTTGCTGGTCAAGCAGATGCACTCGGTCGGCGTGATGTCCCTGGTGATCATCGTGGTTTCCGGGATATTCATCGGGATGGTGCTGGCACTGCAAGGCTTCAACATTTTGTCCAGTTACGGTTCGGAGCAGGCGGTCGGGCAGATGGTTGCGCTGACGCTGTTGCGAGAGCTGGGGCCGGTGGTGACTGCATTGCTGTTCGCCGGGCGTGCCGGTTCTGCGTTGACCGCTGAAATCGGCAACATGAAGTCCACCGAGCAGTTGTCCAGTCTGGAAATGATTGGCGTCGACCCGCTCAAGTACATCATTGCCCCCCGGCTGTGGGCCGGCTTCATTTCCCTGCCACTGCTGGCGATGATTTTCAGCGTGGTCGGGATCTGGGGCGGTTCCTGGGTGGCTGTCGACTGGTTGGGTGTGTATGAAGGCTCTTACTGGTCGAACATGCAAAACAGTGTGACGTTTGACGGTGACGTGCTCAATGGCATCATTAAAAGCATCGTCTTTGCCTTTGTCGTGACCTGGATCGCCGTATTCCAAGGCTATGACTGCGAGCCCACTTCAGAAGGGATCAGTCGTGCCACCACCAAAACCGTGGTGTATGCCTCGTTGGCCATTCTCGGCCTGGACTTTATTTTGACCGCCTTGATGTTTGGAGATTTCTGATGCAAAACCGCACCCTGGAAATCGGTGTCGGCCTTTTCTTGCTGGCTGGCATCCTGGCTTTAGTGTTGCTTGCCCTGCGGGTCAGTGGGTTGTCCCCTGTCTCCAGCACCGACAGCTATAAACTTTATGCGTATTTCGACAATATCGCCGGTTTGACGGTCAGATCAAAAGTGACCATGGCCGGTGTGACTATCGGCAAGGTCACGGCAATCGATCTGGATCGCGACAGCTTCACCGGTCGAGTGACGCTGCAGCTGGAAAAGCGCGTAGATAATCTGCCGACTGACTCCACTGCATCTATCCTCACGGCAGGCCTGTTGGGCGAGAAGTACATCGGTATCAGCGTGGGCGGGGAAGAGACCCTGCTCAAGGATGGCGGGACCATTCATGACACGCAGTCGTCGCTGGTGCTTGAAGACCTGATCGGTAAATTCCTGCTCAATACCGTTAGCAAAGACGCTAAATAAGGAGTTTTTCATGTTCTCTACCTTGCGACGTGGCCTGTTGGTATTACTTGCGGTCTTGCCGTTTATGGGGCACGCCGTGGCTGCGCAGTCTGCGCACGAAATCGTGCAGGACACCACAAGCCGGTTGCTCGCCGACCTGACGGCCAATAAAGCGAAGTACAAGCAGGATCCGAATGGCTTTTACGACTCCTTGAACAGCATCGTTGGCCCCGTGGTGGACGCCGAGGGCATCTCCAAGAGCATCATGACGGTCAAGTACTCGCGCAAGGCCACGCCTGAGCAAATGAAAACCTTTGAAAATAACTTCAAAAGGGGCCTGTTCCAGTTCTATGGCAATGCCTTGCTCGAGTACAACAATCAGGGCATCACCGTCGACGCGGCAAAGGATGAGTCGGGAGACCGTACAAGCGTTGGTATGACGGTCAAAGGCAGCAATGGCGCGATCTATCCTGTGTCTTACACACTGGAAAAGATCAATGGCGAGTGGAAGCTGCGTAATGTGATCATCAACGGCATCAACATCGGCAAGCTGTTCCGTGATCAGTTCAGCGACGCGATGCAGCGCAATGGCAATAACCTGGACGCGACCATCAATGGTTGGGCCGGTGAAGTCGCCAAAGCCAAGGAAAAGACCGAAGCTGAAACGACTCAGAAGAAGCCCGCCCAATGAGTGAGTCGGCTGTCAGCATGGGCGAGGCCGGTGAGCTGATGCTCAGTGGCGTACTCGATTATCGTACCGGACCGGCCCTGCGCAAGCAGGGCCAGGCCTTGATCAAGTCGAGCACGGCGTCCGCATTGGTGGTTGATTGCTCGGGCGTGCAAAAGTCCAGCAGCGTTGGCTTGTCGTTGTTGCTGTGTTTCATGCGTGACGCGCAAGCGGCGGGCAAGGCGTTGAGCATCCGTGCTCTGCCCGATGACATGCGCGAAATCGCTCAGGTCAGCGAATTGACCGAGCTGTTGGCGCACCCATAACTACCATCTATAAAGAAGCCCCCCGTCAGAGTCCTGCCATGCGGGGTTCGCAGGCGCGGGGCTTTTTTGTATGATGTCCGACCCGCGCGCACAGGGCGCCGATTGAGGTTGAGCATGCAGGCCGTAGAAGTGAAGAGCTTCCTTGAAGGAAAGCTGCCCGGAACGTTGGTAGAAGTTGAGGGCGAAGGCTGCAACTTTCAGCTGAACGTGATTAGCGATGAACTGGCGGCATTGAGCCCGGTCAAGCGTCAGCAGCAGATCTATGCCCATTTGAACCCATGGATCACCGATGGCAGCATCCATGCGGTCACTATGAAATTTTTCAGCAGCGCGGCCTGGGCCGAGCGCACCTGAGCCCAAGGGCGTCGAGATTCTTATGGATAAATTGATTATTACCGGCGGCGTTCGTCTTGATGGCGAAATCCGCATCTCCGGGGCAAAGAACTCTGCCCTGCCGATTCTGGCTGCAACACTGCTGTGCGATGGCCCGGTGACGGTCGCCAACCTGCCGCACCTGCACGACATCACCACCATGATCGAGCTGTTCGGTCGCATGGGCATTGAGCCGGTAATCGACGAGAAACTCAGCGTCGAAATCGACCCGCGCACCATCAAGACGCTGATCGCTCCGTACGAACTGGTTAAAACCATGCGTGCGTCGATTCTGGTTCTGGGTCCGATGGTCGCGCGTTTCGGTGAAGCTGAAGTCGCACTGCCTGGCGGTTGCGCCATCGGTTCGCGTCCGGTCGACCTGCACATTCGTGGCCTTGAAGCCATGGGCGCAACCATTGACGTGGAAGGCGGTTACATCAAAGCGAAGGCGCCAGAAGGCGGCCTGCGCGGTGCAAGCTTCTTCTTCGATACCGTCAGCGTGACCGGTACCGAGAACATCATGATGGCCGCGGCGCTGGCCAACGGTCGCAGCGTGCTGCAAAACGCTGCCCGTGAGCCTGAAGTCGTCGACCTGGCGAACTTCCTCAATGCCATGGGCGCCAACGTCCAGGGTGCCGGCACCGACACCATCACCATCGAAGGTGTGAAGCGTCTGCACACCACGACTTACAAAGTCATGCCGGACCGTATTGAAACCGGGACTTACCTGGTGGCTGCTGCTGTGACCGGCGGTCGCGTGAAGGTCAAGGACACCGATCCGACCATCCTTGAAGCCGTTCTGGAAAAACTCAGGGAAGCTGGCGCCGAAATCACTACCGGCGAAGACTGGATCGAGCTGAACATGCACGGCAAGCGGCCGAAAGCCGTCAACGTGCGTACCGCTCCGTACCCGGCGTTCCCGACCGACATGCAAGCGCAGTTCATCTCCCTCAACGCGATTGCCGAAGGCACTGGCGCAGTGATCGAGACGATCTTCGAAAACCGCTTCATGCACGTCTACGAACTGCACCGCATGGGTGCTCACATCCAGGTCGAAGGCAACACCGCGATCGTCACCGGCATCGAAAAGCTCAAGGGCGCGCCAGTCATGGCCACCGACCTGCGGGCCTCGGCCAGCCTGGTGATTTCGGCGCTGATCGCCGAAGGCGACACGCTGATCGATCGCATCTACCACATCGATCGTGGTTACGAGTGCATCGAAGAGAAGCTGCAGATGCTCGGCGCGAAAATCCGCCGCGTACCGGGCTAGTTTCTGCTGCATGGGCACAGGGACGTGCCCTCCATGTCGCGTAACAGCGCAGCAGCTGTTACGCGACATGGATGGATTTGTTTAAAGTTGGGGGTGTAACCCTCGATGTGTGTCCGGCGCCGTTTGCGACCGGGCATCAGTAGCCTGATAAGGACTGACGTTTCCCATGTTGACCATCGCACTGTCCAAGGGCCGCATCCTTGACGACACCCTGCCGCTTCTGGCTGAAGCGGGCATCGTGCCGACCGAGAATCCGGACAAGAGCCGCAAGCTGATC
Organism: Pseudomonas sp. GW822-FHT02D10; assembly: GCF_058802345.1. Taxonomy (NCBI): domain Bacteria; kingdom Pseudomonadati; phylum Pseudomonadota; class Gammaproteobacteria; order Pseudomonadales; family Pseudomonadaceae; genus Pseudomonas; species Pseudomonas sp. GW822-FHT02D10. Next base: position 190,280 of record NZ_JBXAOB010000004.1, read on the forward strand.
ATCTCCACGACCCAGGCCGATGTGCGCTTGCTGATCGTGCGCGCCACCGATGTGCCGACCTACGTCGAGCATGGTGCCGCTGACCTGGGCGTCGCCGGTAAAGATGTGCTGATGGAATACGGCGGCCAGGGCCTGTACGAGCCACTGGATCTGCAAATTGCCCAGTGCAAGCTGATGACCGCCGGTAAAATCGGCGCGGTCGAGCCCAAGGGCCGTCTGCGCATCGCCACCAAGTTCGTTAACGTTGCCAAGCGTTACTACGCCGAGCAGGGCCGTCAGGTCGACATCATCAAGCTTTATGGCTCGATGGAACTGGCGCCGCTGATTGGTCTGGCGGACAAGATCATCGACGTAGTCGACACCGGTAACACGCTGCGGGCCAACGGCCTGGAGCCACAGGATTTCATTGCTGCCATCAGCTCCCGGCTGATCGTCAACAAAGCTTCGATGAAAATGCAGCACGCCCGTATCCAGGCGTTGATCGACACCCTGCGCAAGGCAGTGGAGTCTCGACACCGCGGCTGATTTACCTGCGCGACCTTGAGTCGCGCCCGTCTATCCGCCTCATAGCCAGAATTCTCAGGTGCCCAAGCGGATCGATGGTAGCTTCGGGTACCTGAGTTTTCGCCATTCCTATGAGGCTCTCGCTATGACCGCACCGACTGCAATTCGCCGACTCAACGCTGCTGACCCGGATTTCGCGCATCATCTGGATCATCTGCTGAGCTGGGAAAGTGTGTCTGACGACTCGGTCAATCAGCGGGTGCTGGAGATCATCAAGGCTGTGCGCGAGCGCGGCGATGCGGCGCTGGTTGAATTCACCCAGAAGTTCGACGGCCTGCAGGTGGCGTCAATGGCCGACCTGATTCTGCCGCGCGAGCGTCTGGAACTGGCGCTGACCCGGATCACCGTGCCGCAGCGCGAAGCCCTGGAAAAAGCCGCGGCGCGGGTGCGCAGCTACCACGAAAAACAGAAGCAGGACTCCTGGAGCTACACCGAAGCCGACGGCACGGTGCTCGGCCAGAAGGTCACGCCGCTGGATCGCGCCGGTCTGTACGTCCCGGGCGGCAAAGCGTCCTATCCGTCTTCGGTGTTGATGAACGCGATTCCGGCCAAGGTTGCCGGCGTGACCGAAGTGGTCATGGTCGTACCGACGCCACGGGGTGAAGTCAACGAACTGGTACTGGCGGCGGCGTGCATCGCTGGCGTCGACCGGGTGTTCACCATCGGTGGTGCGCAGGCAGTTGCTGCGCTGGCCTATGGCACCGAAAGCGTGCCCAAGGTCGACAAGGTCGTTGGCCCCGGCAACATCTATGTCGCCACCGCCAAGCGTCACGTATTCGGCCAGGTCGGTATCGACATGATTGCCGGCCCTTCGGAAATCCTCGTGGTGTGCGACGGTCAGACCGATCCGGACTGGATCGCCATGGACCTGTTCTCCCAGGCCGAGCACGACGAAGACGCCCAGGCGATTCTGGTCAGCCCCGACGCCGGGTTCCTCGACAAAGTGGCGGCGAGCATTGCCAAACTGCTGCCAACCATGGAACGCGCCAAAATCATCGAAACCTCGATCAACGGCCGTGGTGCGCTGATTCAGGTTCGCGACATGCAGCAGGCCATCGACGTGGTCAACCGCATCGCGCCGGAACACCTGGAATTGTCGGTGGCCGATCCGCAAGCCTGGCTGCCGCAGATCCGCCACGCCGGTGCGATCTTCATGGGGCGCCACACGTCCGAGGCTTTGGGCGATTACTGCGCCGGTCCCAACCACGTGCTGCCGACTTCCGGCACTGCGCGTTTCTCCTCGCCGCTGGGTGTGTATGACTTCCAGAAACGTTCGTCGATCATCTTCTGCTCCGAGCAGGGTGCCTCCGAACTGGGCAAGACCGCTTCCGTGCTGGCCCGTGGCGAGTCGCTGACCGCCCACGCCCGCAGCGCCGAGTACCGCATCGTTGACGAACTCTCTATTGAAGGGCAGGGGAAATGAGCATGAGTAAATTCTGGAGTCCGTTCGTCAAGGATCTGGTGCCGTACGTGCCGGGCGAGCAGCCGAAGCTGGCGAAGCTGGTCAAGCTCAACACCAACGAAAACCCTTACGGTCCATCGCCCAAAGCACTGGCGGCGATGCAAACCGAACTGAACGACAACCTGCGTCTGTACCCGGACCCCAACAGCGACCTGCTAAAGCAGGCGGTGGCTGAGTATTACGGCGTGCAGGGCAATCAGGTGTTCCTCGGCAACGGCTCGGATGAAGTGCTGGCGCATGTTTTTCACGGCCTGTTCCAGCACGGCCAACCGCTGCTGTTCCCGGACATCAGCTACAGCTTTTATCCGGTGTATTGCGGCTTGTACGGCATTCCATTCGATGAGGTGCCGCTGGACGAGCAGTTCCAGATTCGCGTCTCGGACTATGCCAAGCCAAACGGCGGGATCATTTTCCCCAACCCGAACGCACCGACCGGTTGCCTGTTGGCGCTGGACGCCGTGGAGCAAATCCTCAAGGCCAACCCTGATTCGGTGGTAGTCGTCGACGAAGCCTATATCGACTTCGGCGGCGAAACGGCGATCAGCCTGGTCGACCGTTACCCGAACCTGCTGGTGACTCAGACCCTGTCCAAGTCGCGTTCGCTGGCCGGCTTGCGCGTGGGCCTGGCGGTAGGGCATCCGGACCTGATCGAGGCGCTGGAGCGGATCAAGAACAGCTTCAACTCCTATCCACTGGATCGCCTGGCAATCGTCGGTGCAGCGGCGGCGTTTGAAGATCGCGAGTACTTCGACAAGACCTGTCAGCGGGTGATCGACAGTCGTGAGCGTGTGGTCGAGCAATTGCAGGAGAAGGGTTTTGAGGTGTTGCCGTCAGCAGCGAACTTCATCTTTGCCCGTCACCCACAGCATGATGCGGCCGGTCTGGCGGCGAAGTTGCGTGAGCAAGGCGTGATCGTCCGGCACTTCAAGCAGGAACGGATTGCCCAGTTCCTGCGCATCACCATCGGTACGCCAGAGCAGAACCAGGCGTTGATCGACGGCCTCGGCGACCTTTAACACAACGCCGAACCTGTGGGAGCGAGCTTGCTCGCGATGACGGTTTAACAGTCAACGATGATGTTGAATGTTACGGCCTCATCGCGAGCAAACGGAACGCCGCCCGGCTGCTCCCACAGGGTTTGTGGTGTTGCCCGCTTACTCTTCTTCCTTGACCGGTGCGGGTGGCGGACGCAGGCCGATTTCTGCGGTCAGCTTGAGTTCCTTGCCATTGCGCATGACCTGGACGCTGACCTTGTCGGTTGGTTTGATACGCGCCACCTGGTTCATCGAACGGCGGCCATCGCCGGCCGGTTCGCCGTCAATGCTGAGGATCACATCGCCCAATTGCATGCCGGCTTTTTGCGCCGGGCCGTCGCGGAAAATTCCCGCAACGACAATCCCTGGGCGCCCGGACAGGCCGTACGACTCTGCCAGTTCCTGACTCAACGGCTGCACTTCAATCCCGAGCCAGCCGCGAATCACCTGACCGTGCTCGATGATTGACTTCATCACTTCCATCGCCAGTTTGATCGGGATCGCGAAACCAATGCCCTGAGAACCGCCGGATTTGGAGAAAATCGCGGTGTTGATCCCGGTGAGGTTGCCATTGGCATCCACCAGCGCGCCGCCGGAGTTACCCGGGTTGATCGCGGCGTCGGTCTGGATGAAGTCTTCGTAGTTGTTCAGGCCCAGTTGATTGCGCCCGGTGGCGCTGATGATGCCCATGGTCACGGTCTGGCCGACACCAAACGGGTTGCCGATGGCCAGCGCGACATCGCCAACACGAATGTTTTCCGAGCGGCCGACAGTGATCGATGGCAGGTTCTTCAAATCGATTTTCAGCACCGCGAGGTCGGTTTCCGGGTCGCTGCCGATCACGCGAGCCAGGGTTTCACGACCATCCTTGAGCGCGACAACAATCTGGTCGGCACCCGTGGTCACGTGGTTGTTGGTCAGCAAGTAACCTTCCGGGCTCATGATCACCCCGGAACCGAGGCTCGATTCCATGCGCTTCTGCTTGGGCGCGTTGTCGCCGAAGAACCGCCGGAATTGCGGGTCTTCAAACAGCGGATGGCTGGTTTTGTTGACCACTTTGGTGGTGTAGAGGTTGACCACCGCCGGTGCAGCCATGACCACGGCGTCGGCGTAGGACACCGGCCCCTGTTGGGTCTGAGTGGTTTGTGGGGCTTGCTGCAGGTTCACATCCAGGCTTGGCAGCCCGACCCATTGTGGGTAACGCTGGATAATCAGCAACGCGATAAGCACGCCGGCCAGCAGCGGCCAGCCCAAAAAACGCAGACCCTTGAGCATTGAACAAATCCTGGGAGGTTACGAAGAGCCGGCTACGGCCCATAATGTCGCGCATTATACGAGGCCGCGCGCGCCTCTGAACGGGATATTTAGGAGTCTTTTATGGCCGTCGCCCTGAGCACCCTGGTAGAAGAAGCGGATCGTTACCTTGCCAGTTCGCGGATTGCCGATTATTGCCCTAACGGCCTGCAAGTCGAAGGCCGGCCGCAGGTCATGCGCATCGTCAGTGGCGTCACGGCCAGCCAGGCATTGCTCGATGCAGCGGTCGAAGCCAAGGCCGATCTGGTGCTGGTGCACCACGGCTACTTCTGGAAAGGCGAAAACCCCTGCATTACCGGTATGAAGCAGCGTAGGCTCAAAACCCTGCTCAAGCACGATATCAGCCTGCTGGCCTATCACTTGCCGCTGGATCTGCATCCGGAGGTGGGTAACAACGTACAACTGGCTCGCCAGCTGGACATTACGGTCGAGGGCCCGCTGGACCCGGAAAACCTCAAAGTGGTCGGACTGGTCGGTTCGCTTGCCGAACCCATGACCGCGCGCGATTTTGCCCGTCATGTGCAAGAGATCATGGGCCGTGAGCCGCTGCTGATCGAGGGCAGCGAGATGGTCCGGCGCGTCGGCTGGTGTACGGGCGGTGGTCAGGGCTATATCGATCAGGCGGTGCTGGCGGGTGTCGACTTGTACCTGAGCGGCGAAGCGTCCGAGCAAACCTTCCACAGCGCCCGGGAAAACGACATCAGCTTCATCGCCGCCGGCCATCACGCCACCGAACGCTACGGCGTGCAGGCGCTGGGGGATTATCTGGCGCGACGGTTTGCTCTTGAACACATCTTCATCGACTGCCCGAATCCGATTTGACGCAGGCATTCAATGTGGGAGCGAGCTTGCTCGCGATTACGGACTGACATTCACCATGGATGTCGACTGAAACACCGCTTTCGCGAGCAAGCTCGCTCCCACAGGACCTCGTACACTGCCCTAACGCGGGGGTATATTCATATGCCCTTTCGATCTAGTTGGCGTCCTGATTAGAAGAGGTCGCTGTGCTAGCATTCGTCGCTCGAACACGGCCCGCTGGCCGTTCATAAGAAAGCTTTCGTGAGTAGCCATGGTCGACAAACTGACGCATCTGAAACAGCTGGAGGCGGAAAGCATCCACATCATCCGCGAGGTGGCCGCCGAGTTCGACAACCCGGTGATGCTGTACTCCATCGGTAAAGACTCCGCCGTGATGCTGCATCTGGCACGCAAGGCGTTCTTCCCGGGCAAGCTGCCGTTTCCGGTGATGCACGTCGACACCCAATGGAAGTTCCAGGAGATGTACAGCTTCCGCGACAAGATGGTCGCAGAGCTGGGCCTTGACCTGATTACCTACGTCAACCCGGAAGGCGTGGCGCAAGGAATCAACCCCTTCACCCACGGCAGTGCCAAGCACACCGACATCATGAAGACCGAAGGCCTGAAACAGGCTTTGGACAAGTACGGCTTCGACGCTGCCTTTGGTGGTGCGCGCCGCGATGAAGAGAAATCCCGCGCCAAAGAGCGCGTGTACTCGTTCCGCGACAGCAAGCACCGCTGGGATCCGAAGAACCAGCGCCCGGAGTTGTGGAACGTCTACAACGGCAAGGTCAACAAAGGCGAATCGATCCGCGTATTCCCGCTGTCGAACTGGACCGAACTGGACATCTGGCAGTACATCTACCTTGAAGGCATCCCGATCGTCCCGCTGTACTTCGCCGCCGAGCGCGATGTCATCGAGAAGAACGGCACGCTGATCATGATCGACGACGAGCGCATCCTCGAGCACCTGAGCGACGAAGACAAAGCCCGCATCGTCAAAAAGAAAGTGCGTTTCCGTACCCTTGGCTGCTACCCGTTGACGGGCGCGGTGGAGTCCGAGGCCGAAAGCCTCACGGACATCATTCAGGAAATGCTCCTGACGCGAACTTCCGAGCGCCAGGGCCGGGTCATCGATCACGATGGCGCCGGCTCGATGGAAGACAAAAAACGTCAAGGCTATTTCTAAGGGGCTGTCATGTCGCACCAATCTGATTTGATCAGCGAGGACATCCTCGCCTACCTGGGCCAGCACGAACGTAAAGAGCTGCTGCGCTTTTTGACCTGCGGTAACGTCGACGACGGCAAGAGCACCCTGATCGGGCGCCTGCTGCACGACTCCAAGATGATCTACGAAGACCATCTGGAAGCCATTACCCGCGACTCGAAAAAAGTCGGCACCACCGGTGACGATATCGACCTGGCGTTGCTGGTCGATGGCCTGCAGGCCGAGCGTGAACAAGGCATCACCATCGATGTCGCGTACCGCTATTTCTCCACCGCCAAGCGCAAATTCATCATTGCCGACACCCCTGGCCATGAGCAGTACACCCGCAACATGGCCACCGGTGCATCCACCTGTGACCTGGCGATCATCCTGGTCGACGCCCGCTACGGCGTGCAGACCCAGACCCGTCGCCACAGCTTCATCGCCTCGTTGCTGGGCATCAAGCACATCGTCGTCGCCATCAACAAGATGGACCTCAAGGACTTCGATCAGGGCGTGTTCGAGTCGATCAAGGCCGACTACCTGAAGTTCGCTGAAGGCTTGAAGATGAAGCCTACCAGCATGCACTTCGTGCCGATGTCGGCGCTGAAGGGCGACAACGTGGTGAACAAGTCCGAGCGCTCGCCGTGGTACACCGGCCAGTCACTGATGGAAATCCTTGAAACCGTGGAAGTCGCGGGCGACCGTAACTTCACCGACCTGCGTTTCCCGGTGCAGTATGTCAACCGGCCGAACCTGAACTTCCGCGGTTTTGCCGGCACCCTGGCCAGCGGCATCGTCAAGAAGGGCGACGAAGTCGTGGTGCTGCCGTCGGGCAAGAGCAGCCGCGTGAAATCCATCGTCACCTTCGACGGTGAGCTGGAACATGCAGGCCCGGGTCAGGCCGTAACGCTGACCATGGAAGACGAGATCGACATCTCCCGTGGCGACCTGTTGGTTCACGCCGACAACGTGCCGCCTGTCACCGACAGCTTCGAAGCGATGCTGGTGTGGATGGCTGAAGAGCCGCTGCTGCCGGGCAAGAAATACGACATCAAACGCGCCACCAGTTACGTGCCGGGCTCGATCGCCAGCATCGTCAACAAGGTCGACGTGAACACCCTGGAAGAAGGCCCGGCCAGCGCCTTGCAGTTGAACGAGATCGGTAAGGTCAGGATCAGCCTCGACGCGCCGATTGCTCTCGACGGTTACGAAAGCAACCGCACCACCGGCTCGTTCATCATCATCGACCGCTTGACCAACGGCACTGTCGGCGCCGGCATGATCGTCGCCCAGCCTTTGGCTCACGGCAGCACCACGCACCATGGCAAGTTGGCGCATGTAGCCACCGAGGAGCGTGCTCAGCGCTTCGGCCAGCAACCGGCCACCGTGCTGTTCAGCGGCTTGTCGGGCGCTGGCAAAAGCACCTTGGCCTATGCGGTCGAGCGCAAGCTGTTCGACATGGGGCGTGCGGTGTTTGTACTGGATGGCCAGAACCTGCGTCACGACCTGAACAAAGGTCTGCCGCACGATCGTGCCGGGCGCACCGAGAACTGGCGTCGTGCAGCTCACGTTGCGCGTCAGTTCAACGAAGCCGGCTTGCTGACCCTGGCGGCTTTTGTCGCGCCGGATGCCGAAGGCCGTGAACAGGCCAAGGCACTGATCGGCAGCGACCGTTTGCTGACCGTTTATGTGCAGGCGTCGCCGATGGTTTGCGCCGCGCGTGATCCACAAGGTTTGTACGCCGCTGGCGGCGACAACATCCCGGGTGATTCCTTCCCGTACGATGTGCCGCTGGACGCTGATCTTGTGGTCGACACCCAGACGCTGTCGCTGGAAGAAAGCGTCAAGCAAGTGCTGGATCTGCTGCGTAAACGCGGCGCGATCTAAGCGTTAGCCGCTCATGAAAAACCCGCAGATGAGTAATCATCTGCGGGTTTTTTTGTGTCCTTGAGATCGCCATCGCGAGCAAGCTCGCTCCCACATGGGATCTCTATGGAATACAAATATTGCGTTCACCAACGATCAACTGTGGGAGCGAGCTTGCTCCGGGCGGCGATCCGACGATGGGGCCGGTACAGACACCTGATTACTTCGCGGGATATTCGCGATGCATCTGTGCAAGCAGCGCATCCTTGTCTTCCCACAACTGGTTGATCCAGCCCTGGAACTCCAGGCGGTACACGCCATCCTGGTCGTAGTTCTTGCCGATGAATTGCGGCGGGATCTTCAGTTCCTGGAAGTGCACGACCACGTCTTTCACTTTGCCGCACAGCAAGTCCCAATAACCGGGGCGCCCGGCCGGGTAATGAATGGTCACGTTGACGATGGCTTCCAGTTGCTCGCCCATGGCATCCAGCACAAACGCGATACCACCGGCCTTGGGTCTGAGCAGGTAGCGGAACGGTGATTGCTGCTGAGCATGCTTGGCTTCGGTGAAGCGTGTGCCTTCGACGAAGTTGAAGATGCCGACCGGGTTATTGCGGAACTTGTCGCAGGTCTTGCGGGTGGTTTCCAGGTCTTTGCCTTTCTTCTCCGGGTACTTCTCCAGATAGGCCTTGGAGTAGCGCTTCATGAACGGGAAACCCAGCGCCCACCACGCCAGACCAATCACCGGAACCCAGATCAGCTCTTGCTTGAGGAAGAACTTCAGCGGGCGAATCTTCCGGTTCAGCACGTATTGCAACACCATGATGTCGACCCAGCTTTGGTGGTTGCTGGTGATCAGGTACGAGTGCTGATAGTCCAGGCCTTCGAGCCCGCTGAGCGTCCAGCGCGTGTGCCCGAGCAAGTCCATCCAGGCCTTGTTATTGCTGATCCAGGCTTCGTGGATGTGGCTCATCAGCCAGTCGGTGAAGCGCTGTGCGATGGGGAAGGGCAGCAGCAATTTGAAGATTGCTACGACAAACAGCGGCGTGCAGCAGACGATGGTGTTCAGCGCCAACAACAGCGAGGCGATCACGCCTCGCAGAGGCGCGGGTAGAAAATCCAGCATTTAAAGATCCATAGGTCGGTTGGCGGCTTGAATCGCAGTCAGGGCGATGGTGTAGACGATGTCATCGACCTGAGCGCCGCGCGGCAAATCATTCACCGGTTTGCGCAGGCCTTGCAGCATCGGACCGAGGCTGACGCAGTCGGCGCTGCGCTGCACGGCTTTGTGGGTGGTGTTGCCGGTGTTCAGGTCAGGAAAAATGAACACCGTTGCCCGACCGGCTACCTGACTGTTCGGCGCCAGTTGCCGAGCCACGTCTTCGTTGGCGGCGGCGTCGTACTGCAACGGCCCGTCGATCAGCAGCGCGTTTTGCGCTTCGTGGGCGAGCAAGGTCGCCTCGCGGACTTTCTCGACTTCTTCGCCGCTGGCCGATTCACCGCTGGAGTAGCTGAGCATCGCTACCCGTGGCGTGATCCCGAAGGCTGCGGCAGAGTCGGCGCTTTGCAGGGCGATCTCGGCCAGCTCGCTGGCGCTCGGGTGCGGGTTCATGACGCAGTCGCCGTAGACCAGCACTTCCTCCGGGAACAGCATGAAAAACACCGACGACACCAGCGTGCAGCCAGGGGCGGTCTTGATCAGTTGCAGCGCCGGGCGAATGGTATTGGCGGTGGAGTGAATGACCCCGGACACCAGCCCGTCGACTTCATCCAGCGCGAGCATCATGGTGCCGATCACCACGGTGTCTTCCAGTTGTTGCTCGGCCATCGGGGCGTTGAGGCTTTTGGTCTTGCGCAGCGCAACCATCGGCTCGACATAACGCTGACGGATCAGGTCCGGGTCGAGAATCTCCAGGCCCTCAGGCAGCTCGATACCCTGGGCACGCGCGACCGCTTGCACGTCCTCGGGTTTGGCCAGCAACACGCAGCGAGCAATGCCGCGCGCCTGGCAGATCGCGGCGGCCTGCACGGTCAACGGTTCGCTGCCTTCAGGCAGGACGATGCGTTTGTTGGCAGCCTGGGCGCGCTGGATCAGTTGATAGCGGAACACCGCCGGCGACAGGCGCATTTCCCGTGGCGTGCCGCAGCGCTGGTGCAGCCAGTTGGCGTCGAGGTGGCTGGCGACGAAGTCGGTGATGATCTCCGCACGCTCGCGGTCATCGATCGGGATTTCCTTGTTCAAACCGTTCAACAGGTTGGCGGTTTCGTAGGAGCCCGTGCTCACTGACAACATTGGCAGACCGGCCTGCAAGGCACCTCGGCAGAGGTCCATGATCCGTGGGTCGGGTAGGGTGCCGCTGGTCAGCAACAGCCCGGCCAACGGCACGCCATTGATCGCCGCGAGGCTGACGGCGAGGATGATGTCGTCGCGATCGCCAGGGGTCACCACCAGCACGCCGGGCTTGAGCAGTTCGACCGTGTTGCGCATGGTGCGGGCGCAGATGATGATCTTGCTCATGCGCCGGGTTTCATAGTCGCCGGCGTTGAGCACCTGCGCGCCCATCAGGTCTGCCACGTCACGGGTGCGCGGGGCGTTCAATTCCGGCTGGAACGGAATGCAGCCGAGCAGCCGGAAGTCGCCACTGCGCAGCAAAGGCGAGTGTTCCTTCAAGCGGGCGGCGAAAGCCTCCATGCTTTCATCGGTTTTGACCTTGTTGAGGATCACGCCGAGCACTTTCGGGTCTTTCGGACCGCCGAACAATTGCGCTTGCAACTCGACCCGGCCGGACAGTTCGGTGAGCACTTCGTTTTCGGGTGCCGAGACCAGAATCACCTCGGCATCCAGGCTTTTCGCCAGGTGCAGATTGACCCGTGCGGCGTAGCTGGCGCTGCGGGTCGGGACCATGCCTTCGACGATCAGCACGTCTTTGCCAATGGCGGCTTGCTGGTACAGGGTGATGATTTCTTCGAGCAGCTCATCCAGTTGACCGTCGCCAAGCATCCGCTCAACGTGAGCCAGGCCCAGTGGTTGCGGCGGCTTCAGGCCGTGGGTGCGGGCCATCAGTTCGGTGGAGCGTTCAGGGCCGGTGTCGCCAGGGTGTGGCTGGGCAATCGGTTTGAAAAAGCCGACTTTCAGCCCGGCTCGCTCAAGGGTACGCACCAGCCCAAGGCTGATGGAGGTCAGACCCACACCAAAATCGGTGGGCGCGATAAAAAAAGTTTGCATGCGGATTCTCTGGAGGTGCATGGCAAGGGTGAACGCCTATGACTGGCCTTCTACCGATATTTCAGACGTCAAGGTTATCGCTAACCGAGCCCTGAGCGCACCAACCGCAATCAAAGGGCTGACCTATTTTTTCAATACGTTTGGCGGGGTCCAGCACCCAGGCCCGTGATTGCCACGGTGGCTGGTGGCGCAGATGCTGGGTATGGCCGCAGGAAAGCTCGGCAACCCAGTGTCCGTCCTCGTCCTGATGGAAGCCTTGGACCGTCGACCCTTTCGAAGCGACCCGTCCGTCCGGGTTCTGTTCGCTTTCGGGCGATTGCTTCGCTAAACTTGGTCTTTCTATATTCTTATGCAAAAGGTCTCGCCCCATGCTGATCGCCGCCAATAAGGCTGTCTCCATCGACTATACCCTGACCAACGACGCTGGTGAGGTCATCGACAGCTCCGCCGGCGGCGCGCCGCTGGTCTACCTGCAAGGCGCAGGTAACATCATTCCAGGCCTGGAAAAAGCCCTGGAAGGCAAAGCAGTCGGTGAAGAACTGAAAGTCTCCGTAGAACCTGAAGATGCCTACGGCGAATACGCAGCCGAACTGGTCAGCACCCTGAGCCGCAGCATGTTCGAAGGCGTCGACGAACTGGAAGTGGGCATGCAGTTCCACGCTTCCGCGCCAGACGGCCAGATGCAAATTGTCACCATCCGTGATCTGGACGGCGACGACGTGACCGTTGACGGCAACCACCCGTTGGCCGGCCAGCGTTTGAACTTCCAGGTCAAAATCATCGACATCCGTGATGCCAGCCAGGAAGAAATCGCTCATGGTCACGTCCATGGCGAAGGTGGCCATCACCACTGATTTTCTGCGCTAAGCTTTCGAGAACTGGAGAGGCGCCCGAGGGGCGCCTTTTTAGTCCGCGGCTGTCCTTGGCGACATCACCAAGTGGCTGTTTCGAGAAGAACACGGGAAATTTGGAGTCCGTCATGAGTGCTTTTCACGACCTTACATTGAAAGCTTTGGATGGCCAGGAGTTGCCTCTGGCGCCCTTCAAAGGGCACGTCGTGCTGGTGGTCAACGTCGCCTCCAAGTGTGGTTTGACCCCACAATACGCCGCTCTGGAAAACCTCTACCAGCAATACAAGGCTAAAGGCTTCAGCGTGCTGGGTTTGCCGTGCAACCAGTTTGCCGGGCAAGAGCCAGGAACTGAAAACGAGATCAAAGAATTCTGCAGCCTCAACTACGGCGTGACCTTCCCGCTGTCCAGCAAGCTGGAAGTCAACGGTCACGATCGTCATCAGCTGTACCGGTTGTTGGCGGGTGAGGGCGCGGAATTCCCGGGTGACATCACCTGGAACTTCGAGAAATTCCTCCTCGGTAAAGATGGTCGCGTGCTGGCGCGTTTCTCGCCACGTACCGCGCCGGATGATCCGACGATCGTTCAGGCGATCGAAAAAGCCCTGATCTGAACATCAAAAGATCGCAGCCTGCGGCAGCTCCTACGGATCAACGCTATCTGTAGGAGCTGCCGCAGGCTGCGATCTTTTCGCTTCTACCCTTTAATCACCCAAATCAATAGTGCTTCGCAAAACTGTGCATACGCCATATTATCACCGTCATAAACCTCGCCTCTCCATGGAGTGCCGCATGCCTGTCAAAGCCTTGTTCAAACCGTTTAACCTCGGCGCCCTGGAGTTGCCGACCCGTGTGGTCATGGCGCCGATGACCCGTTCGTTTTCCCCGGGCGGTGTGCCGAATTCGAAAGTCATCGAGTACTACCGCCGCCGTGCCGCCGCAGGTGTGGGTCTGATCATCACCGAGGGCACCACGGTTGGCCACAAGGCTTCCAACGGTTACCCGAACGTCCCGCATTTTTACGGCGAAGCGGCGTTGGCCGGCTGGAAAAAAGTCGTCGATGCGGTGCACGCCGAAGGCGGCAAGATCGTTCCGCAGTTGTGGCACGTCGGCAGCGTACGGCGCATCGGCACCGAACCGGATGCCAGCGTGCCAGGCTACGGCCCATCGGAAAAACTCAAGGACGGTCAGGTCGTGGTTCATGGCATGACTAAACAGGATATCCAGGACGTGATCGCAGCCTTCGCCCAGGCCGCCAAAGATGCGCAGAGCATCGGCATGGACGGCGTCGAGATCCACGGCGCCCACGGCTATCTGGTCGACCAGTTTTTCTGGGAAGGCAGCAACCAGCGCACTGACGAATACGGCGGCAGCCTGGCCAATCGTTCGCGCTTTGCCATCGAACTGATCCAGGCCGTGCGTGCGGCGGTCGGTCCGAACTACCCGATCATCTTCCGTTTCTCCCAGTGGAAGCAGCAGGATTACACCGCGCGTCTGGTGCAAACCCCTGAGGCGTTGGGCGAGTTTCTCCAGCCGCTGTCCGATGCCGGCGTGGATATTTTCCACTGCTCGACGCGGCGTTTCTGGGAGCCGGAGTTCGACGGTTCCGAGCTGAACCTGGCCGGCTGGACCCGCAAACTGACGGGCAAACCGACCATCACCGTGGGCAGCGTGGGGCTGGACGGTGAGTTCCTGCAGTTCATGGTCAACACCGACAAAGTCGCGCAGCCGGCCAGTCTGGAGAACCTGCTGGAACGGTTGAATAACGAAGAGTTTGACCTGGTGGCCGTGGGGCGCGCCTTGCTGGTCGACCCGGACTGGGCACAAAAAGTCCGCGAAGGTCGCGAGCAGGACATTTTGCCGTTCAGTCGTGAGGCGTTGATGACGCTGGTCTGATCGTATGGGGCATGGCCCGCAACGGCTGTGCTCCTGCTTGCACTTCGCAGGCCCCACGCAACTGCCCTTCAAACTGCTCGATAATGGCTCCCCAACCCTGCCGACTGGCGTGCTGACGCGCATTGAGTCGTATGCAGCGCAAGGTTTCTGCTTCTTCCAGCAGCCAACGGGCGGCATCGCAAAAGGCTTCTTCGTCTCCCGGCATCGCCAGCACACCGTTGTAGCCATGGCGAATGTGTTGAGCTGCGGCTGCCTGATCGTAGGCCACCACCGCCAATCCGGAGGCCAGTGCTTCCAGCACCACGTTGCCGAAGGTTTCGGTCAGGCTCGGAAACAGAAACAGATCTCCGGACGCGTAGTGACAGGCCAAGGCCTCGCCGCGCTGTGAGCCGCAGAAGATCGCCTCGGGCAGCTCTTGCTCCAGCATCGCACGCTGCGGGCCATCACCGACCACGATCAGCTTTATCCGTCGTTGTGGATAAGTTGACTGCACGGCCTGGTAACAACGCTTGAGCAGCCCCAGGTTCTTTTCCTGAGCGAGCCGGCCGACGTGAATCAGCGCGACATCGTCGTTATCCAATCCCCAGCTTTCACGCAGCGAACCCAGCCGTTTGGCCGGGTGGAACAGTTGACTGTCGACGCCACGGGACAGCAGTGCCAGGCGCTCGAAATGCCGACGCTCCAACTCCATGCGCTGGCTGGCGCTGGGCACCAGGGTCAGCTTGGAGCGGTTATGGAACCAGCGCAGGTAATGCGTCAGTAACCGGGTCAACAGTCCGAGACCGTACTGGTTGGAATACTGCTGGAAGTTGGTATGAAAACCGCTCACCACCGAAATGCCCAACCGCCGCGCCGCGCGCAAGGCCGACAACCCCAGCGGCCCTTCGGTGGCGATGTAGAGCACGTCCGGGCGATGACGCTTCCAGCGCCTGAGCAATTTGTGCATCGACGACTGACCCCATTGCAGCCCCGGATAACCCGGCAGCGGCCAGCCGCGGCAGAGCAGCAGCTCATCGTCGCTGAGGCGGGTTTGATCGCTGCCCTGGCGCGGTCGCACCAGTTCTACCAGGTGCCCGCGCGCGCGCAGGCCTTCGCACAAGCGGCCAAGGGTATTGGCCACACCGTTGATTTCCGGAGGGAAGGTTTCGGTGATCAGAGTGATATGCAGAGCTGTCGTCATGACCTCAGTGTCGGCTGAGGCCATGTCGCCATTGTGTCGGTGCGATGATGGATTTGTGACGCAATCAGGCGGATTTGGCCACCAGGTTATCCGCGCCACGCTCACGCACCCAAAACAACGTCGCGCCCGCCACCGCCGCCGGCATCATCAGGATGTTCACCACTGGAATCAGCAGCGCCAGATAGACAATCCCGCCGAAGCTCATGCAGTGCCAACGTTTCTCGCGCAGCCAGGCGAGCATGTCCTGCCAGCTCATCTTGTGGTTGTCCGCCGGGTAGTCGATGTACTGGATCGCCATCATCCACACGCCGAACAGCAGCCACAGCGGTGCCGCGACCAGGTTGACCACCGGGATGAATGACAGGATCAGCAGCGCGAGGGCTCTGGGCAGGAAGTAGCCGAGTTTAAGCATCTCCCGGGCGAGCGTGCGCGGGATCATGGCGATCAGCTCGCCCCAGCTGAAGGTCGGGAAGTCGTCAGTGCCACGCACCACCACTTCGACTTTCTCCGCGAGAAAGCCGTTGAAGGGCGCGGCGATCACGTTGGCGATCATGGTGAAGGTGAAAAACACCATCAGTACCACCAGGATCACGAACAGCGGCCAGAGTATGTAGCTGAGAAAACTCAGCCAGCTCGGCAATGAAGGCATCAGGGTGTCGACCCACAGGCTGAACTGATGGCCAGCGAGGTAAATCAATCCGACGAACAGCACCAGGTTGATGGCCAGCGGCAACAACACGAACAAACGCAGGCCGGGACTCAAGACCAGCTTCAGGCCTTCGCGCAGGTATTGCGGGCCGGACAGAACGGGGGCGGGCATAGTGGGCTCCGAGCAATGAGAAAACGCGCCGACCTTACCGGCTTTGTCACACAGGCGAAAGCGCGGTAACGGTATCGACACTAGCTATAACAACAAAGAGACTGTAACAAAGGCGCCTTTAAATCGGCCTCATGGGGATAGAGACCGCCTATGAGCTGGATTGTTAAACCGTATTTCCTTAATCTTCGCCTCCTCGATACGCTGCACCCATTATTTTCAGGGCTGTCCAACTACGGCACTACCCCAAGTGCTTGCACAGTCCTTTTTTATTCCAGCCGGTCATCCGGCATTCCGCGCCAGGTAGTACCGGCCGGTCGATAGGAGTGAGTCATGTCTGATGTACGTCATTCGCGAGTGATTATTCTCGGTTCCGGCCCTGCCGGTTACAGCGCTGCGGTCTATGCCGCCCGCGCTAACCTGAAGCCATTGCTGATCACCGGCATGCAGGCTGGCGGTCAACTGACCACCACCACCGAGGTCGACAACTGGCCAGGCGACGTGCACGGCCTGACCGGCCCGGCACTGATGGAACGGATGAAAGAGCACGCCGAACGCTTTGAGACCGAAATCGTTTTCGACCACATCAACGCCGTCGACTTCGCTGCAAAGCCGTACACCCTGACGGGTGACAGCGCCACGTACACCTGCGATGCACTGATCATCGCGACCGGCGCCAGCGCTCGTTACCTGGGCCTGCCGTCGGAAGAAACCTTCATGGGCAAAGGCGTGTCGGCCTGCGCGACTTGCGATGGTTTCTTCTACCGCAACCGTGAAGTGGCCGTTGTCGGCGGCGGCAACACCGCTGTTGAAGAGGCGCTGTACCTGGCCAACATCGCCAGCAAAGTGACTTTGATTCACCGCCGCGAAACCTTCCGCGCCGAGAAAATCCTGATCGACAAGCTGCACGCACGGGTTGCCGAAGGCAAGATCGTCCTGAAGCTGAACTCGACGCTCGACGAAGTGCTGGGCGATAACATGGGCGTGACCGGTGCACGTTTGAAGAACAATGACGGCAGCTTCGACGAGCTGAAAGTCGACGGTGTGTTCATCGCCATTGGCCACACCCCGAACACTTCGCTGTTCGAAGGTCAACTGACCTTGAAAGACGGTTATCTGGTCGTGCAGGGCGGCCGTGAAGGCAACGCGACGGCGACCAGTCTCGAAGGGATCTTCGCTGCCGGCGACGTGGCTGACCACGTTTACCGTCAGGCGATCACCTCGGCCGGCGCCGGCTGCATGGCCGCACTGGACGCCGAGCGTTACCTGGACGACCTGCAGAACGCCAAGTTCTGAAATCGTTGAAATGAAAAAACCGGCTTCGGCCGGTTTTTTTGTGCCCACTGCTTTTGTGGGAGCGAGCTTGCTCGCGATAGCGATGTATCAGTCGACATCAGTTTTGAATGTGAAGCAGCCATCGCGAGCAAGCTCGCTCCCACAGGGGAGTGCATTCAAATCAGGAATCAGCGGCGGGTCAGTGGTTGAGCTGTGAACTTCACACCCGCCAAACCCTGCGCAATCAACGCCCGGATATTGCCGTGATCACTGCCATCCGGTGTCGCAACCACGGAGCGGTAATGCTCACCAAACGCCAGCAGCGCTTCTTCATCGCTCAAACCTTCCAGCAGCGCCAGGCCGAGGGTTTTGCACGAGCCTTCGTTCTGGCCGGCGGCGTTTTCCACGCCACCGTTGTTGAACGCCTGTGGCTGGTAATCGTAGCCAGCGGCGATGAACGCCAGGGTATCGGCGAAGGCGTGCTCGCCACTCTTGAGGCTGGCGCGCAGGGTGTTCAGGTCAGTCATGGGTTTTTCCTTTGGCGAACGCCGCTTGCTGGTCGGCGTTGGCTTCTTGCTGGTATTGGGCTTTCCACTCGGCGTACGGCATGCCGTAAACCACTTCACGGGCGTCATCGAGGCTGACCTCGATCTGGCGTTCGTCGGCGGCGGCCTTGTACCACTTGGACAGGCAGTTGCGGCAGAAACCCGCGAGGTTCATCAGGTCGATGTTCTGCACATCCTTGCGGCTGTCCAGGTGCGCGACCAGCCGGCGGAAGGCGGCGGCTTCAAGTTCCAGGCGTTGTTGTTCGGTCATGATGGGCTCGGTGCAATCAAATCGTGGCGCGGATAATAAAAGCCTGGCGGACTATGCGCCAGACACGGTCAGCGGCTTGCGGCGAGCGTTATCGATACCGACTCGGCAAAACGCAGGGCGTGGGGTTTGTCGACTTCGACTTCGGCGTAGAGCACGCTCTGGTTGACCATGATCAGGTCGAGCAGCTCCTGGGTCAGGCGTTCGAGCAGGGCGAACCGATTGCCCTCCACGTGAGCGATAATCGCCTTGGTGATGGTGCGGTAATTGAGCGCGTGATCGATGTCGTTGTCGCGCACCGCATCGTGGGCTGCATAGAGGATGGTCAGGTTGATCCGCACATCCTGCTTGTTGAGGATTTCGTCCTCATTGATTCCGATGAAGGTCCGCAGGCACAGGTCCTTGACCCGGATGCGGGCCATTCCTGGTTGAAGTTGTGGCATTGCTACTTGCTCCGTCCAATCAATTGCAGAAACTCCTGACGAGTGTTGCTCGAATCGCGGAAGGCGCCGAGCATCACCGAGGTGTTCATGGTCGAATTCTGTTTCTCGACGCCGCGCATCATCATGCACATATGCTGGGCCTCGATCACTACCGCAACACCGGCGGCCTGGGTCACGCGTTGCACCGCCTCGGCGATTTCCCGGGTGAGGTTTTCCTGGATCTGCAAACGCCGGGCGAACATGTCGACGATTCGCGCGATCTTCGACAGGCCCAGCACCTTGCCGGTAGGAATATAAGCCACATGGGCCTTGCCGATGAAGGGCAGCAGGTGATGTTCGCAGAGAGAATAGAGCTCGATATCGTCGACGATCACCATTTCATCGTTGTCAGAGGCGAACAGTGCGCCATTGACGATCTCGTCGACGCTTTGCTCGTAACCATGACACAGGTACTGCATGGCCTTGGCCGCACGCATCGGGGTGTCTTGCAGACCTTCGCGGTCGGGGTCTTCGCCAACACCAATAAGGATCTCACGGTAGCTCTGGGACAGGGATAACGTCATGGAACATCCTCGCGGGGGGCGGCTTACTTGACGTGCCGTCCGCCGTTGACGGTCAGGGTCGTGCCGGTGACATAAGGGTTGTCCAGCAAATAGCGCAGGCTCTGGTAGACAACCTCGCCGCCGGGCTCGATACCCAGCGCGGATTTGGCCAGGGCCTTGGCGCGGTACGCCGCGTCATCGTCGGGGTTAAACAGTAGCAGGGCCGGCGCGATACCGTTGACCTTGATTTTCGGTGCGTACTTCGCGGCGAAGGACAGGGTCAGGCTGTCGAGCCCGGCTTTGCTGGCGCAGTAGGCGATGTGCTTGCTGCTGCCCTTGCGCGTGACATCGTCGCTGATATGCACAATGTCAGCAGGCGTCGAGCGCTCCAGCAAGTCGGCACAATGCAGGTTGATCAGATAGGGCGCAAGCATGTGCACGCTGAACATCTGCGTGAATGCGGCCACTTCGGTGTCAGGCGTTTCGGCCAGCCATGCGGAGGCGTTATGCACAATCGCCCGTAGGCTTTGGGTATGGGCTTTCAGTTGCGTGATGAACGCCAGGATCCCGGCCTCGCTGGAAAAGTCGGCAAACAGTGCGGTCGCGCCAAGGTCACGCAGGGTTTGCACGCCAGGGCGTTCGCTGCGGTAGCTGATAATGACGCGGTGACCTTCTTCCAGCAACCGCTGGGCACAATGCAGGCCGACGCGCTGGCTGGCGCCCGTGATGAGGATCGGAGCAGGGGAAGAGGTCATCAACGGCTCGGTTCGTGGGTATGGCAAAACTATACCAGCGATCCCGGCTGCCAAGGCCGGTAATCCATTGCGGTGTCAATGCACCACGCTATTGGGGGGCAGGTGGCCCAGCCGTTCGGTCAGGCGGATGCGCTGGATCGGATCGTCACTGAGCAACAAGGCATGCTCCAGGTCGAAACGCTCGGCGTTGGGACAGTCCAGCCGTTGGTAAAGGCTGGCGCGGGCCAGGTAGTCGCTGGCGCAGGCATTGCCGAGTTCCAGTACTCGCTCGGCGTCGATCAGCGCGCCGATGTTGTCGTCGTTGGCCAAGTGCAACTGACGCAAGTTGCGCGACAGTCGCTGGAGCATGTGGATCGGTTCGCTGGTGAGCAGATGCTCGGCGTTGAGCGGCATGTTCGGGCCGTACTGGCGCTGTAGCAGCTCGCGGCAATCATTGGGGTACAAGCGCCGTCCGCCGCACGGGTCGAGCAAATGGTCGGCACCCGGCACCTTCAACAGGAAATGTCCGGGGAAGTTGACCCCGACCATCGGAATCTCCAGGCGTCGCGCCAACTCCAGCGCAATCAGTCCGAGTGCCAGCGGTTGCCCGCGGCGGCGTTCCAGCACCTTGTTGAGCAGCGCCGCCTGCGGGCGTAGCGGGGTGGATTCGTCCTGCTGATAACCCATGTCATTGAGTCGTCGTAACAACGGTTGAGCCAACTCGCTGACCGGCAACATTGGCAAACCAGCGCTGACCCGTTGTTGCAGATCCTTGAATTGCTCCAGTAGCACCTCGGGCTTGACCTCCGGATCGTGCTCGGCAGCGATCCACAGCGCCGCTTCGAAGAGCGCCGGTGGCGAGCGTTGCAGGCAGGCGAAAAAAGCTTGGCGCGGGTTCATCAAAATCTCCGGCGAATGCCTCGTTTTAGCCCCGTCGCAGGCTTTCGTCCAGTGCTGTACACAGGGTATTGCAGGTTATGTCTTTATGGCTGCAAAGCCCCCTCTGCTTATTCCGGTGCGCTTCAGCAATTTTCAGCCGCAAGCCTATACTGGCGACTACAAGAAGTGATTCGGGAGCCCTACGATGTTCGCTCTCATGCAAAGCACTCGCCTTGAATCGCTGCACCTTAGCGTTGACCCGGTGACCGGGTTGAAGGCGGTCATTGCCATTCATTGCAGCCGTTTGGGTCCCGCCCTGGGTGGCTGCCGTTACCTTGCCTATCCCGACGATGAAAGCGCCGTGATGGATGCTGTGCGCCTGGCTCAAGGCATGAGCTACAAGGCCGCGCTGGCCGGGTTGGCGCAGGGTGGTGGGGTGGCAGTGATCGTTCGCCCCCCCCACGTCGAAAACCGCGCTGCCTTGTTCGAGGCCTTCGGCCGCGTCGTCGAACAGCTCGACGGTCGTTACATCACGGCCATCGACAGCGGTACTTCGGTCGCCGACATGGATTGCATTGCCCAGACAACCCAGCATGTCACCAGCACCACTGCCGCCGGCGATCCGGCACCGCATGCCGCCATGGGGGTGTTCGCCGGTATCCGCGCCACTGCCATGGCCCGCCTGGGCAGCGACAACCTCGAAGGCCTGCGGGTGGCGATCCAGGGGTTGGGCAATGTCGGATTTTCCCTCGCCGAGCAACTGCATGCCGCCGGAGCGGAGTTGTTGGTCAGCGACATCGACGCCGGCAAGGTGCAACTGGCGATGGAGCAACTGGGCGCCCATCCGATTGCCAACGATTCGCTGCTCAGCACCCCGTGCGACATCCTCGCGCCTTGCGGGCTGGGCGGCGTACTCAACAGCCACAGCGTTGCGCAATTGCGCTGCGCCGCAGTGGCCGGGTCGGCGAATAACCAGCTGACCAACCTGCACGTTGCCGACCAGTTGGAGAACCGCGGCATTCTTTATGCGCCGGACTACGTGATCAATTCCGGCGGGTTGATTTATGTATCGCTCAAACACCGTGGCGAGGAGTTGTCGAGCATCACCGCGCACCTCTCGAAAATCAGCTCGCGGCTGACCGAAGTCTTCGCCCATGCCCAGGCTGAAAAACGCTCGCCGGCCCGGGTCGCGGATGAGCTGGCGGAGAAAGTGTTGTACCGATGAAGGAGTGAGGGCCTTACCCGGTCGACTTGCTCCCTGAGCCCGGCGCCACAAGCGTCGGGCCCGACAACTGCACGCTGACCCCGCGTGCCAGGAGCCAAGCGATGCTCAACAAGCTCAACCTTTCCTACACCCGCTATTTATCCCCCGACGGCCAGGCATTGAGCGAACTTCCCGCCTGGGCCGACGACTTCAATCTGCTGACCCGCCTCTACCGGCAAATGGTCCTGACCCGACTCTTCGATCAAAAAGCCGTCGCCCTGCAACGCACCGGGCGCATCGGGACTTACGCGCCGACCCTCGGCCAGGAAGCCATTGGTGTGGCGGTCGGCAGTCTGATGCACCCTGAAGACGTGCTGATCCCGTATTACCGCGACACCGCCGTGCAATTGATGCGCGGGGTGCGCATGGAAGAAATTCTGCTGTACTGGGGCGGCGATGAGCGCGGCAGCGACTTTGCCGAACCGTCGGCAGCCGAGGACTTCCCGATCTGTGTGCCGATCGCCACCCAGGCGCTGCACGCATGCGGAGTGGCCAGTGCATTCAAGATTCGCGGCGAACACCGGGTTGCTGTGACCACCTGCGGCGATGGCGCGACCAGCAAGGGCGACTTCCTCGAAGCCTTGAACGTCGCGGGTGCCTGGCAGTTGCCGGTGGTGTTCGTGGTCAACAACAATCAATGGGCGATTTCGGTGCCACGGCGGATTCAATGCGCGGCGCCGACCCTGGCACAGAAGGCTATAGGCGCCGGTTTCCACGGCGAGCAGGTCGATGGCAACGACATACTCGCGGTCTACGACCGGGTGCAAATTGCCCTCGAGCGGGCGCGTCACGGTAAAGGCCCGGTGTTGCTGGAGTGCGTGAGTTATCGCCTCGGCGATCACACCACCGCAGACGACGCGACCCGTTATCGACCGGCCGATGAGGTCAAACAGGCCTGGCTTGAAGAACCGGTCAAGCGCTTGCAACGTTTTCTGGCCGGGCAGGGCGTCTGGGACGAGGGGCGTGAACAGGCGCTGATCGCCGAGTGTCAGGCGCTGGTGCAGGGCGCTGTGGATAACTTCGACGCGGCCGGCAGTCAGTCACCCGAATCGGTGATCGATCACGTTTATGCCCAGTGGCCGGCGGCTTTGGCCGAGCAGCGCGAGTGGTTGCTCGAGCGCGCGGCGCGCCGAGCAGGAGGGCCCGCCCATGAGTAACGGCAAAGTCACGCTGCTGGAGGCGGTCAACCTGGCGTTGCACCGGGCCATGCGCGAAGACGAAAACGTCATTGTGCTCGGTGAGGACGTCGGCGTGAACGGCGGTGTGTTTCGCGCCACGCTAGGGCTGCGCGACAGCTTTGGCTTCAAGCGGGTGATCGATACGCCGCTGGCCGAAACCATGCTCGGCGGACTGGTGATCGGCATGGCTGCCCAAGGACTGAAACCGGTGCTGGAAATCCAGTTCATGGGCTTCATCTACGCCACCATGGAGCACCTGGTGTCCCATGCCAGCCGCATGCGCAATCGCACGCGCGGGCGGATCACTTGCCCGATGGTGCTGCGCACGCCGATGGGCGCGGGGATTCGTGCGCCGGAACATCACAGCGAAAGTACCGAGGCGCTGTTTGCGCATATTCCGGGGCTGCGCGTGGTGATTCCTTCGTCACCGGCGCGAGCGTATGGCCTGTTGCTGGCGGCCATCGACGACCCCGACCCGGTGCTGTTCCTCGAGCCGACGCGGCTCTACCGGATGAACCCGCAACCGTTGCTCGACGATGGCAAGCGTCTGCCGCTCGATACGTGTTTCACCTTGCGTGAGGGCCGCGATATCACCCTGATCAGCTGGGGCGCCAGCGTCATGGAAACCTTGCAGGCGGCCGATGCGTTGGCCGCTCAGGGGATTTCGGCCGAGGTGATCGATGTCGCCTGCATCAAGCCGCTGGACCTCGACACGCTGGAAGCCTCAGTACGCAAGACCGGCCGTTGCGTGATCGTCCATGAAGCACCACGCACCTGTGGCGTCGGCGCGGAAATCGCCGCCAGCCTCTACGAACGTGCATTGCTGGATTTGCAGGCACCGATCTTGCGGGTGACCGCGCCGGACATTCCGCCACCGCTGTATCGGCAGGAGTTGCTGTACATGCCAAACGTCGAAGACATCCTTCACGCCTGCGACAGCGTGCTGCACCACTTCTAAAGAGGCGCTGAGCTCCCGGAGGCTGCGATGAAGTATTTCAAATTGCCCGACTTGGGCGAAGGACTGCAGGAAGCGGAAATCGTCGAATGGCACGTCAAGGTCGGCGATACGGTGAAGGCCGATCAACTGCTGGTCTCGGTGGAAACCGCCAAGGCCCTGGTGGATATTCCCGCACCCTACGACGGTGTGGTGGCGAAAATCTACGGCGGCGAAGGCGACATTCTGCACGTCGGCGAACCTTTGCTGGGGTATGAAGGCGAAGCCGATGCCTGCACGGTGGTGGGCCGGCTTGAAGGTGGCGGCAGCCGTCAGGATGATCAGTTTTTCGTCGGCGCCGCACCTTCAACCCGCGAACACATGAGCGCTCGTGCTACCCCGGCAGTACGGCAACTGGCCCGGCAATTGGGCGTCGAGTTGAATGGGCTGATCGGGTCCGGCCCCAATGGGCTGATTACCCGCAGCGATGTTGAAACGGCCTCGCAGACCGAGCGCGATAAATTCGGTGGTGAGAAGCTGCGCGGGGTGCGCCGCAGCATGGCACTGAACATGGCCCGATCCCACGCCGAGGTGGTGCCGGTGACCATCTTCGCCGATGCTGATCTGCACCGCTGGGGCAGTGCGCGTGAACCGTTGATCCGCCTCGCCAAAGCCATGGCCGCAGCCTGTGCCGTGGAGCCGGTGCTCAACAGCGGGTTTGATGGCAAGACCTTGTCGATCAAACACCACAGCACCCTGGACCTGGGCATTGCCGTCGACACCCCAGACGGTTTGTTCGTGCCGGTGCTGCGCGATGTCGGCAATCGCTCGTCAGCCGATCTGAAAGACGGCGTGACCCGCTTGCGTGCCGACGTGCAGGCCCGTTCGATTCCGGCCAGGGAAATGATGGGCGCGACCCTGACCTTGTCGAACTTCGGCACCTTGTTCGGGCGCTATGCCAATCCGGTGGTGGTGCCGCCGCAAGTGGCGATACTGGCCGCCGGGTCCATTCGCGACGAACCGGTGGCGATGGAGGGCAAGGTTGTAGTGCACCCGATATTGCCGCTGTCGCTGACCTTCGATCACCGCGTGGTGACGGGCGGTGAAGCAGCGCGGTTTTTCAAAGTGTTGGTCGAGGCATTGGAACAACCGGACGCTTGAAATCCAGGCATGAAAAAGGCCCTGAATCAGTGACTCAGGGCCTATTCAATTCGGGCGTTGCTTACTTGGCTGGCTTAGCGGACTTGGCTGGCTTGGCAGGCTCAGCTGATTCGCCAGGCTCAGCGGGTTCAACGGCTTCAACAGGCACGTTGAGCAATTCTGACAGGGCATCCGGCTGGCTCTTGAATGCCTTGGCGAACACATCGCGATTTTTCGCCATGTAGATCCCGGCTTCTTCCACTTGTTGCTCGGTCAGGGACGGAACTGCTTTTTGCAACACTTCAGCCAGCAATTCGGCCAGTTCGAGCATTTTGTCATGACGGTCAGCTTCGGCTTTATCCATGAACAAACGCTCCAGATCTCGGCTGCTGCGGTATACCACTTCGACGGCCATTCACCACCTCACATGCCTTCACGATAGTTGTCTTTTGCGACTACTGTATTTATATACAGCGAAAAGGATAAGCGAATCCCTGCGCTTTGGGTAGTGGCTTTTTAATGTAGACGGGTTTCTGCGTTTGTCAGCAGCACCGATCGCTTCTGCAGAAGTGTCCAGCCGAACCCGATCGCCATCTCACTCCATGCCGCTGGCCTTTTTTCTGCATGCAGAACAACCGCCACGTCGAACCCGCATCATCGGTCGAGCCGACCTAAGGAAGAACTACCGTGAATATCAATTGGGCTGAAAAACTTCGCCAGAACGTCCATGAGCTGGCCGAGTCACTGGGCAATCTGTTCGTCGAGACGTTCCATTACATGGCGCTGTTCGCCATTGGCGCGGTCACTGCCTGGGCGGCGGTGGCGGAGTTTTTGCTGATGATCAAGGAAGGTGACATCAAGATCGATGACATCTTGCTGCTGTTCATCTACCTAGAGCTGGGGGCGATGGTCGGGATTTACTTCAAGACCAACCACATGCCGGTGCGTTTTCTGATCTACGTGGCGATCACCGCGTTGACGCGCCTGCTGATCTCCAACGTGTCGCACCACAGCCCGCCGGACATCGGGATCATTTACCTGTGCGGCGGGATTCTGCTGCTGGCGTTTTCGATTCTGGTGGTGCGCTATGCCTCCTCGCAATTCCCGTCGGTGAAGATCACGCACCCGCAACGCAAGACGGGAGCGGGCTCCGGTGAACATCCGGAAGTCGAGAAGGGCGAGCTTTAAAACCTTGCCAGCAAGGGGGGGTGAGCCTTGCGTGATGACACCGGCAGCAACTTGAGGCTGTCGCTGTCGGTCATGGCTTCGAGGATCGCCACGGCGCTGTGGCCTTGTTCGATGGCGATGCCGAACTGGATGCTTTGCACCAGGCGTTTCAGGCGTTGCAGGTCATTGCGTTGTTCGGCGCTGATCATCCGTTTGGCGACGATTCGGCCGGCGTTGGAGAGGGTCAGCATGATGCTGCCGTCGAGCCCCTGAATACTCAGGTTGATCTGATAATCCGGCGCAAAGGCGTCGGTGATCAGTTGAAAGGGGTTATCCATAATGCGTCACCGCTTGATTGGATCGTGCAGTTGTTGACCGGTCGTGATCAGGATTGGTTCGCTTTTCCAGACCACCGGCAATCTTTGCAGGACGTAGCAAGGGACATGCCGGTCCTGCTCAGGGTCAATAAACAGGCAATAAAAAGGCGAGCTTCAATGGCTCGCCTTTTTCATTCATGGTCCGTTTCAGGGCATGACGCAGCAGATGATCGGTGACAGTGCGATCAGGTGGAAGAGGCGGAGAATTTTCGCGGAATGCACCCGTTGGGCGAGGGGCAATTGTGAGGATTTGTTGCAGCGTTGCAGGTCGAGTTGACTCCCGACATTAACAGCGCTTTTGTCAGTTGTCCGGCTTTTTTTGTGTATGAAAATTTATCTTTTTTTAGGGGTTGAATTGTTTCTCGGTCTGCCCAACTCTGTAACCAAGAGGTCACGGTCACCCAGGTTTCAAATACTGCACCGGACCTCTCGCGAGCTAGCTGAAATAAGGGATGAACTATGCAAATCCAAGTCAACAGCGATAACCATATTCAAAGCAGCATCCGACTGGAGGAGTGGGTACGTACTACCATTGAGAGCACGCTCGAACGTTACGAAGAAGACCTGACACGGGTCGAAGTCCACCTGCGGGACGAGAACGGCGATAAACCCGGTCCACACGACATGCGCTGCCAGCTTGAAGCGCGGCCAAAAGGCCACCAACCGGTTTCCGTTACTCATAAAGCCGCCACACTGGAACTGGCCATCGACGGGGCGTCCGCCAAGCTTGAACACGCGTTGGAACACCTGTTCGGCAAACTGCGCGGTAAACGCGCCACTGTAACGCCGATCAGCTCTGGTGCTCATGCCGACGCGCTGCTTGAAGAAGAATTTCTCGAAAACGAACAGGCCGCGCTCAATAGCTGACGGCTGAAACACTCTTACCACCCCACTGAAAACGGGCCTGCATTTGCAGGCCCGTTTTGTTTTGTGGGTCTATTGAGCTCCCTGGCCACAAAGGTGTTCGGCATCTTTGCATATGAGAATATTTATCATTAATATCGGCGCACCGTTGGCCCTGCGCAGGGCATGGACCACGTTGAGTCGGCCTTTGATGATCACCACACCCCCTGAACCCCAGAACGCTGACGGCACCGATAGCCCGGGTGGTCGCGCGTATTTTTTGCAGGTGTTTTTGTCCCAGCGTCCGCAAATGGAAGCGTTGGTCAGTCGGCGCGTGGGCTGTCGGGCGACTGCTGCCGATCTGGTGCAGGACCTGTTTTTGCGTTTCTGGCGCCGACCGCTGGTGCACGTCGAGGAGCTCAGTACTTACCTGCTGCGCTGCGCCGGCAACATCGCCATCGACCATCTGCGCAGCGAAGGCGCGCGGGTCCGGCTCAACGAAGGCTGGCTGCCCGAGCAACAGCACAACCTCAGCGTCGAGCCGCAAGCAGCGCTGGAAGCCGGCAATGACCTGCGCCATGTCGAGGCGGCGTTGCGCGGCTTGCCCGAACGTACCCGGCAGATTTTTTTGCTCAACCGTATACACGGACGTAAGTACGCCGAAATCGCCAAGGCCATGGGGCTTTCCCAAAGTGCCGTGGAAAAACATATGATGCGCGCCCTCGAAGCCTGCAAGGCCAGTCTGCGAGAACCGATACCGCGTACGCCAGGGACAGCACCGTGAATCACACCGCTCGCGTCAGTCCGACGCCCGCTCAGGAGCAGGCTGCGCTGGCCTGGTTGAGCCTGTTGCACGACCAGCCGAGCAGCGGCGATCAAGCCACGTTCAGCCGTTGGTTACAGGCCGATCCGGCGCATGCCGAAGCCTACGCCCAAGCACAGGTGGTCTGGGAAATGAGCGAAGTGCCGGCCCGCGCCCTGGCCGAAGAAGAGGCCTTTGCCTTGCAGGGTTACCTCAATGCGATGAACCGCTCCCGGCGTTCCAGTGTGCGGCGTTGGTCTGGCGGTTTGGCCATGGCGGCCTGCTTGCTGCTGATGGTCTCGTTGGGCGCCGGTTGGCAGCCGTCACGTTGGCTCGATGATCTAGGGGCGGACTACGTCTCGGCGCCGGGCGAAGTGCGCAGCGTGACCCTGGTCGATCAATCGCGGGTCACCCTCGATGCCGACAGCGCCATTGCCGTGGATTTCAGTCACGGTGAACGGCACGTCCAGATGCGTCGCGGTGCGGCCTTTTTCAGCGTGACCCATACCGGCGAGCCGTTTGTGGTCGAGGCTGAAAAGGGCGAGGCGCGGGTGCTCGGCACGCAGTTCGAAGTGCGATTGCAACCGGCAGGCGCGCAGGTGACGGTGCTCTCGGGACGCGTCGCAGTGACGCCGACCAAGGGCGCCGAGCAGCAGGTGCTGACAGCCGGCCAGCAAGTGGCCTATGGCGCCGGCACCGCCGCAAAACTTCATGCCGCCAACAGCGAAGCGCAACTGGCCTGGCGTCAGGGCTGGCTCAATTACTACAAATCACCCTTGGCTGATGTGGTGAAAGACCTCGGCCGGCATTACCCGGGACGGATCATCGTGCTCAACGATGACCTGGCCGCACGACGGATCAGTGGCAGCTTTCCAAGCAAAGACCCGCAAGCGGTGCTCGATTCCCTGCAAGGAGTACTGGGGTTCGAGCAGCACAGCCTGCTGGGACGGATGATTATTTTGCGCTGAAGGCGTGGACGATGTTGAGCCCTCACTTTCAGGAGAGGATCGGATGCATGACCGACCACCTGAAAATCCTCCTGTTGCGTGCAGGGATGGGGACTACGCTCAAGGTGGTCCCCGGTGCCGCGACAGGCACCCTGACCGCCACACTTCGTAGGAGCTGCCGCAGGCTGCGATCTTTTGATCTTGTTTTAAAAGATCGCAGCCTGCGGCAGCTCCTACAGATAATGATTAGCGAACAAGGATGAACCCATGTCACGTCTCTCCCTGCCAAGGCTGCTCAGTGCAGTCGCCCTGGCCATCGCCGCGCTGGGTGGTTGCGCCCATGTTCAGCCGCCAGCCCAACCGGTTGCCGTGAACATCGTGGCGATCAACGACCTGCACGGTTACTTGCAGGCCAACCCTTACGCGTTTCGTGACAGCACGGCCGCTGACGGTGTGCGCACGCTCAAGGCCGGGGGCATTGCGACCCTCGGCGGGATGCTGACGCAACTGCGCAAGGACGATCCGCAGTTGCTGTTCATCGGTGCCGGCGACCTGGTGGGCGGCAGTCCACCGCTGTCGGCGATGTGGGCCGACGAACCGACGCTCGAAGCGCTGCGGCACATGGACATGAAACTCAGTGCCATCGGCAATCATGAATTGGACAACGGCAAGGCGGAGTTCCTGCGTCAGCTCAATGGCGGTTGCGATTCCATTCGTCCGACCAAGGCCTGTCAGTTTCGCGCCAGCTATCCCGGCAGTGGTTTTGCGTACCTGGCGGCAAACCTGATCGACACTGACACCGGCAAACTCCTGTTGCCGCCGTATCGCATCGAAGAGGTCAAAGGCCAGAAGATCGCCTTTGTCGGTGCGGTGCTGCGCGATGTTGCATCCGTGGTCAGTGCCAAGGGCATGCAGGGTTTGCGTGCCGAGGACGAAGCCGGGTCGATCAATCGGCTGATCCCGGAGCTCAACCGCCAGGGCGTCAATGCGATTGTCGCGGTGGTGCATCAGGGCGGCTCAACCCCCGAACCTTACGACAAACAGGACTGCAGCCAACTGAGCGGCGATATCGTTGAGGTGGCCAAGCGTCTTGATCCAGCGGTCGATGTATTGATCACCGGGCATTCCCATCAGGGTTATCTGTGCAAGGTCGGTTCTCTGCTGGTGACGCAGGGCAATTCCTATGGGCATCTGATGACCCACCTGACACTTGACGTAACTCCCGGTCAACATCGGGTCACGCGGATTCAAGCGGCCAATTTGCTGGCCGATCCGGCGCAGTATCCAGCCGATCCGCAGATGCTCGCCTTGCAGCGGGAAGTTGAAGCGCGCAGCAATAACGTGCTGCTCAAATCCGTCGGCGCCATTGCGGCTTCCCCGATCACTCGACGTCCCGACGCGGCGGGCGAGATGCCGTTGGGCGACTTGATCGCCGATGCTCAACTGGCGACCGGCGCGGCATATGGCGCGCAAATCGCCTTCATGAACAAAGGTGGCATTCGTGGTGACCTGGCCCTGGAGCCAGGTCAAAAACGCCTGAACTATGGGCAGCTGGCAACGGTGCAGCCGTTCAATAACACCCTGATCGCCTTCGACCTGAAGGGACGGCAACTCGAACAATTGCTCAATCAACAATGGAAGGCAGAAGGCGACGTTAATGTGCTGCAAGTCTCCAGGGGCTTCAGTTATCGCTGGGATTCCACGCGCCCGCTGGACAGTCGAGTGATCCCCGGCAGTGTTCGCCTTAACGGCAAACCGTTGCAGACCGAGCTCACCTATCGGCTGGTGGTGAACAGCTTCCTGGCCGACGGTGGCGATCGCTTCAGTCTTTTCAAACAGGGACTCAACCGTCGCGACTTGGGCGTGACAGACCTGGATAGCCTGATCAACTACCTGCACCGCATGGATCAGCAAGGCAAGCCCGTTGGTTCGGCAAGCAGTGCCGGAAGGATTGTGCGGGTGAAGTAGTGCAAATAATTTCAAAAAAGGCGTGAGGTAAACCCGAGTGACATCCGTGTAGTGGTGAAAGTGCGATTCATTCGCATCCGTAGCGTTTCTACACACAGGTCACGAGCAATGAAGTCCAGGGCAAAATCGGTGGCAGGCGGTTCGGTTAAACAGTGGTTTGGCGCTTCTACGCTGGCCGTTTCGGCGTTGGCCTTGTTGCCGCTGAGCGTGGCTGGCGCCGCGCAGTCCAGCGAGCAGCACAGCGCGCTGTTCACCTTCAGTATCGCTGCCAAACCCTTGCCCCAGGCCTTGAGCGACTTCAGTCGGGTCACCGGCATCAGCGTGGTTTACACCGATGAAGCGCCCTACGGTCTCAACGCACCGGCTATCAATGGCCAGATGAGCGCCGAACAAGCCATACAGCGCTTGCTGAGCAAATCCGGTTTCGCCTTCCGCCAGACCGACGCCCACACCCTGGCCCTTGAGCCACAGCCCACCGCAGGTGCCCTGAATCTCGGCGCGACCACCATCACCTCGGCGGTTGAGCAACCGATGAGCTATCAGCCACCGTCCACCACCTCAGTGGCACGTTCCTCGGCCTCGCTCCAGGAAATCCCCCAGACCATCAACGTGATCCCGGCCCAAGTGCTGCGCGACCAGGTGCCGCGTAACCTGGACGATGCGCTGGCCAATGTCAGCGGCATCACCCAAGGCAACACGTTGGGCAGTACTCAGGATTCGGTGATGACCCGCGGTTTCGGCGACAACCGCAACGGCTCGATCATGCGCGACGGCATGCCGCTGGTGCAGGGTCGTGGCCTGAACGCTTCGGTGGATCGGGTCGAAGTCCTGAAAGGGCCGGCCTCGTTGCTCTACGGCATTCAGGACCCGGGTGGCGTGGTGAATCTGGTCAGCAAGAAGCCTGAGTTACAGCAATACAATGCCGTGACCTTGCGTGGTTCAACCTATGGCAGCGGTAAGAATGGCAGCGGCGGTAGTCTCGACAGCACCGGCGCACTGGGGGATTCGGGGCTGGCCTACCGCATGGTGCTGGACCACGAAGACGAGGATTACTGGCGCAATTTTGGCACCAATCGACAGACCCTGATTGCACCCTCGCTGGCCTGGTATGGCGAAAGCACCAAGCTGCTGTTCGCCTACGAGCACCGTGAATTCCTGACGCCATTCGACCGTGGCACGGCCATCGACCCGCGCACCAATCATCCGTTGGACATCCCGCGTGGTCGCCGTCTCGATGAGCCGTTCAACAATATGGAAGGCCGTTCGGACCTGTACCATTTCGAAGCCGACCACGAGCTCAACGACAACTGGAAAGCTCACTTCGGTTACAGCTGGAACCGCGAAACCTACGACGCCAGCCAGGTTCGCATCACCGACATCGACCCGAAAAAAGGCACGCTGACCCGCAGCATGGACGGCACCCAAGGCGCCCTGACTACCGACCGTTTCACTACCGCCAGCCTCGAAGGCAAGGTCGATGTGGCCGGCATGCAGCACGATCTGGTGTTCGGCGTGGATGACGAATACCGCAAGATCTACCGCGCCGACCTGATCCGCCAGAAGAGCCTGTTCCCGTCCTTCAGCTATCTGGACCCGGTCTACGGTCGTGAGGTGGCAGGTACCACGGTCAGCGCAGCGGACAGCAATCAGACCGATCTGCTGCGCAGCGATTCGGTCTTTTTGCAGGACTCGATCCACCTGAACGACCAGTGGATTCTGCTGGCCGGCGGGCGTTTCCAGGAATACGACCAGTACGCCGGCAAGGGCCGCCCGTTCAAGGCCAACACCGACAGCAACGGCCAGAAGTGGGTGCCGCGTGCGGGTCTGGTGTATCGCTACACCGATGAACTGTCGTTCTACGGCAGCTACACCGAGTCCTTCAAACCGAACTCGACCATCGCGCCGTTGAGCGGCAGCACCGTTGTGCTCGATGGTAGCGTTGCACCGGAAGAAGCCAAGTCCTGGGAACTGGGCGCCAAGCTCGATATCCCGGGCCGGATGACCGGCAACATCGCACTGTTCGACATCAAGAAACGCAACGTGCTGGTGGCCAACTCCGAGAACCCGCTGGTCACCACCTACAGCGCGGCCGGCGAGGTGCGTTCCCGTGGCCTGGAAATGGACCTGACCGGCCAGTTGAGCGACCGCTGGAGCATGATCGGCAGCTACGCCTACACCGACGCCGAGGTCACCGAAGACCCGACCTACAAAGGCAAACGACTGCAAAACGTGGCGAAAAACACCGGCTCGCTGTCGGCGGTCTATGACTTCGGCACCATCGTCGGTGGTGATCAGTTGCGGGTAGGCGCGGGCGCGCGTTATGTCGGCGAACGGGCCGGTAACGCGGTGAACGACTTCGACCTGCCGGGCTACACCGTGGCCGACGCCTTCGCCACCTACGACACCAGACTCGACGGGCAAAAGGTCAAGTTCCAGCTCAACGTGAAAAACCTCTTCGACCGCACTTACTACACCTCGGCCGTCAGCCGGTTCTTTGTGTCGATGGGCGATTCGCGTCAGGTGTCGTTGTCCAGCACTCTGGAGTTCTGATGAAAGCTTGGTCGTCTAGCACTCGCGCATGGTGGCTGCGCTAACGCAAAAACGCCTGACGATAGTCGCCGGGCGTGCCCTTCATCGCCTGACGAAAGCGATTGGTGAAATGGCTGGCGCTGGCAAAACCGCAGGCCAGCGCAATCTCACCGAGCGGTTGCGAGGTGCTGCGCAGCAAATGCCGTGCATGCGTCAGGCGACGGGCCAGCAGGTATTGATGCGGCGGCAGGCCAAAGCTCTCGCGAAACATCCGTGCGAAGTGGTACTCCGACAACGCACACAGACCGGCCAGCTGACCGAGGCTGATGGGCTCGGCCAATTGCTGGTCGATGTACTCGACCAGTTGCCGGCGTTGATGGGCGGCCAGTCCACCCTTGAGGCGCAAACCCTGGCGCAGACCGACCTGACTCAGCAAGGTGTGGCTGAGCATTTCATGGGCGAGGCTGCTGGTCAGCAGGCGTTCGCCGGGTTCGTCCCAGTTCAATTCAATCAACTGACGGAAGCGTCGAGCCTGCACCGGGTCTTCGAGAAAGGTGCTTTCCTGCAATTGCAGTTCGCGAGGTTCACGGTCGAGCAAGGTGACGCAGCCGAGGGCAAATTGTTCGGAGCTGAAGTACAAGTGAGCCAGACGGATTTCACCGTTGATCACCCAGGCTGACTGGTGCTCGGCGGGCAGGATGCAGAGTTTGTCCGGGCCGCCCTTGGTGCCGGGTTGCTCGCGGCGAAAAGTCCCGGTGCCTCCGGCGATGTAGCAGGAGAGGGTGTGATGACCGGGCGCTTCATAGTCCTGCGCGTCGTGATGGTTGCTCCACAGGGCTGCAGCCATGCCGTCACCGAGCTCGGCGCTGTGCTCAAGGCGAGCATTCGGCGAGCGGTTGAGGGCTTGAAAGACTTGCAGGGTTTCCAGTGCGGGCATGATCGGCTCTCTCCAACGCCTTGCATCCTACTCCGTCGCCTCGACGCTGCCAGCCCGTCGACCGACAAAAGCGCAAGTTTATGCAAGTGCACAGCCTGACTCGGGCACAGACTGAAGGTCATCTTCAGGAGTTGCCGTCATGAACCTCTCGTTATACCTGCTGACCGTGCTGATCTGGGGCACCACCTGGATTGCCTTGAAACTGCAATTGGGGGTGGTGGCGATTCCGGTGTCGATCGTTTATCGCTTCGGCCTGGCATCGTTGGTGCTGTTTGTGATGTTACTGCTCAGCCGACGCCTGCAAGTGATGAACCGGCGTGGGCACTTGATCTGCCTGGCCCAGGGGCTGTGCCTGTTCTGTATCAATTTCATGTGCTTCCTCACCGCCAGCCAGTGGATTCCCAGCGGTCTGGTCGCCGTGGTGTTCTCCACCGCCACACTGTGGAATGCGCTGAATGCGCGGGTGTTCTTCGGTCAGAAAGTGGCCCGCAATGTGCTGATGGGCGCTGCGCTGGGCCTGTGCGGGCTGGGCTTGTTGTTCTGGCCGGAACTGGTCGGCCACACCGCCAGTCCGCAAACCTTGCTTGGCCTGGGTCTGGCGCTGCTCGGCACCCTGTGTTTTTCGGCTGGCAACATGCTCTCGAGCCTGCAACAGAAAGCCGGCCTCAAGCCGTTGACGACCAACGCCTGGGGCATGGCCTATGGCGCTGCGATGCTATCGATGTACTGCCTGGTCAAAGGCATTCCCTTCGACATTGAATGGAACTCGCGTTATATCGGCTCGTTGTTGTATCTGGTGATTCCGGGTTCGGTTATTGGTTTCACCGCGTACCTGACCCTGGTCGGTCGCATGGGACCGGAACGTGCGGCGTATTGCACCGTGCTGTTCCCGGTCGTGGCGTTGAACGTGTCGGCCTTCGCCGAAGGCTACCAATGGACGGCCCCGGCATTGGCCGGCTTGGTACTGGTGATGCTGGGTAACGTGTTGGTGTTTCGCAAACCCAAGGCGCGGGTGATGGCGGGCAGTGGCAAGTTGGCGTGATCGAATAAGTTGCACTCTGCCTTATCGGGTTCAGCAGTACGGCGTTTGTTAATGATCGGTCTTCAGTGACAGATAAATAAGCGCCGTCATCATGTAACCGATAATACTTCGGGTCCATGCCATGGCATTCCATTCTGCGGAAGTGTCCATGTCGAACCATTCATTGGCGATAACCTGTATGCAAAAGTAATACACGAAAATGCCGATCATCAAACCGACAACTCCGTATTTTTTTGCCTCGTGGAATTCCTTGCGTGGCGCATTCAGTTTTTTGTAGAGCTGATAGGCGCCCAACAAACAACAGGCCGTGTAGGTTGTCTCCAGGGTGATGATCATCCAGTAGATTCTATGGTGCAGCATGGGGGAGGTGATGGCGCGATAGCGCAAGGCACTGTTGGGGCGGGTCGTGTCCATACTGAGTACATGTCCAACGAATTCGTAGTTGGAGGCGTAGTCAGTCAAATTGCTGTAAACAACAAGCAGGCCAAATACACCAGCCATTAAAACCAGGGCCAACTTACTGCGCCTGATCAGGCAGGCCGTGGTGAAATTCATCATGGTGCGTATTCTCCATATCCGGTTCCTGCCATTCGCAGGGGTAGGGCATGAGTTTATAGCGCAAAAAAAGTGTAGAGCGCAGGACTGAATTGCAAGTTGTGTCGCAGGGTAAGTTGTAGTGTCTAATAGCAAGTTAAGTGCAGGGTTGGAACGTGAGTATGAATGCACTGTGCTGTTCATACATAAGTTCAAAATAACAGGCACGCCTTGATTGACGTGCCTGTCTGTTGATCAGCCCTTCCACACCTGCGGATTAACCAGATCCTGCGGCCGTTCACCCAGCAAGGCATTGCGCAAGTTGGCCAAGGCGCGGTTAGCCATGGCCTCGCGGGTTTCATGGGTGGCTGAGCCGATGTGCGGCAACGTCACGGCGTTCTTCAAGTGGAACAGCGGCGACTCGGCCAGTGGCTCCTTCTCGTAGACATCCAGCCCCGCCCCGCGAATCCGCTGGTTCTGCAAGGCATCGATCAGCGCCGGCTCATCGACCACCGGACCACGGGAAATATTCACCAGAATCGCGCTCGGCTTCATCAACGCCAGTTCGCGATGGCTGATCAAGTGCCGGGTCTTGTCGCTGAGCGGCACCACCAGGCAGACGAAATCGGCTTCAGCCAGCAACTGATCGAGGCTGCGAAACTGTGCGCCGAGTTCGTGTTCAAGGTGGGTCTTGCGGCTGTTGCCGCTGTACACAATCGGCATGTTAAAACCCAGACGACCGCGTCGGGCGATGGCCGCGCCGATGTTGCCCATGCCGACGATGCCCAGCGTCTTGCCATGCACGTCGCAACCAAACAGCGGCGCGCCAACAGTGGCTTGCCATTGCCCGGCCTTGGTCCAGGCGTCCAGCTCGGCGACACGCCGGGCGCTGCTCATGAGCAAGGCAAAGGCCAGGTCGGCGGTGCTTTCGGTCAGCACGTCCGGGGTATTTGTGAGCATGATCCCGCGTTCGTTGAAATAGGCCAGGTCGTAGTTGTCGTAGCCGACCGAGACGCTGGACACCACTTCCAGTTTGCTGGCGTTCTCCAGCTGCGCGCGACCGAGCTTGCGACCGACGCCGATCAAGCCGTGGGCATGGGGCAGGGCTTCGTTGAACTGCGCGTTGATGTCGCCCAGCTTCGGGTTGGGCACGATCACATCGAAGTCGTGTTGCAAGGACTCGACCATTTCGGGCGAGACACGGCTGAAGGCGAGTACGGTCTTTTTCATCGCAGGAAGGCTCGTCAGGCGGAGGAGAATGCCAGGCACGCTAACATTCTTGGCGAGGGTTGTGCGAGGGCGGAAAAGATCGCAGCCTGCGGCAGCTCCTACAAGGTATACATCCGTAGGAGCTGCCGCAGGCTGCGATCTTTTTAATTGGCCAACCTGGCCCCGCCCAGACTCCCGCTCAACTCATACGCCGCCAATTCCGCCTGATGCGCCGCCAGAATTTCCGGCAGCGACCCGCGCAGGTACTCGACCCAGGTCTTGATCTTCGCATCCAGGTACTGGCGCGACGGGTAGATGGCGTACAGGTTCAGCTCTTGCGAGCGGTAGTTGGGCATGACCCGCACCAGGCTGCCGTTGCGCAAGCCTTCGATGGCGGCGTAGACCGGCAGCACACCGACGCCCATGCCGCTGGTGATCGCGGTTTTCATGGCGTCGGCAGAGTTCACCAGAAACGGCGAGCTGTTGATGGTGACCATTTCCTGGCCTTCCGGGCCGTCGAACAGCCACTTTTCCAGCGGAATCACCGGGCTGACCAGGCGCAGGCAGGCGTGATTCAGCAGGTCGCTGGGCTTCTGCGCGCAGCCGTTGGCTTTCACATAGGCGGGCGACGCGCAGACGATGCTGTAGGTGATACCCAGCCGTTGCGAGACGAAACCCGAGTCCGGCAGTTCGCTGGCGAGCACGATCGATACGTCGTAGCCCTCGTCCAGCAGGTCCGGCACGCGGTTGGCCATGGTCAGGTCGAAGGTTACGTCCGGATGGGATTTGCGATAGCGGGCGATCGCATCGATCACGAAGTGCTGACCGATCCCGGTCATGGTGTGCACCTTGAGTTGTCCGGCCGGGCGCGCATGGGCGTCGCTGGCCTCGGCCTCGGCTTCCTCGACATAGGCGAGGATCTGCTCGCAGCGCAGCAAATAACGTTTGCCGGCCTCGGTCAGCGCGATGCGGCGAGTGGTGCGGTTGAGCAAGCGGGTTTGCAGGTGGGCTTCCAGGTTGGAGACCGCGCGCGAGACGTTGGCCGTCGTGGTATCCAGCTGCACGGCAGCGGCAGTGAAGCTGCCGGCTTCGGCGACGCAGCTGAAGGCGCGCATATTTTGCAAAGTGTCCATGGGGTGTTCTCGGGTGCGATGACAAATTGTGACACGAAGTTGCGGAACGCTGTGACCCCGACCAAGGGATTATCTCGCTAACGGTAACAAAGATTCACAGGAATCCCGGCTTATCGCCGCACAGGCCCACCCCTAGAATTGCGCCCATCTCTGTAGGAGCTGCCGCAGGCTGCGATCTTTTGACGTTGACGTTCTTGACGACGCCGGAAAATCAAAAGATCGCAGCCTGCGGCAGCTCCTACGGGGAATATCCCCCACCTCAGGAATTTGCAGCAGTGCCGCGTCGCATCAGCAGAGAGTTGAAGACTCTCAGTGTTTGGGCTTTATCGTTAGCCATCAGCGGCTGCATCGGAACCGGAGGTATTGCCCCACAGGGCACGGCATTTGACGCCAACACATTGGCCACCGACGAGGCGATCCAGAGCGCCGCCAGGGACGCTCATTGGCCCACCGCCCAGTGGTGGCAGGCCTATGGCGACCCGCAACTCAATCACTGGATCGACCTCGCCGTGCAAGGCAGCCCGAGCATGGCCATGGCCGCCGCCCGTGTGCGCCAGGCCAAGTCCATGGCCGGGGTTGCCGAGTCGGCCGAGTCGTTGCAGGTCAATGGCCAATCCACGCTCAAACGCCATAACTGGCCCACCGATCAGTTCTATGGCCCGGGTGAACTGGCCAACACCACCACCTGGGACAACAACGCTGCTCTTGGTATCAGCTATGCCCTCGACCTCTGGGGCCGTGAAAGCAATGCCACCGAGCGCGCTGTGGACATCGCCCACATGAGCGCCGCCGAAGCGCGCATGGCTCAGCTCGAATTGCAGAACAACGTGGTGCGTGCCTACATCCAGTTGTCGCTGCATTACGCGCAACGGGACATCGTGATCGCGACCCTCAAGCAGCAACAGCAGATTCTCGACCTCGCGCAAAAACGTCTGGACGGTGGCATCGGTACCCATTTTGAAGTCAGCCAGGCACAAACCCCGTTGCCGGAAACCCATCGGCAACTGGACGCGCTGGACGAAGAAATTGCCCTGAGCCGCAATCAGCTTTCCGCGCTGGCAGGCAAAGGGCCAGGGGAGGGCACACAGTTGCAGCGTCCGACGTTGTCGCTGGGTGCCGCGCTGAAACTGCCCTCGGCATTGCCGGCGCAATTGCTCGGCCAACGCCCGGACGTGGTCGCCAGTCGCTGGCAAGTGGCGGCCCAGGCTCGTGGGATTGATGTGGCTCACGCCGGGTTCTACCCCAACGTCGATCTGGTCGGCAGCCTCGGTTACATGGCGACCGGCGGTGGGGCGCTGGAGTTTCTGACCGGTAAAAAGCTCAACTACAACGTGGGGCCGGCGATCTCCTTGCCGATCTTCGACGGTGGGCGCTTGCGCTCGGAGCTGGGTGAAGCCTCAGCCGGCTATGACATCGCTGTGGCCAAGTACAACCAGACCCTGGTCAATGCGCTCAAAAGCATCTCCGACCAGTTGATCCGCCGCGAGTCCATGGACAAGCAGCAAGCCTTCGCCGCCGAGTCGGTGGCGACTGCGCAGAAAACCTACGACATCGCGCTGATCGCCTATCAGCGCGGGCTCACCGATTACCTCAATGTGCTTAACGCCCAGAGCCTGCT
Source organism: Pseudomonas sp. GW822-FHT02D10 (assembly GCF_058802345.1). Taxonomy (NCBI): domain Bacteria; kingdom Pseudomonadati; phylum Pseudomonadota; class Gammaproteobacteria; order Pseudomonadales; family Pseudomonadaceae; genus Pseudomonas; species Pseudomonas sp. GW822-FHT02D10. Next base: position 230,806 of record NZ_JBXAOB010000004.1, read on the forward strand.
GTTCAAGCAGCAGCAAGTGCAGCAACAAGTTCAGGCTGCGCGCTTGAGTGCCCATGCCGAACTGGTCACCGCCCTCGGCGGCGGGCTCGGTGCTGGCAACGACGTGCCGCCCGACAGCAAAGTCCAGGCGCCGAAAACCCCGGCTCTTCTCAAGAGCATCGTGAATTGAACACAGAACCTGTGGGAGCGAGCTTGCTCGCGAAAGCGGTGTGTCAGGCGACATTTGCATCGACTGACACTCCGTCTTCGCGAGCAAGCTCGCTCCCACAGAGATCGTGTTCTCGCCGCACAATTTTCGACCAATGAGCAGGATTTCATGACTCCCTTGCCTGCACCTTTGCGCTGGCTGTATTCCCTTGAGTGGCGCCGAGGTTTCTTCGACTGGGCCCGCAGTGACGGCGTGACCTGGGTCTACATTTTCAAGGTACTGATCGCCGCGTTCCTGACCCTCTGGCTGGCCATGCGCCTGGAGCTGCCGCAACCGCGCACGGCAATGATCACCGTGTTCATCGTCATGCAGCCGCAGAGCGGTCAGGTGTTCGCCAAGAGCTTCTATCGCTTCCTCGGCACCCTGGCCGGCTCGGCGGTGATGGTCGCGCTGATTGCCTTGTTCGCGCAGAACACTGAACTGTTCCTCGGCTCGCTGGCGATCTGGGTCGGTATCTGCACGGCCGGCGCCGCGCGTTATCGCAACTTCCGCGCCTACGGTTTTGTGCTCGCCGGTTACACCGCAGCGATGGTCGGTTTGCCGGCGCTGGCGCACCCGGACGGCGCGTTCATGGCGGCGGTCTGGCGGGTGCTGGAAATCTCCCTGGGGATTCTCTGCTCGACCCTGGTCAGCGCCGCGATCCTTCCGCAAACCGCCAGCGCCGCAATGCGCAACGCCTTGTATCAACGCTTCGGGGTGTTCGCACTGTTCGTCACCGATGGCTTGCGGGGTCGCAGCCAACGCGAGGCTTTCGAAGCCGGCAACGTGCGTTTTATCGCCGAAGCCGTGGGCCTGGAAGGTTTGCGCAGCGTCACCGTGTTCGAAGACCCGCACATGCGTCGGCGCAACGGCCGGCTCAGTCGGCTGAACAGCGAGTTCATGGGCATCACCACCCGTTTCAACGCCTTGCACCAGTTGCTCGAACGCTTGCGCAGCAGTGGCGCCGATCATGTGGTGGCGGCGATCAAACCGGGCTTGCAGGACCTGGCCGAATTACTCGATGGCTTCTCGGGGCGTGCGCTGACCCATGCCGATGCAGCGCGTCTGGCGGCGCAATTAGCGGCCTATAAAGAAGGGCTGCCGGTACGGGTGCGCCGCTTGCGGGCGATCTTTCAGGAGAGCGAACCGAGCGACGCCGAGCAGTTGGATTTCCACACCGCCTACGAGTTGCTCTACCGCTTCGTCGACGAACTTCACAGTTATGCACAGACCCACGCGTCACTGGCCGAGCACCGTCACGAACGCGAGCAATGGGATGAACCCTACACCCCGAAAACCAACGGGCTGGCCTCGGCCGCTGCGGGCATCCGGGCGTCATTCATTCTGATCGTGCTGGGCAGTTACTGGGTCGCCACCGCGTGGCCGAGCGGCGCGACCATGACCTTGATCGCTGCCGCCACCGTCGGTCTGTCGGCGGCTACGCCTAACCCCAAACGCATGGCGTTCCAGATGGCCTGCGGGACGTTGCTCGGGGCGCTGATCGGTTTCGTCGAGATGTTTTTTATCTTCCCGTGGATCGACGGTTTCCCGTTGTTGTGCGTGATGCTGGCGCCGGTGATCGTGCTCGGCTCGTTCCTCACCTCACGGCCGCAGTACGCCGGTGTCGGCCTGGGCTTGCTGATCTTTTTCAGCACCGGTTCGGTGCCGGACAACCTGACCATTTACAACCCTTACACCTTCATCAACGACTACATCGCGATGGTCATGGGCATGCTGGTCTGTGCGGCGGCAGGGGCGATCATCTTGCCGCCGAACAGCCGCTGGTTGTGGCGGCGACTTGAGCAGGACTTGCGCGGGCAAGTGGTGTTCGCCATCAGTGGCAAACTGAAAGGGCTGGCCTCAAGTTTTGAAAGCAGCACCCGCGATCTGGTGCACCAGGCGTATGGGCTGGCCGCCGGGCAGCCTCAGGTGCAACGCGATCTGCTGCGCTGGATGTTCGTGGTGCTGGAAGTCGGCCACGCGATCATCGAGTTGCGCAAGGAACAGGCGATCCTTCCGGTGCACCCGGCCTACGCCGAAACCCAGCCGTGGCGCCAGGCGATCCGGGTCATGGGCCGCTCGCTGGTGCGGCTGTTTCTGCAACCGAGCCAGAGCAATCTGGAGCGCAGTCTGGTGGCGGTCGACCACGCTATCAGCCGCGCCCAGGCCACCGACGAACCTTTTGCTCCGCACTTCGACACCTCGGCTTTGCGTCGGGTGAAGAGCTACCTGCATTTCATCCGCACCTCGTTGCTCGACCCGCAATCGCCACTGGCGGCACTCGCTGCCCCGCAAGGACCTGACCATGCCTCGTGAAATCGCCTTCCACGGCGTGTACATGCCGACCATGACCCTGATGTTTTTCATCGCTGCGGCGGTGGCCTGGGCGCTGGACCGGTTTCTCTCCGGGTTTGATCTGTACCGCTTCTTCTGGCACCCGGCGCTGCTGCGCCTGAGCCTCTTCACTTGTTTGTTCGGCGCCCTTGCGCTGACTGTTTACCCTTGAGACCGATTCGATGAAAAAGCTCTTCAGTCTGCTCGCGACCTTGTTGGTACTGGCCCTCGCGCTGTGGATCGGCCGGACCCTCTGGGTGCATTACATGGACACCCCGTGGACCCGCGATGGCCGGGTGCGCGCCGACATCATCAACGTCGCCGCCGACGTCACCGGCGAAGTGATCGAGGTGCCGGTGCGCGACAACCAGCTAGTGAAAAAGGGCGACCTGCTGATGCAGATCGACCCCGAGCATTACCAGATCGCGGTGAAGCAGGCGCAGTCGCTGGTGGCCTCACGCAAGGCCACCTGGGAGATGCGCAAGGTCAACGCGCATCGCCGCGCCGATCTCGACAACCTGGTGATCTCCAAGGAAAACCGCGACGACGCCAGCAACATCGCCGACTCGGCCCTGGCCGATTACCAACAGGCCCAGGCGCAGCTGGAAGCGGCAGAGCTGAACCTCAAACGCACCAAAGTGCTGGCGGCAGTGGACGGTTATGTCACCAACCTCAACGTCCATCGCGGTGACTATGCGCGCATCGGCGAAGCGAAAATGGCCGTGGTCGACATGAACTCGTTTTGGGTCTACGGCTTCTTCGAAGAAACCAAATTGCCCCACGTGCGCGTCGGCGATAAAGCCGACATGCAGTTGATGAGCGGCGAAGTGCTCAAGGGCCATGTCGAAAGTATTTCTCGCGGCATCTACGACCGCGACAACCCGGAAAGCCGCGAATTGATCGCCGACGTGAATCCGACTTTCAACTGGGTGCGTTTGGCACAACGGGTGCCGGTGCGGATCCACATTGATGAAGTGCCGGAGGGCGTGCTGCTGGCGGCGGGGATTACCTGCACGGTGGTGGTGAAGCAGGCGGGCGGGGAGTAGCTGGTAGACCGAGTCGCCTGCTTCGCAAGCAAGCCCGCTCCCACAGGTTGCGCGCCCTAACTGACTGGCATCAAGGCTTGCCCGTTATGAACGATTAACGCCCTGGTCCGCTACTGCGGAGAATCCGGTGGATCGAGGTGATCCAGCGCCCGATTCACCGCCAATTCAGCCAGCGAAATCATCTGCTGGATAGCCAGCGCGGTATTGCGCTTGGGGCCTTCGAGTTCAAACGCCAGATCGCTGGCCATGACATTGACCGAGGCGAGCGTCTCGCAGGCATGGGCCAGTAGGGTTTCGCTGTCGACATCGGGGGCGATGACGAAAATGCAGCCGGGACGTCGGTCGGCTAACAACTGCTTGGTCTCAGGAAGGACCAGGTAATGATCGAGCGCGCGGTGCGCAGCGGCGTGGAGTTCTTTTGAATCGAGAGAGGCATAGGGGGAAACAGGGTCGGTTTCAGTGGGATTGGGAGTGGCTTTAGACATAGTGATGCTCCAATGGGTTGAGTCACTCCTATGAGAAATCCGGGCTACCACACCCGATCGCTGAATGGGCAGCGACCCGAAAAGGTTATCCGTCCCCCGTCACCCAGCGCAACCGTCAAAACGTGTCGGAACCGTCCTCGGAAGCGCTGGCCATGTCCTTCAAAAAGCTACGTGAGATAAACGTTCTTTTGATCGTTCAACCCTGGCAATACGTCTCATGCAAATGCCGCCACAGCAACGCACCTGACGGCAGCCTTTCAATAACCGCCGTAGCGCGCCGATCGTTCAGCACGCCGCTCGCATCGGATTGCAGTTCGCGGTAGCTGATGGTCGCGCCGCCTGCGTGTTGGTCAATCCCGCGCAGTTCGCTCAGGCCGATTCGCAAGCCAGGGCGGGCGCCACCAAGTTTATCGAACAACTCGCTCAAGCCCGGATAGTCCAGCGCATTGCCGCCGGGCACGATCATCGAAAACTGCGGTGAGAAACGGGCCAGCAACTGCGTCAGTAGGCCTCTGTCGGCCGTGCCGGAAAACCATTGCTCGATGTCGACAAGAGTCTGGGTCACTTCGTTGAAGTAGGGGGTGTAGTCGGTCATGTTCATTCCTTGAAATGGACGCGCGGCAGAAGTGCTGTTGTCCTAACTGTTTAAAGGTGGCCCGTCAGGCCAAACCGCTTCATCAACCCACTTTCCAGCAAGCCCTTGGGCAGCAACCCCGCCAGCAGCGGTAACGCCCGGCTGCCATTGCCCAGCCGTAGCAGACGCGGTGGTTTGCTGTTTTGCACGGCTTTGAGTAGATCAGCCGCAAACTCCGTGGCCGGAGTCGGATTGTCCTGAGAAGCCTTGGCCCGAGCGCGAATACCTTCGCGTAACGGCCACCAGGGCGATTGTTCGGTGATCAGCAGTTCGGCTTCAACGCCTGCGTTCCTGGCGAAGCTGGAGGCGATGGCGCCGGGCTGGACTTCCATCACCCGGATGCCGAACGGCGCCAGTTCCATGCGCAACGCGTCGCTCAAGGCATGCACCGCGGCTTTCGAGGCGCAATAGGCACCGGCGAACGGAGTCACCAAAACGCCGGAGACGCTGCCGATATTAACCACTAATCCCTTGGCGCGACGCAGTACGGGGAACAGCGCACGGGTGACGCCGACGATGGCGAACACGTTGGTTTCGAACTGGCGTTGCATCGCCGGTACACCGCCGTCGAGCAACGGCCCCATGGCGCCGTAACCAGCATTGTTGATCAGCACGTCGAGACCGCCGTGTTGCTGGTTGATGCGCTCGCCCAATTGTTCCAGCGCCGGCCCGTCATTGACGTCCAGTTGCACCGCGGTGAACCCGGCCGCTGCGAGTATCGCCACGTCCTCAGCCTTGCGCGCCGTGGCCCAAACCTCGAAACCGGCGCCTTTGAAGGCATCGGCCAGGGCGCGGCCGATGCCGCTGGAACAACCGGTGATTAACGCGATGGGCATGGCGCGGTCCTTGTGCAAGAAGAGGGGGGAAGTGAAGGATCAGTCAGAGAAACTACCCTGCAAATGCTCGGCGCGAAACTCCAGGGTTTGCGGGCGATAGCCGGGACGCAGCGGCGGTATCGGCAAGCAGTCTTCCCAATCGGCGCCGGCCTGCAATTCGCCGGGGCCACGGTAGCGCGGCGCGGCGTATTGATTGTCCGCCAGGTTGACGGTGTCGCCCGGCGCATAGGCCGCGATCCGCCAGCGTAACTCGGTCAGCGGCACGTCGTTGCCGTTGTTCATCTTCAGCAGCAGCGGGCGATCCGCCGGGCAGTGTTCCGGTGCGTAGGTGATGCGCAACTCCAGCCGCGCCAGTTGCTTGACCTCGCGGTTGTCCAGCCACACCACCCACGTCGCGACCAACCCCAACCCGATGGCCGCCGCCAGAGAGACCGGTAAAGCCTTGGCCGGATAGCGCAGCAACAGGATCAGCCAGGTGATGACCAGCAGGACGCCGATGAACATGAAGCGAAACCTCGGGCAGGGGAGAGGGTCATCCTACCTAAGCGTAGATGGGGTTGGCGATGGGCGGATTTGGTGAGGCCTTCATGCGGCACGGTGGGCTTGAATATACTGGGTGAGCGCCATGAGCAGTTACGCACTCATAGAGTGTCGCCGCTGGATGTGCTGCCTGGAGAAGAAGGGGGGAGAGTGGATGATGCGGTATTTGGGATTGAAAAGGACAGGGGGGCTGTAAAAACAGATGTGACTTGCAACGGAACTGAATGAGTGCTGGTATTTCACTCATGACATTCAGTCAAGTCCCCCCCCCTCTTCAGCCTAGGGCAATATATAGCAGCTAAAGGTTACGGGAATAGAAGGGGATTCGCACCTTACTGAAATTAATAAATGGCCGGCATTAGCACCCTTTCCGTCAATTAACCACTCTACCCCCTCTTCGGTCAAACGAACTGGCTTCGCCACGTCAGGTGTAAAAACAAGTCCGAAGTCATTATTGTTTGGAAGTCTTAAACTGAATTCGCGACCTATCAATGAACTACCCTGGTTGGGGATGAATTTCATAGAGTGTATTCTATCTCTATGTAGCTCAATCGCGTGTTCCGTTGTCATGAGTTTGCCATCAATTGTCATTCTTCCGGCATGCAAGAGGTGATAGCCAAAAACCTGTACCGGAATAACTTTTTTCTGACCGATTTTTGAACAGCTCCACTCTAGGGATCCGGTACTAAAATTTCCTTCTTGAATGGTTATAAACCACTCGATCCCTGAACTTACTAGAGTTTTAGGGTTCTTCAAAAGTGGCACTGAAGACAACCAAGGCATATTGCTGCTTGTCGCGGAAATCCGACTATCTATGAGGTTGGAATTCCTGGGGTTTATCCTTAATTTTTGATTTCCAGCAGGGCGCGCAAGGATGCCTTCTCCAATGGCGAATGGCACGCCATTCCACAAAAATTCTAAATCGGATGCCCAGGGTGAGGTAGCGAGTACTTCAACTTTAAACGAATGCCGAACGTAATCATTGTCATAAGGAGACCATATTTTTATCTGTATATCATACTCGCCAGCACTCTTCGGTGTAAGCGTGTGCTCGCTCCAACCATCGACCTTGGTATGTTTTTTAAATGACTCGCCCTCTACAATCCATTCAATCGCAACGCCCTCCATCACTTTACCGGTGTAGTAAGAAACAACCTCCACCGCTAAAAAAGCGACATCTTCATTCAAAACAATCGGAGCCTGTGGTGCAGTTGTTTTTCTGATCTTAAGTCGGTGATCCCCCACCGAAACGGGGATTTTATAGGGTTGTGCAGTGAACTCACTTTGGAGCCACAGCACAAACTCGGTATCGACACCGTCGGCCGGACATTTGAATGTCCAACGCGCACCTTCCTCTCCAAATATTTGATAATCGCCGACGTTCGGTTCTACCGTCAGAGGTAGAGGCGGTTGCTTTGGGTCTTCATTCAGACTGACCCGCTGATTAAGCCAAGGGCTATCAGCTTGGGCGAAAACCTTCTGTGTGTGCTCACCACCATGGCAAAAGTACAAGAGTGGTGTCACCGTTAATTGTGATTCTTTATTCTGGTTCATCGCAGGTCTCTCCTAGTTTACGGTGGGTAGCGCTAAATAATCGATCAGGTAGTTTCTGATGTGTGGTCTGCTGTTGAAGTCAACGGCGAGCAGGACCGATTTTATTTGTGCGGGTATTTGTATGTGAGCCACTAATCGTTAACTAACAAGGTTGTGTGCCAGTGCTCTGGTAATGCGGATGTTAAGTTTTTTGAAGCGCGGAGCTGTTTATCACGGTCCGGTGTTAACTTTCATCAGTGATATTCAGCTCCGATTTAAATGTCAGGTTGTGATCTCATACAATCTGTCATCGACCTGGATTTTGCTCAACTTCAACGGCGCAAGATGCAGTTGAACGTTGAGATCGGTCATACGTAAGCCACTTGATCCGCCCAAGTCAGAACCATGCAATTCAACGGTAATATCCTTGTCGCCTGCCACCACCGTGAGCGTATAAGGCGCATAGAAGTTCCAGTCGGCGAGAGGCTGATCAGGAATTTTTCCACTTAAGTCGATGAGGTCCTCTGTCCCGGTGCTGGGCCTCACCACGACCTTGGCGTTTGCACCGTCACCGAAGTTTTCATATTGAAAACTCACCCGATACCAGGCATTCGTCAGTTGAGCCGTGGTGAGGGGGGCCGTGTCGAATGTCTGAGTAACGGCCGCCTCTCCATTCATCATCAAGTAATTATCATAGGTAGGGTCTGTGAATGTTCTCGCATTTCCCTTGCCATTAAAGTGTGTCCAGTAATCCTTCCAGTCTGAGGAAAATCGGCCGTCTTCAATCAGTTCACGACCCCGGATTTCGTCTTCGTTCATGATGTTTTCACCTCTATTGATCCATGGTTTCTGAATCGACATAACGCCACTCAGGCACTCCGCCAGGTAGCGCCCCTGGTTGATCAGGGGCGGCCCACTCTCAATCACCCAACTTATCCAGCACCGCTTCGGTGTAAGCCGTACCGCCGGCCTTTGCCAGATAACGCACGTGTACAACAACGTCCGTCAGACTCTTGATCAGTTTTTGTTGTTGAGCCGACGCGTGCCGCGGGAAATGAAGCTGCCACCTCGAAACAGCCCCCGTGCCTTCAAAGGGCAGGTAGCGTTCATCTCCGAACATCAGTTGGTGCAGGCCGGCATCATCCAGACCATGGCTGATGCCCACTTGCTGGTGGCTGCGCAGGTTGAGCAAAATATCGGGCGGCGGCATCTGGTTCCCGTCCCCATACAGATAGTCGAGCGAGTCGACATTGGCCTTGAGCACCGTGGTGCTGCCGGTTTGCGTCAGAGTCGCGTGCGCATCCTGGTAGGGGCCCAATACCATCGGCAAGGACAGCGCGACGGTGGTGATCTGTCGGCAGTAATGGCCGGGGTAATCGCTGTCGAACAATTGCTGAGAGAACTCGAAGTCAAGCTTGCCTTTACCCAGTTCCACCAGCACCTGCTCCCAGGTTTTGGGCGCGGTGTACTGGCCTTGTTCGAACAGCTGACGCAGGGAAATGGTCTTGGTCAGCTCCAGTCGACGCTCGTTACGGTTCAGGAAGTCCCGCTCCAGGCGCAGCAGGTCGAGCAGCATCGACTCGCCGGCGCTGAGGCCGTGGCGGTTGTCCATCCAGACATTAGGGCGAATGACCCGCGTGTCGAAATCGCCCATCTCGTATTGCCAACTGGCTTCGGCGCTCAGGCACAGCCCCACCACGGCGTCATAGGTCTGGAAGTACAACGTGGCCATCTGGCTCAACAGCCAGCGGTAAAGCTCAACGTTGGTGGCGCGGGTTTTGTAGAACGAATAGAGCTCCTGGGCCTGCTGGTTGGCTTTTTCGGTTTGTGCGAGGCTGGCTCTGGCGGCCCGGAGGGTGTGCATATGGGCTGTGAGCTGTTCCTTGACCACCTCTAGTTCGCTCTTGGCCTGGGCTTCGGCAAAGCTCCATTCTTGAGCCCGACGAAGGTAGAACGCTGTTCGTTGACTGATTTCACCTCCCGTGGCTAAAACGCTGCCCGTGATGGCTAATGCTAAAGCTGCCTTTTCCACTGGTTTCGATGGGTCACCACCGCCGGCAGCCATGCCGAAAATACGCGGGAACACGGCGGCGACACCTGCGGCGACGCTTGGCACCATGGCGGCGTAGCCGGTGAGCTTTCCAGCGATTGAAAGGGTATCGCCAGCTATTTCTGCCCCCAACAATGCGTTGCCATTAAGGTCTTCATAGTGCCTGGCCCGCTCTTCAATCATCTTCCGACTTTGTTTCAACGCGGCTTCCGAGGCCTCCAGCTGCTTGATAGTTTCCTCCTGGATGGTAGTGGCATGCCCGCCCAGTGCAATGACATGGCTTTGCTGCAACTCTTCCAGTTGCCCGCGATCACGCATCTCCATCAACTGACGCACCTCACGGCCAAACCCGATAAGGGTCTGCACCGCGTTTTGCGCCGTGGCCAGCAGGGAGCGGAAACGGTAGTGCGGAATGTTCAGCCAGCCGCCGGCGTTGCGCGATGCTCCCGAAGAGCCGCCAGCCTGGGCTCGCAGCAGGTCGAGCGGGTTGGTAGGCGGGGCATACAGCGCCAGCGACATCGGTTTGCCGTCGATGGTCAGGTTGTGCCGCATGTTCCACAGGCACTCCTCGATGTACTTCCAGATGTTCAGCAACTGATCGTTGGTGGCAGGGCGAAACTCATCCAGGTCGACGATCTCGAAGTCTGGCGTACCCTCTACCCGCGCTGGCAGGTTGGCGACGTTGACGTCCAGCGACTGGGCGAACGTCACCAGTGACGAGGCGCCAGCCTTGGGCTTGAGTATGTCGTCCGCCGACTTCGGCACCCAGTGGCTCATGGCTTTGGCCGTGGGCGCGGTGCCCATCAACGACAAGGCCCGCACGTATTGCAGTTTCGCCGCCGCCAGGCTGTCACGGGTCAGCCGGCGATAGAGTGAATCGGCATGGGCGATGATGCAGCGCACGTAAGCCACAAAAATGGTTTTGCGGTAGTGAATGCGGTTCGAAAAGGCAATGGCGTCGGGGTCCACCAATCCCAGGGCTTCGAAGCCGATATCGCCTTTTTCCAGCAACGGGCGGCAAAGCCAGTAGCGATCACTGGGTTCCTTTTCGTCCGGGCGTGGCTCTCGAATGTGCGGGTTGAAAATGTACTGGTACCAGCGTTGCGACTCCTGGTAGTTGCGTTCTTCGCACAGACGATGGGCAATCAGGAAGGGCAGGTGGAAGAACAGTTCCCAGTAAAACTTACCGTGTGCGCTGTTGAAGTCGATGGGCGCATTCGGCGGGGATGTGCCTTCGGGCTGAGGCTCAAGGGTGTCCTGCGACCTCCGGGACAAAATTTCATCAATGGAAATAGCCGCCTTGGCCACCAGTTCCGGACCAAAAAGGGAATTGAGGCGAATCCACTTGAGCTTCGTGAGATTTAGCGACTGAACATTCAGGAACTGCGCACCAGACTCCTGTTTGCTGATCACCGGAACGCTGTTGACATTCGGGGCCTGATCGAAGGTGATGTCGTTGCGGTCTTGGCCATAGCTACCGTCGGCATGCCCGCCCCACACGGCGTCGCTGAGTGAGAGCTTGTGCTGCAGGTTATTGCTATCGGCGAAACGCTCATTGATCAACTTTTTGAGTTTTTCAATGTCAGGAGATTGTTGCTCTAACAGTGCAGTGCACACAGCGAATAGCCATCCGCGTTCTTCCTCAGCCTGTGCGGCGGCCGCCTGCTGCTGTGAAGGAGGCGGGGTAATGGTGAAACATACGGCCAGCAGGTCATCGACATCTTTTTTCACGCCGGGTTGGTTCACGACCACCAACCGGGCGGTACCTTTCGACTCCCCGCTATACCCCGTCTTCCCCAAGGATGTAGGGTGCGACCAGATCCCATTCGCTGCAAGATAGGAAAGCTTGGCCTCAGCCTGCCATTGGTTATGGAAGATGATTTCAACAGGCCCAGTTGTTTGCTTGTGGTCTGGCACTTTTTGCTCCTCGACGTAAACCACCGCCAAGCGCCCGGCGAAAAACACCGGCCGAATCGCCAGCACGGTCTCGGCAGCCGGAATACCAATGGGCTTCCACTCGGTCCAGGCGGCCGGGTTAAGGAACTCACTCCCGGCGTTTAACTCGACATGGGCTTTGCGCCAGAAATAGCCAAAGGGTTGAACGCGTTGCCGGCCAACAAAGTAATAATCGGCATTCTTGAAGTCTTCGCCCTTTTTGCCGGTACTTCCGTTGGTACTGTCTATGTAAGCCGAAATCAGATCGAGGTTGCACACCTCTTCAAAATGCGTCAGGTGCTCAAAGAGCGCCATCTGCACCGCTCCATCGTTGAGATTCGCTTGCCCCAGATTATTTTCCAGTTCCTTGAAGGAGTCAGATTTGTTCAAGCGTAACGTCGGGTTTATGTAATTTTCCGGGTAATCGGCCAGCATCTGATAACCGGCCCAATCACTGATGTTGCAATAGCGCTGGTGCCAGGCTGCCAATTCGTCTTTGGAAAATTCCGTTGTGTGGCCAGATTCCATGCCTCCATAGATGGCGCCGATATACTGTTGCAAACAAGCGATTGCCTCGGCCAGTCGCGACGTCTCCAGTTGCTGACCGACCTGACTATCGAGCAACAGGTACTGATACAAATCATTGAGTGATGTCAGGTTCAACTTGTCTGGGCGAACTTCATCTTCTACTGGCGCTACTTGCCCCAGATAAAAGTCTGACAGGGCCATGCAGCGACGTTCTTCCAACGTGCCCATAATTGACGTGTTCATTGTTTTCTCCTCTGCACCGCTAAGTAGCAATATTTCGAAGATAAAAGGCCGAAACAAAGCAGGCACACAGTTATGCCTGACAGTAAAAAGCATGCCTTCTTATTGGCTTACGAACTCTGCAGCCAGAAAAACAAAAGTCAACTGCCATCGACAACGTGCAACTTGTAGGGATTTGTAGTCCCTGAATATTGCCAGGCGGATTTAATCGTGTCGTCTTTAAATAGTGCAGCATTTATATCTAATAATCCTATCAGCGTCGAATCCAACTGCACTCGCCAGCGTCCATCCCTTCCCACTATTCCTCGAGCGTAAATAGTTGCAGAGGAATTCATCTTTACCACTCGAACCTCTAGACCGGGCAAACCCACTCCTTCAAGCCAGGATCCACGTCTGACTCTGACCGCCTGATTACGGATCAAAACAGGGTTTGTATACTCAACAATGGCAACAAAATCAGTCACGGTTACCCTTACATCAGCCGCCCACGCCTCAGTCGTATCGATATGCCGCTGTTTGATCGAAAGCACATGCGGCCCCATCGACAGCGGCTCAGGAACCCGTACCGACCATTTCCCGTCATCGCCGACACTGGTACGCGCCAGCAGCGGCCCGTCGCGGCCTTCGAATACATAAATCTGCGCCGACGGACTGCCGGTACCCGTCAGCAACGGCTGAACTTCCACGTTGTTGCCATTGGCGGGATACGACAGCACCGGTGGCGGTGCATCCAGACGCCCCGGCAATACCAGTCGCTGATCGAGTCGATTGCAGTAGAAGGTCAAATCGAAGGTGCCGTTGCGCAGGTCCTTGCAGTCAATGTTCCAGCTGAGCTTTTTGTTATCGCCGATCATCACGTAGGCGCCGGTGGGCGGACTGAAGATCATTCCCAGCCCCTTTGCCGAGAACTCACTGTTCCAGGCCAGCATCGCACGGGCGCCATTAAGGTCGACCGCGGGTGGCAGGTCGATCTCAAGCGAATAGGTTCGACCTCGGATGAACGCCAAGGGCTCTCGTTCGGACGTGCGGCTGACAACGGTATTCGTAGTCGTGTCGGTCAATGTGTAGGTCCACGGAATCGCCGGCACGACTTTGAGATTGAACGTGCGCTTGTCCGTTATTTTATTCACCTGGACAGCTGTCACCTCGTAGTCGCCCACCTCGTCGACCTCGAAGGGAAACGTGGAACGCCCCAATGCATCGGTCGAAATCGTGGTCATGACCGGAGAGCTGCTCGGCAGTTTTTTGACCGTCCATTCGATCGGACACTGGGCAATCAGCCTTGCCTGGTTATCGGCCCGCTCCCTGACCGCGACCCACAATAAGGTAGGCGTACCCGAGCCCGCGACCGGGTACGTATAGTCGGTAGATTCGCCGTGAATCACCGCCGCCGTGGCCACGTAGATCTCGAGTTTTTGCTCGCCCATTTCGACCTTGGCAATGTATGTCTGGTTTCCATGTGCTGGTGTGGTCACGGTGTACTCAGCAACGCCATCGACCGAAGTCGTTGCAGTGCCGAGCGGCGTTTGCCCATTGAAGAACGTGACGACCACATTGGGTGCAGGCCGTTTACCAAGGCCTATGACGTGACAACGAAGTACCAGCGGCTGCCCGACGACGGCCATCGACACCGCCTCCAGGAGTTTGATAGAGGGCTTGTCGACAAAAGTGATGTTATTGATGACCAGCGAATCCTTGGTGCTGTAACTCGCCACCACGCTTGCGTTTTCCACGGGCTCGATGCTTCTGATTCGGGTTCTGGCGAAGCCTTGCTCATCGGTAATCGCCACCAGTGGATCAGCAACGACGCCTTGCCCGGCAAATGTCACGGTACGGCCAACCCCAGGGTTGCGGTGCTTATCTTCAAGCTTCACAAACACAGGGAAAAACGCTTGCCCGCCGGCCAAAAATGTTTCGTCTTTCCCTGGGTCTTCAGAGCTGTCAAGGCTGAAGCCCAGCGAGAATTCGTCGCAATCGATCAGGATTTTCGGTGCGTACACCACTTGAGCCAGGCCATAGGTGCCCTTGACTTGCACGGCGCCCATCCACGGTCCTTTCTCTGGCTTGAAGCGAATCACTGCACGCCCCTCATGGTCGGTCATCGACGTCGACTCCAGCAGCCCGGGGCGATCGCAGCTCCAGGTCACCGTGATGTTCGGCAAGACTTGGTTGGTGAGGTCACGCAGCGTCAACTCGATCAGGGCGACTTGATTCTTCACATTGGCGATCAGGGTGTCGTTGATGCACCTGATATCGTGAGTCACGCTCTGGCCGACTTCGCCGAATGCCTGAGACTGACCCTGCACCGCAGACTCGGACAAACACTCCAGCACCTGTTCTGCGGCATTGCGGCAGGCATGCTTGTCACTGTCCGGGGTGAGCGCACCCAAGCCAATGATGGCCTTGGCATCCAAGCCACTACTGGCCGCCAGCCCACGAATGCGAAGCAGCGTGTCCAGGGTGGGCAAATCGCGAACCACCGGCATCGACGGATTCAAATAGAGGATGCACTCGAGCACCTCCCGGACGCCCCACTTCACCACTTCAGCCAGCTTGCTCGCCGCCGAATCACGGATCAGCCGCAGGTCTTCCGGTGTCAGATAGGTCGGCAGCCCATTGACCAGCTCCAGGTACTGCAGCATTTTTTCGGCAGGTTGCCCGGTGTGGGTCACCACCCGCTGAAACAGTGTCAGGTAATACAAGGTACTGAGGGTGAGTTCTTCTGGATGCTTGAGACCGAGCCACTGCCAGTTTTGCCGGGTGGTCAGGGCCACCAGCATCGCAGAACTGAGCGCGAGCTTTTGAACAAGGTCAGCGCGCCGAGTCAGCTGTGCCAGCAGGTTCAGCACGTCATCGCCGACGTTGACTTTCTCTGTACCGGAAGTGACCGCGTCCAGCGCCCGTGTCGTTTCCATGAGCAAGAGGTAGACACCGCCCTTGTTGACCCATTTGAGTAACGGCAGCACCAGGTCCTGGGAAATACTCAGGTACACCGACAAGCTTTCCTGGACCACCGCATGTTGAGCGTCCCTGGCCTGCAACAGCAGCGCCAGAATCACCGCACATGCCCGATCGACATCCGCTGGCGGGATGCTCGCCAACGTCACTGCCGCTTGAATTTCCCCGCGAGCCACGCGCTCATAATCTTCCTCGTCGTGGGTCAGCCCCAACACCAGACCATCGCGGTCAACCAGCTCTTCAAGCAGTGGCAGCCAGCCTTCGGAGTAGAGGTCATTACTCTGCGGCACGCCCGCGGCCCGAAGCGTCTCTTCAGAGAACCGCACCGGTTGCAGCCGCTTGTGGACTTCCTGCAGTAACGTGGTGTCCGCTTCGGTCGCCAGGGGCGGCGCAATCACTGGCGCCACATGCTGCACCAGCCAAGGCACGTTCAGGTCATTGTCCTGGCACCATTGAACGCAGGATTGCGCGGCATGCATCACGCTCAATACATCGCCGATGCCGCTAACGCCGCTGACCAGCAGACGGGGCTCGCCTAATACCCTCTGAAGCAACTCGCTGCCGCCCCTATCGCTCAGGGCCTCCAGCAGTACCCCTGACTCTATGGGGCTGATGCGCAGAAAAGCGGCCAGCAACACCAAGCGATAAAAGGACGAGAGTATCGGCAGGCTGCGTTGCAGTTCGTCGGTCAGGTTGTAGCTCTTGGCCACGAAGCGCGCCAGGTAACGCCAGGTCTCCTGATTGATCCCCAGGCTGCTGCAAATTTGATCGACGGTACGCTTGTCGGCACGCGTTTGCGGTTCGATCGCAAAATTGCCGTTATCCAGCATTAAAGGTGTATCAAACAACGCCTGAGCATTGAAAATCCGGTCGAACTGCGAAGATTCTTCGCCGCGTCCATAAGGAGAAATCTCATCGATCAGGGCGGCGAATTGCTCGGCAGAGCACTTGAACCGCAGACGAAATTCCTGGAACAGGCCAATGGCCCGAAGGGTATTGTTGGTGATTCTGAAGGGTGTGGCCGCCGACTGATCGGCAGAGTCTTGCGAACCGACGATCTCGCCACGTTGCTCCGCCCGGATCGCGGCCATGACCAGTCGATCACATTGGTCAGGGGGCAATTCCAGCCAGCGGCTCAGACGCAACATCCGGTTCATCCGCTCAAAACGGTTGTCTGTAGCGTCGGTCAGCATCCGTGTGCCGCCATTGGCTGGAGGCGACAGGTCCATCGCAGCGGCCGTACCCTCGTTGATGAACACCGAGCCAAATACCTTGGGTGACGCCTGCGGAACCACGCTTGGGTCCACATTGATCGAGCGCTTCGGCACGCAGTCTTCGATCGACAACAGGGAGGTCAGCGTCTGCGCATCAATCGAGGTCTGGGCGCAGAAGTGCACCGAGTCCAGCAACGGCGTGCGGGTGGAGCCGAAGTTTTCCTTGTAGAATTTTTCGGGTTGGCCGGGGGCGCTGGCGGGAAGAAAGTTTTCGGTCAACAATCGCTGCCCTTGAGACCCTATGTTGCAGGATTGATGGAGCGCAATGTCCGACAGCGCGCCGTGTACCCCTGATTGCTTGAAGTACGGGGCCGTCGAGTCAATGACACGCACCACCTCGCCCAATGAGAGCTTGTTCTCCCCCAATACCAGTTTCCATTGTTCGGCATACCACTCGAACGGCATGGAGCGATGCGGAAAACGCGTTTCCAGCAATCGGTCATCGACCACTTGATCTTTCAATACCGCAGGGCCGATGAAGTTTTTGATGATGCTTTCCAGCACCTCATTGACCAGAACCACCGTCGGTTTGATCTGGAACATGCTCATGGAGTCAATGATGAGCTGAGTGAGATCCGGCCGCCGAGTGTCGAGGGTAATGAGCCCGGCCCCGCCCGTTGCGCGGGCTTCCAGATCCCGTGCCAGCACCACCAACCTCACGAAATACGCCGCGGGCGAGATACTCGAGTCCGGGCTTTGCGAGGGGCTGAAACCCTCCCAGTCGGGATGGAACAGATCATCGAAGGTAGGCGTCTCCACCAGGGCCCTGACCCCGGTGCGATGCAACGGATTGGGCGGTGTCTGGCGCACCAAACGCTGCTCACGAAACTCGCGGGCGGCATACACCGCCAGGCTCGACGCTCTGTCCAGTAGCACTTGCGCCTCGCGGCTGTGCATCCCGAATGTCTCCACCACACCTTGACGCCCCAGCTTGAGCAGCTCGAACACCGACCCGCGCTGTTCGATGAAATGTTCGATGTTGCTCAACGTCGAAGGCTCGGCAGTACCCGGCATCAGTTCGAAAAGTTGTTTGATGGACGGATTGGTGAAGTCCTTGCTCATCCTGTTTCTCCTGCAAGCCCAAGTGTGGCGCCCTGAGCGACACGCAAAGGAGAGAGTGAATCGGCGATTGTGCTGTGGTGTTTTTTCTACGCTGAACGTGAACGAGTATCTACCTGACAGAATTGACAGTGTCGACGAACGGTAGTTTTGGCTGATTAAGCCTCGGGAGGGGTCAACACATAGAACCAGTGGATAAACGTATAGCCGGACTTCGCAGATTGTGAGCCCGAATACCAAATCCCTCGGGTATGTAGCTCATGGGGGCCTGGAGGTAAGTTCTGAGAAAACTTGCTCTGGCTGCTATCTTTCTCGAATGATGGTCCGCTCGGATGAAAATCGATCTCGAACTTCTTCGCAGGGTAGTGCCCTCCAGTCCCAGGTACGATATCGATACGTACAGGTGAACTGTAAACCCGATCGCTCGCAGGACTGTTAACTTGGGGGGGGTGATATCGACCAGTGGATGAGACTCTTCTAGTATCTTTGCCATTTTCCGATCTCCGGTGGTTAGAACGGTCAGATGTTTCACCTTGCTATTGGTAGTCAGCCATCCGGTCGATGACAACCTGACATAACTGACAGTCCCGACGAGTGGTAGCGGAGCTTCTCCCTACAACAGTGGCGCCTGTACGGTGGTCAGGCCACTGACTACACCACCTTGCGTTCCGACCTACACATCCGCCAGACTCCGCCCGCAAGGCGCTGGACAACGAGTACCCGATCAATCCGATCAGGTACGGGCTTCAGCTGTAATGCGCTGAACCTCAAAAGGGCTTGCCCAGACGCGGGGTACTCGACAGCGCCGTCATAAGAACTGGTCTGCTGAGCACAACAGACCGGTTCTTTTCGCCTGAAACATTGGCGATTAAAACGCTGCATATCTAACGGATTCAATCTAAAAAATGCTCATCAACCTGTCAGGTTTGACAGGTCACAGCCGCCCGCTTGCCTGATAAGTTGAGTCCACTCGGGCAGTCTGCCCGCTCTCAGCTCTGTCACGGTGGACACCAGGATGGCCATGGACAATCAAGGAAAACTCGAGATCAACGCCCCCTCCCTGCCCAAGGGCGGTGGCGCCATCCAAAGCATCGGCAAGGGGTGGGGCGCGGTGGGCACCAGCGGTGCGGCCTCCCTGGAGTTGCCTCTGCCGATCTCCCCCGGACGCGGCTTTGCCCCGGCGCTCGGGTTGGGTTACAGCAGTGACGTCGGCAATAGCCCGTTCGGGATCGGCTGGCGGATGACGGTCAATGCCATCACCCTGCGCACCACCAAAGGCGTACCGACTTACACAGGCACCGATCAGGTGGTTGGCCCCGGCGGTGATGTGTGGATGCCCGAGCGCGCTGAAAGCGACGGCTCGCTGATCTCCCGAACCGAAACCGCCTACAACGGCGTGCCACTGGGGGGCGAGCATAGGGTGGTGCGGCACTGGCCGCGGGTCGAGGGTGAGTTTGCCTTGATCGAACATTGGTCCACTACCGCAGACCCCACAGGGTTCTGGCTGATTCACGGTGCCGATGGCAGCCTGCATGCTTATGGCAAAACCGAGAACTCGCGCCGGGCCGACCCGAACAACCTGCAGCATGTCGGCGTCTGGTTGATCGACGAAAGCCTCAATACCCGAGGCGAGCACATCATCTACGAGTACAAGGCCGAAGAGGATGCCCCGGCGGCGCCGCAGTGGCGCGACCACCGTGCTCAGCGCTACCTCAAACGCGTGTGCTACGGCAATGAAAAGGCCCATCGACATCTGTACTCATGGGGCGCCGACAGCTGGAAAGAAGAACACTGGCACTTTCACCTGGTGTTCGATTATGGCGAGCGCAGCACTGCGCTTGAGACCGCGCCGACCTTTGATGAAACGCTGATATGGCCTGAGCGCAGCGATCCGTTCTGGAACTACGCCTACGGGTTTGAACTGGGCACCCGGCGCCTGTGCCGGCAAGTGCTGATGTTCCATCACTTCCCCAAAGAACTGGGGGAAACACCGGTGCTGGTCCAGCGCCTGTTGCTGGAGCACCGGGCAAATCCGTTGGGCTACAACCACCTGACGGCTGCGCACCTTCAGGCCTATGACAGTCTGGGCCAGGTCGAGAGCCGACCACCGATGGAGTTTCGCTACAACGCTTTTGAACTTGATCCGCAACATCATCAGGGGGGGACTCGGTTCCTGGATATGCCCGGGCTCAACGACGGTCAGCGTTACCAGATGGTGGACCTGTATGGCGAAGGCATGCCGGGGGTGCTATGCCGCTACGACAAGGCCTGGTACTACCGTGAACCGTTGCGCAGCACAACGGGTCGCGACGGCGTGTGGTACAGCGACTGGAAACAGCTGGAGAACATTCCAGTCGCCGACAGCAGCAAGCCGATCCACCAGTCGCTCACCGACCTGACCGGCGATGGCAAGCTGGACTGGGTGATCGCCGGGCCGGGGATGTGCGGTTATTTCACCCTGAACCCGGACGGAAGCTGGTCTGACTTCATCCCTTTCGATGCCTTCCCCAGCGAGTTTTTCCACCCCATGGCGCAAATGGCCGACCTGGTCGGTGACGGCTTGAGCGACATGGCGCTGATCGGCACCCGCAGCGTGCGCCTGTACGCCAACCGTCGCGAGACCGGGTTCGCCGATGGTATCGATGTGCCCCACCCGGACAAAGCAGAGGACGAGGACGATCTGCCACTGCTGAGCAACACCCCGACCGAACTGGTAGCTTTTGCCGATGTGCTGGGTAGTGGAACCTCGCATCTGGTGCGCATCCGTCACAACGAAGTCAAATGCTGGCCGAACCTGGGGCGTGGGCGATTTGGCAAGGGCTTCGTGCTGTGCTCCCTGCCTTTTACCTACGCCGAGTTCAATGCCTCGCAGGTGCTGCTGGCCGATCTCGACGGCTCGGGCGCGGCCGATCTGATCTATCTGGAACCTGATCGCCTGCGGGTGTTCATGAACCATGCCGGTAACGGCTACGCCCCGACCTCCGTCGACCTGCCCTGGCCTGAAGGTGTGCGCTACGACCGCTTCTGCCAGGTCAGCACCGCCGACCTGCAAGGGCTGGGCTGCTCCAGCCTGATCCTGACCGTACCGCACATGACACCACGGCACTGGCGCTACGATTTCGTCAAGGCCAAACCCTACCTGGTAAGTGAAACCTGCAACAACATGGGCGCCAGTAGTCGCGTGACCTACCGCAGTTCGGCCCAGGAATGGCTGGACGAGAAGCAGGAGCAGCACACTGCGGGGGTCGAGAACCCCATCTCCCATCTACCGTTTGCCATGCACCTGGTGAGCCAGCAAACCCAGATCGATGACATCACGAGCAACCGACTGACCCAGGGATTCACCTACCGCGGCGGTTATTACGACCGCTTCGAACGAGAGTTCCGTGGCTTTCGCCTGCTGATGCAGACCGATACCGAAGCCACTCCTGCGGAACGGGCGGGTGCCGGTTTCACCGCGCCGATTCTGAACAAGATCTGGTTCCATACGGGCGAATCCATCGATTCGTCGAGGGACGGTTACTACGCTCTCGACCCGCTGGCGATCGCTCTGAAACCCACCGAGCTGCAGAACTACCACTTCAACGACCGCGCGGCGCAACGGCTCGCCCCACTGGACGAAGACACAGCCCGCGAAATCGCCCGCAGCCTGAGCGGCAGGGTCATGCGCTCGGAGGTCTTTGCTGCCGACGACGACCCGGCCACTGCTGTGCCCTATGTCGTACAAGAGAGCCGCTATCTGGTACGGGTGCTGCGCCCCAAAGGCCAGCATCAACCTTACGCAGTACTCCAGCCCATGGATCTGGAGTCGATCAGTTACCACTATGAACCGCACCTCGCAGACGACCCGTTCTGCCAGCACAGCCTCAACCTGGAGTGGGATGAATATGGCAGCGTCGTTCATGGGGTCAGCGTGCACTACGCCCGACGCAGCACCGTCGACGACACGCCGCCCTTCAGTGACGAGTATCAGAGCACCTGGTGGAAAGACGCCCATGATCCGGCTCAACAATGTTGGTACCTGACGCAAACCAAGGCGAAACATATCCACCATCAGGGTGAAGACGAACCGAACCTTGAAGCTTGGCGCCTGGGTCTGCCGTACCAACAGCGCAGCAATGCACTGGTTCTGGAGAAGTCAGAACTGAGCCCTGCAACCATCAACCATGACAACTTCCTTGAATGGTTCAAGGAGGGCGGGAAGTGGGCTGACGAGCCTGTGCTGACCGGTCTGTCTCGACAGTTCTACATCAACCCGGTCAGCGGCCAAACGATGGATCCGGAAAAGGCGACCTTCGAAGGGTTACCTGCCTACATGGAAACGGCGGAACTGGATGAAGTCGCCCTGAGCGCTTACGACAAACTCAAGGACGAGCAGGGCACGATGCCCTTCAACCTGAAAGAAAAACTCGAATCGCCTGAGGTCGGTTACCACATCATGGAGCTGTTCCTGCCCGAAGTGAAAAAGGATGGAAGCCTGAACTCGGATGACGCAAAAGACTACTTGTGGTCCGTGCACCGAGGCTTTCCCACCTACCATGGGCTGGACGGCTTTTATAACGTCAAGGAGTTCCAGGAGACCCGAAGTCACGGCATTACCCGGATGACCTACGATGACTACGGGTGCCTGACCACCGCCGTCACATTGCCGGACGGCTGCACCACCCGTAGCCTCGACATCGACTACCGGACGTTCCTGCCGGCGGCTATCGAGGATGCCAATCGCAATATCCAGGAGGCCCGTTACAGCGCGTTCGGTGAACCGCTGGTCACCAGTTTTTACGGTACTGAACTGGGTGAGCCCGTGGGTTTCCACTCCTTGCATCTCTATTTGCCGCCGGACGACCGTGACCCCGCTCTTGCCATTGCCAATCCGACAGCCGCTATCGGTCATTTCGCCAGCGCCGGTTTCTGGGACACCTTTTGCTGGATGGGCCGTGTCTCTGCGCCGTCCCCGGAATGGTTCGCCTGGGCCAGAGCCGAAGGTTTTGTGCTGCCCAGTGGGCACCTCTGCGACCGGGCCCGGCAGCACCTCGAAGGCCTGAAAACCCCTGATGCGAACGAGCGGATCTTGAAGGCGCACATTGACGCGGCGCATCGTGAGCCGGTGTACGCCGTCACCCTGTTGGCCGACCGCTACCCCGGCGACGCAGAGATGCAAGTCCGGGTGAGTATCGCTTGCCTGGACGGATTCGGCCGGACGCTGCAAACCAAGCAGGAGGTCGAACCCGGCATGTCCTGGCTAGTCGATGAAAGCGGCGAACTGATCCTCAAGCCCGACGGGACGCCGCAGGAAGCCGAGGTGCCGCGACGCTGGCGGGTCAGTGAGCCGGTCGAGTACAACAACAAGGGGGAGACCGTGCGGATTTACCGGCCGTACTTTGCCGATCAGCCGCGCTATATCAAGGATCGGTCGATGCGCAAACACGCCTTTCACGACCAGCAGTTCTACGACGCGGCAGGCCGCCCGACCGAGACCTTACTGGCAAAAAAAATGCTGCAAGGCAACCCACCGGAAGAAAAACCGTTGCGCCGGGAGCAGCAGTACCGCACCTGGTACACCATCGCCTTCGACGAGAACGATCTGTTTGATCCACCTCCAGCCGAGCAGCGGGGAACTCCATGGACGGGCAAGTGAGTTCAAATGTTGATTTACATACCCCATACCTGGCGGTCATCGACGGTCGTGGTTTGCCGGTTCGTCAGGTCGCGTATTGTCGGCGAGACGTCAGCGAGCTTGTCCCCGAGAAGCGGGTCACTGCCCAACAGCATGACGCCGCCGGGTGGCTGGTGACGCAGCGTGATCCGCGGTTTCTGGCGCCAACGGCCCGACCGAACCTGACCACGGTTTACAGCCTGTCGGGGGCGGTGTTGCTTACTGACAGTGTCGATGCCGGGTGGCGTTTGGGTTTGTCGGGTGAGGCCAGGCAGGTGCTGGAGCGCTGGGATGGCCGGGGCAGTCATTGGTAGACTGAGTTCGACGAACAACGGCGGCCGACAGCGATCCATGAACAAACCCGGGGGGCGGACGTCAAGACCATTGAGCGCCTGACCTACGCCGACAATGCGCTTGAATTCGCTGAGCGTAACCAGTGCGGGCAGTTGGTTCGTCATGATGATCCGGCGGGCACGCAGCTGTTTGCGGCGTTTGGCGTGATCGGCGGGGTGCTGGAGCAGACGCGGCATTTTCTACAGGCGTTGGACGCCCTCGACTGGCCTGAGCTTGTGGCGGAGCGTGACCTGCTGTGTGAACCCGGGACAGGCGCGACCAGCCGCTCGTGCTTCAACGCGCTGGGCGAGGTGATCGAACAGATCGACGCCCAAGGCCATCGCCAGTTGTTCAACCAGACCGTCGCCGGCCAGTTGCGTGAGGTTCGCCTGCAACTGAAAAACACCGCCACGCCGACCACCCTGGTCAGCGCCATTCAGTACAACGCGCACGGTCAGACCGAACGCGAAACTGCCGGCAACGGTGTGCTCACCACGTTGGAATATGCGGCTGAAGATGGCCGCCTGACCCGGCTTCAGGCCAAGCGTGGCAACGAGGCTTTGCAAGACCTGCGTTATGCCTACGACCCGACGGGCAATGTGCTCAGTATCGAGGACGCGGCGCTGCCGATTCGTTACTTCGCCAATCAGCGCATCGAGCCGATCAGCCGTTATCGCTACGACAGCCTTTATCAACTGATCGAAGCCACCGGCTGGGAGGCGGGCAGCGCCAACCAGGGCCCGTCGTCATCCACCACCGCCGATCCCGCCGCGGTTGGCCATTACCGCCAGACCTATCGCTATGACGCCGGCAACAACCTGCTGGAACTGACCCATGTCGGCCCGCAGAACCTCGGCCATCGACTGGTTGCAGCGGCGCACAGCAACCGTTGCCTGCCGGTGCGCGAGGGCGTGGAGCCGGGCGAGGAGGACTTTCGCAACGGCTTCGACACCAACGGTAATCTGCTGAACCTGCAACCGGGGCAAGCCTTGAGCTGGAACCTGCGCAACCAGTTGTGCGAAGTGCAACCGGTAGAACGCGACTCCAGAGCCGACGATCGTGAGCGCTACATTTACGGCGCCGATGGCATGCGCGTGCGCAAAGTCCGCTCGATGCAAACCGCTGCCCGGACGCTGATCTCGGAAGTGCGTTATCTGCCGAATCTGGAACTGCGCAGCCACAGCGGCACCGGCGAAGTGTTGCAGGTGATCGGCGTCCAGGCCGGGCGCAGCAGTGTGCGGGTGTTGCACTGGGAATCAGAACCTCCCAAGGACACGGCCAATGATCAATACCGTTACAACCTGAATGACCATCTGGGTTCCTGCACCCTGGAGCTCGATGGTGAGGGGGGAGTGATCAGCCAGGAGCGTTATCACCCCTTCGGTACTACCGCGTGGTTTGCTGGATCGGGGGAAGTTGAGGCGAGTTATAAAACGGTGCGCTATTCGGGGAAAGAGCGGGATGCGACGGGGCTTTATTACTACGGGTTCAGGTATTACGTGACGGGGTGGCAACGGTGGTTGAATCCGGATCCGGCGGGAGGCATTGATGGGATTAATCTGTATCGAATGGTTAGAAATAGTCCTGTAACTTTTCATGATGAGCGAGGTAATAGTTCGAGTCGTGATTTTTTTGACGAGAAGGATGTTGAAGGTTTCACATCTATATTTTCATCAATCAAGACCGGGCTTGAGGCTCAAGGTATAAAACCCGATAGAACACTTTATTTAATGGTCGGGCGTAGTCCGCAAACGTTAGGTGCTTTCATAGAGCAACAGGGCTATTCGACAGCCCTGCTTCAAATGTCAGGGTTGGGTGGTGACAAGAAAAAGATGCATGCTTACTCAGAGTTGTCCGAAGCGGAACGTGGTAATAGGAATCGCTTTATTGAAGCGGCTGTCGGGGGCAAAGACTCAGGAATGGATGCTGTTGCTTTACTTGATTACGCTGTAACTGGTAGTAGCCTGCTGCAGGCGCATCAAGTTGTAAGCGAGCACTATGCGGCAATGGGTAGTGATATGAAAGTTAAGAATGCAATGATATCGCGATATACCGATGATTCGACTCTTACTCCCCAAGAAAGTGGCGTGCTGCGTAGCGCGGATAATGTGCTTTTCGATCAGGTTCTTCAGAAAGGCTTGTTGGATATCAATGAAAGAGGTGTATTGCGTTATTTGAAAATTATGCATGCTGAAGTGGATAAGGGGTTGTCGTATACCGAAAAATTTCCATACCATGAAATAGATAAGGGGACGAAAGCACTCATTGATCCGGAAAAGAGATTTCGCCTAAGTGTTATGATGAAAAAAGCCTTGTTTTTGTATCCGGTAGTTAGTCAGAGAAATGCAAAAAATATCAGTGGGCAAAGGTTTAAGCTTCAGATGGTTGTATCTGGGCGTAATCGTGTCGACGAATATATTAATGCTCACAATCATAAGAGGTTGTCCCTGCTTCAGCGATTGTTCTCATAATTTACTATTTTGTTTTTTCTGAGGGCGGAATGATAAGGTCATAATTCCATTTTGCTAATGAATTCTACAAGTTCGAGATAGGCGATGGTGGATGAGAGTAGCCCAGCGAGCTTGATGTTTTCAAGCATTGAACAAAGGCCTCCAGTCAGTACTGTAATTTCTGCCAGTAGCCGTTATCGCCTGGAATGCGCCAGCATCCTGCTGGCAAACAAGAATGAGGTTGCGCCATGCAGGCTCGGACCATCGGTATGCATTACAAGACACCCCGACTCGCGGTCAGTGATCCACGAGGTTTGTCCGTACGCTCAGTGGATTATTATCGAGGCGAAGAAAATGCAGCAGTGCAAGCCCGGATCAGTCGCAACGTGTTCGATGCGCTTGGACGCGCCATAGAACAGTGGGATCCACGGTTGCTGACGGAAGCTTCGGCCCCCGCCAATCTGAGCACAATTCATTCCCTGTCTGGCAAGGTACTGAGCACGATCAGCGTCGATGCCGGGTGGCGCGTCAGTCTGATGGGCGAGGCGGATCAACCCGTGCAGGGCTGGGATGGCCGTGGCAGTCAGCACTGGACTGAATACGATGAGCAATTGCGACCGCTGGCGCTGTTCGAGCAGTCCAAGGGTGAACCGTCGTTCTGCACGGAACGTTATGGCTATGGCGGGGCTGATCCGGCATTCGCCGCGCACAACCGGTGCGGGCAACTGATTCGTCACGATGAACCGGCGGGCACGCAAGTGTTTGCGGCGTTTGGCGTGATCGGCGGGGTGCTGGAGCAGACGCGGCATTTTCTACAGGCGTTGGACGCCCCCGACTGGCCTGAGCTTGTGGCGGAGCGTGACCTGCTGTGTGAACCCGGTACAGGCGCGACCAGCCGCTCGTGCTTCAACGCGCTGGGCGAGGTGATCGAGCAGATCGACGCCAAAGGCCATCGCCAGTTGTTCAACCAGACCGTCGCCGGCCAGTTGCGTGAGGTTCGCCTGCAACTGAAAAACGCCGCCACGCCGACCACCCTGGTCAGCGCCATTCAGTACAACGCGCACGGTCAGACCGAACGCGAAACTGCCGGCAATGGTGTGCTCACCACGTTGGAATATGCGGCTGAAGATGGCCGCCTGACCCGGCTTCAGGCCAAGCGTGGCAACGAGGCTTTGCAAGACCTGCGTTATGCCTACGACCCGACGGGCAATGTGCTCAGTATCGAGGACGCGGCGCTGCCGATTCGTTACTTCGCCAATCAGCGCATCGAGCCGATCAGCCGTTACCGCTACGACAGCCTTTATCAACTGATCGAAGCCAGCGGCTGGGAGGCTGGTGGCGCCAATCGCGGCCCGCAGTTTTCGGCGTTTGACGACCCTGCACCGTGCGCCAATTACCGCCAGCGCTACCACTACGATGCGGGCGGCAATCTGTTGGAGCTGACCCACGAAGGCCCGCAAAGCCACGGCCATCGATTGGTCGCGGCGGCGTACAGCAACCGTTGCCTGCCGGTACTTGAGGGCGTGGAACCGGGCGAGGAAGACTTTCGCAACGGTTTCGACGCCAACGGCAATCTGCTGAGCCTGCAACCGGGACAGGCCTTGAGTTGGGACCTGCGCAACCAGTTGCGCGAAGTTCGACCGGTAGAGCGCAATTCCGGAGCCGACGATAGCGAACGCTACATTTACGGTGCCGACGGCATGCGTGTGCGCAAAGTTCGCGAGATGCAAACCCATGCACGGAGGCTTACCAGTGAGGTCCGTTACTTGCCCGGCTTGGAACTGCGAAGCCACAGCGGCACAGGTGAAATGCTTGAAGTCATCGAGGTCAAGACTGGGCGCGGCAGCGTGCGGGTGTTGCACTGGGAAGCGAGGCGACCTGCGGAAATTGCCAACGATCAGCAACGCTACAGCCTGGCGGATCATCTGGGGTCGAGCACGCTGGAGTTGGACCAGGATGCCAACATCATCACTCAGGAAAGGTATTACCCGTTCGGCGGCACGGCGTGGGCGGATGGCGAGGCGGTGCAGGTCAGTTACAAAACGGTGCGGTATTCGGGCAAAGAACGGGATGCGACGGGGCTTTATTACTATGGGTTCCGGTATTACGTGGCGGGGTGGCAACGGTGGTTGAATCCGGATCCGGCGGGTGACGTGGATGGGGTTAATCTATATCGAATGGTCAGGAATAATCCGATGTTATGGGTCGACGATAATGGCTTGGCTCCAATCTCACCAGATTCGTCACGAAAAGAACCACGACGCAGTGTCGAAGACTTAGCGGTGCGTGGTGGGAGTTCAAAACTGCAAACAGGTGACACATATGGTGTTTTGATGCCCGCAGAGGAGCTTACACCTTCATCATCCACATCCACATCCACATCCACATCCACATCCACATCCAGTACAGTCAAGAATGCCTCATCGAATAAATTGAGTGTCTTGGCTAAAATTCTTTCTATATTTAAGGAAAATCAGCCTGTTGACGCAGGTGATGGTGATTTTACTACGGTCAGTATCATCGTGAACGGAGGTTCTCCGATGCATGGGCCAGTTAATCTTAAAAAGCCTTTCGATGCCAAGCGGTGGGCTACAAATCAAGAGCCGATGTTCGTATATCGTCAGGATAATAGAAGCCTCGATGAAATAACTTTGGCGGGAGGCTTTCAGCCTAGAGCGCTAGAGTTGGATACCGTAGAGGATCATATGTTGAAATCGCGAGACTATAACTATGTTTCAACTTCTAATGTTAGGTTGAGAGGTGGGAGTTATGGAGAGTATGAATACAAAATCAAACTTGAACCCGGGCAGGGGATAGATACAGGTGCATACCTTCGTACAGTATTCGGCAAGATGACAAAAAAAGTAGCGAGAATAACCGAGTATTCGATACCGGGCGGTATATCACCCTCGCAAATTGTTGGGGTTCGCCGGTGGGGAAAGTGAAATCGTCAAACGCATAAGCCTTCTGACCAGTAAAAAAAAACCCTCGCAACCTCCTGCGGATGTGGGAACCGAGGGTTGGGAGGGGGCTTTTTGTACTACCAATCAATCACTGCACAATGGTTTTCACCGAGACGCTGTGTTCGACCGAGGGCACGCAACCGTAGATATCTTCAAACTGTGGTGTGCCATCCTGATACTTTATTCGGAGGCGTGGTCGCGCAGGAAAACCAGGTTGTCGGGTTTTGACTGTTCAGCACTGTAGCGGTAACCCTGCACGTCAAACTGCTTGAGCGCAGCCGGGTCGTTGATGCGTTCCTGGATCACGAAACGGCTCATCATCCCGCGGGCTTTCTTCGCGTAGAAGCTGATGATCTTGTACTGGCCGTTCTTCAGGTCCTTGAACTCGGTGTTGATGATCCGGGCGTTCAAGGCGCTGCGTTTGACTGCAGAAAAGTACTCGTTGGAGGCGAGGTTGAGCAGCACGTCATCGCCTTGATCGGCCAGGGCTTCGTTCAGCCATTCGCTGATTTGCGTGCCCCAGAAGGCGTACAAGTCCTTGCCGCGGGCATTGGTCAGTTTGGTGCCCATCTCCAGACGATATGGCTGCATCAGGTCCAGGGGGCGCAGCAGGCCGTAGAGGCCCGAGAGCATACGCAAGTGTTGCTGGGCGTAGTCGAAATCGGCTTCGCTGAAGGTCTGGGCATTCATGCCGGTGTACACGTCACCCTTGAACGCCAGCAGCGCCTGCTTGGCGTTGGCCGGCGTGAATGCCGGGGTCCAGCTGCCAAAGCGTGCGGCGTTGAGGCCGCCGATCTTGTCGGAAACGTGCATCAACTCGCTGATTTGTGCCGGGCTCAGCTCGCGCAGTTGCAGGATCAGCTCCTGGGAGTGGTCCAGGTACTGCGGCTGAGTGAAACGCTGGGTGGCCGGCGGTGTTTCGTAATCGAGGGTCTTGGCGGGGGAAATCACCATCAGCATTGAAGTCGTCTCCTTTAATCGTGCGGGGATTCTAGGGGGTTGTCCGGGTTGACTCCAGCTATCAAGGTCATAAGTGATGATCGGTGGGTATCCGCACAACCTGTGGTAGATCGGTGCCGCTGCGGGGATCTGGTCTGGATCAGCTATAGTGCCGCGCGGGTTTTGTTATGGAGACATCCTTTTGCGTATCGCTTTACTGTTTTGTGCCTGGTTGTTCAGCGTTGGTGCCTATGCCGCGCCCAACGACCTCGCCACGCTGGATCGCAGCACCTGGCCTGAACAACTCGGCAACCCGACGCTGTTCGATGTCGCGTCACGCGCAGAAATCCTCACCTTCGCCCGGGCCTTGCTCGCCAGTGAAGCGCTGGACGAAGGCGCTTTAAAACAGCGCCTGGGCTTGCGCATGATCAACCTTGGGTCGATCAACAAGCTGCGCGCACGCATGTGGCTGCGCCTGCTCGCCAACTACAACTTCGCCCAGCAGAGCTGTGACCAGGATGCGTCCTTCTGTTTTCTGGTCGAAGACATGGACACCCTGCGTCAGCAGGCTGCCAAGTTCGAGCTAGGCGAAGACTCGTATTACACCCGCTGGGCCGAACCGAGCAGGCGCTTTCATGAGCGCTATCTGAATGAACAACTGCGCAAGGCTGCGTTGTTTCCGCAGACCAGCAGCGAAGTCGAACTGTTCGGTGACTACGAGCGTAACGGCGATGAGCTGAATGATCGGCTGTTTGTGCTGAGCTTCGACAGCGCCGTGAACATCGCCCCGGACAACACCGCGTGGCTGACCGAGTACCTGCGCAAGTCGAACCTGAGCGGGACTTTCTTTGTGCTGGGCAGCGATATCCAGAACCGTCTGGCACAACATTCGGTGGCCGAGCTGCAAGCGTTGTACTCAAAGCAGTGCATCGGCGTGCAGGGCTGGGAGTTCCGTTCCCACAGCCATTGGCAGGATTGGCAGTACTCAGTCACTCGCAGCGTCGAGCTGGTGAAAAACAAACTGCCGGAGAACTTTGTGCCGTTGTTCCGTCCGCCCAATGGCCAGCGTCGCGCCGATGCGCAGGGTTTCTTCAAGACTCAGGGGTTGCAGGTTGCGCTGTGGGACATTGACCCGGCGGACGGCAGTCGCCAGCTCACGGCTGAGCAGAGTGCGCAGCGGGTGCTGACATTGATGCTGTTGTGGCGCCACGGGGTGATCAACTTCAACGTCAAGCAGGACGTGGTGAAAACGGCAATGCCCTGGTTGTTGACGCACACCGCGCAAAGCGGGATCGGCTGGGAGGATTGTCAGGACGCTTTTCGCTGAAACGCGCCTTTCCCCAAAAAAAGCCGGAAACATTGGGGCAGGGGTGATTTTTAGAGGGATTTCGATGCAGGCGGACTTCCGACTTTAACGGTGCCGGGTCGGCGCGCCAAGGGCTTTTCGTCACTCTGAAAAATAAACTTCAAAAAAACGTCAAAGTGCTTTTTTCTGTCACAGGTTTTGGAGTATTACGAAGACAGACCGCCGAAACCTGCAACACAGGTGGCGTCTTCCAAGACCCCCTTGTGTGCAGTTCACTTGAGTCGTGCAGTTCATTTGGGTACGGCAGGTGAATTCGGTGGCCACTTCGAGGCGCAGCACTGTCATGGTATTGCGTCGACTGGCTCCCACACAGGTGACCGAGTATGGATGATCACGGACGTAGCCCCTCCAACCAGCCAATCCTTTATGTACTCGATACCAACGTATTGATCCACGATCCAAACGCGCTCCTGAACTTCGAAGAACACCACGTTGCCATCCCGATGACCGTCCTTGAAGAGCTGGACAAGCTCAAGAGCGGCCCTCACAGTGTTGCGGCCGAATGCCGTCAGGCTATTCGCCTGATCGACAAGACGCTGGGCGACGCCTCTCCCGAAGACGTTGAACTGGGTGTACCGATCCAGCGCGGAAAAAGCGGGCCCAAGGGTTTGCTGTCGATTCTGATGAGCAAGCGCACCGAGCCGAACATCATTCTGCCCGAGCACCTGAACGACAACATCATCATCAACCAGTTGATCGACCTGCACGCGCGTGACAAGGATCTGCGTGTGGTGCTGGTGACCAAAGACATCAACATGCGCCTCAAGGCCCGGGCTTGCGGGATCGCGGCCGAGGACTACAGCACCGACCAGTTAGTTGATGACGTGTCGTTGCTGCCCAATGGTTATCACAACATGACCGGCTCGTTCTGGGACCGTGTCAGCAAGGTCGAAACCCGTCAGGACCATGGCCGCACCTGGCACCAGGTGCAGTTGATCGACAACCTGCCGGCTGTACATATCAACGAGTTCATCATCGACGAACAGGGCTTTGTTGGCTGGATCAAGGAGATCCACGTCGACAAACTGTTGATCCTCGACCTGCATCAGGAACCCCTGTTGCACCAGGAAGCCTGGGGCCTGAAACCACGCGACATCTATCAGAGCCTGGCGCTGTACGCCTTGCTCGACCCGGACATCCACCTGGTCAATCTGTCGGGTGCTGCGGGCTCGGGTAAAACCATTCTGGCACTGGCGGCGGCGATCGAGCAGACCATGGTCAGCAAGCGCTACCGACGCATTATCGCGACCCGTAGCGTGCAGGGGCTGGACCAGGAAATCGGTTTCCTGCCGGGCACCGAAGCAGAAAAAATGGAGCCTTGGCTGGGCGCCATTACCGACAACCTCGAAGCCTTGCACATGGATGACGAAAGCACCCATGGCAGCGTCGACTACATCCTCAGCAAAGTGCCGTTGCAGTTCAAATCCCTCAACTACATCCGGGGCCGCAGCTTCCAGCAAAGCCTGATCCTGATCGACGAATGCCAGAACCTCACCCCGCACCAGATGAAAACCATCATCACCCGTGCCGGCGCCGGTTCCAAAGTGGTGTGCCTGGGCAACCTGGCGCAGATCGACACCCCTTATCTGTCCGCGACCAGCTCCGGGCTGACTTACCTGACTGAACGCTTCAAGGATTTCCCCAACGGTGTGCACATCACCCTGCAAGGGGTGCCGCGTTCGATTCTGGCCGAATACGCCGAATCGCATTTGTAAATGTCTCACCGGAACCGGGCGGCCATCAGGTCGCCCGGTTTTTTGTGCTCGACGACATGCCCACGTAGGAGCTGCCGAAGGCTGCGATCTTTTGATCTTCAGCAATCTTGCAGACGCTAAAAGATCGCAGCCTTCGGCAGCTCCTACGCGGGGTCGGTGGTGAGTCGACAATCAAACTCGCGAAAAATTGACCCACGGGTTTACAATCGCTGCTCCTGATCAGGAGTAAGGCTGTGCTGACTCATCTCGATTCCCAAGGTCGCGCCAATATGGTCGACGTCACCGAAAAAGCCGTGACGTTCCGTGAAGCCACGGCCGAAGCGCTTGTGCGTATGCTCCCTGAAACCCTGCAGATGATTGTCAGCGGTGGTCACCCCAAAGGTGATGTGTTCGCCGTGGCACGCATTGCCGGCATTCAGGCAGCGAAGAAAACCTCCGATTTGATCCCGCTCTGCCATCCGTTGATGCTTACCAGCGTCAAGGTCGAGCTCAGTGCCGAAGGCCTCGATGCGGTGCGCATCGTCGCCCGCTGCAAACTGTCCGGGCAGACCGGGGTTGAAATGGAAGCACTGACCGCGGCCAGTGTCGCCGCGCTGACGATCTACGACATGTGCAAGGCCGTGGACCGTGGCATGGTCATCGAAACCGTGCGCCTGCTGGAGAAGCTCGGCGGCAAGAGCGGGCACTATCAGGTGGCCGATCAATGAAGCTGACGGTGAAGTTTTTCGCCCGTTATCGCGAGGCGCTGGGCGTTGATTCGTTGAGTGTCGAAGGCGATTTCGCCACGGTCGACGATGTGCGTTTGCTGTTGGCGCAACGCGAGGGCGCCGAGGTGCTGAGCGAGCAGAACCTGATGTGCGCGCGCAATGAAGACTTGTGCCAGCTCGACGAACCGCTCGTCGATGGCGATGAAGTGGCGTTTTTCCCGACGGTGACCGGAGGCTGATCCATGGCGATTCGCGTGCAGTCCACGGCGTTCGATCCGGGTGCTGAAGTCAATGCGATGCACGCGGCGAATGTCGGCGTTGGCGCAGTGGTGAGTTTTGTCGGTTATGTCCGCGACTTCAACGATGGACTCGATGTGGCCGGGATGTTTCTTGAACACTACCCGGGCATGACCGAAAAGGCTCTCGGCAAAATCGTTATTGAGGCCGAACAGCGCTGGCCGCTGCTCAAGCTGGAAGTACTGCACCGCATCGGCGCTTTGGAGCCGGGCGAGCCGATTGTCTTCGTCGGCGCGGCGAGTGCCCATCGCCAGGCGGCATTCGACGCCTGCGCCTTTGTCATGGACTACCTGAAAACCCGTGCACCGTTCTGGAAAAAGGAAAACACCAGCGACGGCCCGCGTTGGGTGGAAGGGCGTGACAGTGATCACGCGGCGGCGGATCGCTGGGAGAAGTAATTCCTCTAGCGCCCTCGAGTACGTCATCGCGAGCAGGCTCGCTCCCACAGTTGATCTCCATCAGACACAGATTTTGTGTTCGATAAAGATCCCCTGTGGGAGCGAGCCTGCTCGCGATAGGGTCATCAACCACACCGAATTTCCCCCCAGATTCACCTCACCGACCAGAGGCTGAAAGAACTGCGCGCGCCTGATTGACGGATAATACATAAAAGTCCAGTATGGAATTATAAGTACAAAAAAGGCGTTTCCCGTTTCACTTTCTTCTGTCTTGCCAAACCAACAACAACCCGCGAGAAAACGAACATGAAGAAGCTCCCCCTGATCGGTGGTCTGGCCCTGAGCCTGTTGGCGTGCAGCAGCTTGTTTGCCGCCGAGAAAACCCTGCGCATCGGTATCGAAGCGGCTTATCCGCCGTTTGCCTCGAAGACTGCGGATGGAAAGATCACCGGTTTCGACTATGACATCGGCAACGCGTTGTGCGCACAGATGAAGGTCAAGTGCGAGTGGGTCGAGGGCGAGTTCGACGGTTTGATTCCTTCGCTCAAGGTGAAGAAAATCGACGCAGCGCTGTCGTCAATGACCATTAACGAAGATCGTAAAAAGTCGGTGGACTTCACCCATAAGTACTACTTCACCTCATCGCGTTTGGTGATGAAGGATGGCGCGGTGGTTGATGACCAGTACGCAAGCCTCAAGGGCAAGACCATTGGTGTGCAACGGGCAACCACCACGGACCGTTACGCCACGGAAGTCTTCGAGCCCAAGGGCATCAAGGTGGCGCGTTACGGCAACAATGAAGAGATCTACATGGACCTGGCCGCCGGGCGTCTGGATGGCATTTTCGCCGATACCATTCCGCTGAGTGATTTCCTGTCGATGCCTCGCGGCAAGGGCTACGCCTTTGTCGGGCCGGAGCTCAAGGATCCGAAATACGTGGGCGAGGGCGCCGGGATTGCGGTGCGCAAGGGTAACACCGAGTTGGTCGCCGAACTGAACAATGCCATCGATGG
Source organism: Pseudomonas sp. GW822-FHT02D10 (assembly GCF_058802345.1). Taxonomy (NCBI): domain Bacteria; kingdom Pseudomonadati; phylum Pseudomonadota; class Gammaproteobacteria; order Pseudomonadales; family Pseudomonadaceae; genus Pseudomonas; species Pseudomonas sp. GW822-FHT02D10. The sequence goes on from NZ_JBXAOB010000004.1 coordinate 266,282, forward strand.
CATTCGCGCCAATGGCGAATACCAGAAGATTGAAGCCAAGTACTTCACGTCGGATATCTACGGCGATTGATCGATCACCATCGTCGGATCGCCGCCCGGAGCAAGCTCGCTCCCACAATGGACCTGTGTTCGCAGGACTAATGTGGGAGCGAGCTTGCTCGCGATGAGGCCCTATCAGCCAACACACCTCTCAGGTCAGGTATTAGCCTTTCAATTCTTTCAAATGCTTGTACACCGTCGCCCGTCCCATGTTCAGCACATTGGCCACATAGTTGGAGGCGCTTTTACCCTTGAAGGCCCCTTCGGCGTGTAACGCCAGCACCAGCTCGCGTTTGTGCTCGCGAGTCAGCATATTCAACCCCAATTGCCGCTCTCGCAGCCAGTTATGCAGGAAGGTGTTGATGCGCTCCTGCCAGTCGTCGCGAAACAGCGCGTCGGGTTGCGGGATCAGCTTGCTCGGTGAAAGAAACAGATCCAGCGCCGCCTTGGCGTTTTCAAACAGCGAAATATTCAGGTTGATGCACAGCACGGCAATCGGATGCCCTTCGCTGTCGCGCAGTACGCTGCTGAGACTGCGGATCTTTTGCCCATCCCAGTTGAGCTTTTCGTACGGGCCGATGTTCCGCTCGCTGACTTCTTCACTGAGCATGTCCTCCAACGCGGCATCGTCGCCCACTTCCCGTTTGGAAATGTTGTTGGCGATGTAGTCGATTTTTTGCGTGCGCAGGTCGTGCAGCACCACCTCGGCGTGGGGGAAAAACAGCGTGGCAATGGCGTCGGCGATCGCCCGGAAGTTATCCAGTGCAGGATCTTGAAGAGGTGGGGTCATCGGTGTTGCTCCAGGCAATCAGCGCCCCATAGAGAAAGGGGCGCTGGGAGTTTGCCGTAATCGAGGTCAGACGTCACCTCGGCGGCAGGTTCAGCCGAGGCGGGAAGGGGAGAGCATTGCGGCGCTGAGATCAAAGCGGCTGAGTTGTTCCGGCAAGGCTTCGCCGCGAACCAGCGCGGCACTGGCCTGGCCCATGGCGGGGGAGGTTTGAATACCGTAACCACCCTGCGCGGCCACCCAGAACAGCCCCGGCACCTGCGGGTCGAAGCCGCTGATCAGATCGCCGTCGCCGACAAAACTGCGCAAGCCAGCCCAGGTGCGGGTCGGTCGGCGGATGGTCAGGGTGGTGGCTTCTTCGATCTGGTAGATACCCATGGCAATGTCCAGCTCTTCGGGCTGCACGTCATGCGGTTCCACCGGGTCGGCGTTGGCTGGCGAACCCAGGAACATCCCCGCATCGGGCTTCATGTAGAACGATTCGTCGAGGCTGACCAGCATCGGCCAATCGTGGATGTCCATGCCTTCGGGACCGGCGAAGATGAAGGCTGCGCGACGTTTGGGGATTATCCCCAGAGGCTTGGCGCCGGCCATCTCACCGAGTTGGTCGGCCCAGGCACCGGCCGCATTGATGATGATCGGCGCGCTGAAGGTCTGCTCGGCGGTTTTCACTTGCCAGCGATTGTTCGCATCGCGCGTCAGATTCAGGACTTCGCTGTCAGTGTGCACTTCGCCCTGATTGCGGCGGATCCCGCGCAGGTAGCCTTGATGCAGGGCGTCAGTATCGATGTCCGTGGCGGTAGGGTCATAGATCGCGCCATGAACCTTCTCGCGACGCAGGATTGGAATCCGCGCACAGGCTTCGTCGGCGCTGAGCAGTTGCATTTGCGGCACGGTCGCCTTGGCGCTCAGGTATTGGTTGTTCAGCTCTTGCGGATTACCGGTGAAGTCGACGGTCATCTCACCGCGCGGGGTCAGCAGCGGGTGTTCGCAGAAACCGGCAGGCGGTGCGTCGAAGAAGTCCCGGCTGGCCTGGGTCAGTGCGCGTACTTGCGGCGTACCGTAAGCGGCGGTGTACAGCGCGGCCGAGCGCCCGGTGGAATGGTAGCCCGGGTGGGATTCGCGTTCGAGCACGATCACCCGAGCGTTTTGCGACAGCCAAAAACCGGTGGAAGCACCGGCGATACCACCGCCGATGATGATGAAGTCTGCCTGGGTCATGAGTATCTCCAGTGTGGGCGCAATGCTGGAATTGTAGAGAGCCCCTGTGGGAGCGAGCTTGCTCGCGATTGCATCACCGCTGTTTGCCTGACGGATTGCGGCGTCTGCATCGCGAGCAAGCTCGCTCCCACAGGGAAAGCGTTTCGTTTCAATTCTGGTGTTGCAACTGATAAAGGGCATTGGCCAGGGCGATGTCTTCCAGACCCAGGCCGATCGAGCGGAAGAACACATGGCGATCATAGCTCGGACGTGGCGTCTGCTCGCTCAACAGTTCGGCCAGGTCGCCAACGATCGCACTCTTGTCCCAGCCATGCTGTTCGCTGGCGATCAGCATTTCGCCGGCAGAACCTGGCGTGGTCAGGCGATAGTCGCAATAGACCTGCATTTCACTCAGCGTTGCAGGCGGCACCTCGTGGGCACGCACTGCGTTGGTGCTGATGGAGGTGATCAGCGTCGGTTTGCTCAAGGTCCGCGGGTCGATCACAGGTCCTGCAGACGAGGTGCACAGCATGATCACATCGGCGTCCTGGATCGCTGCTTCGCGGCTGTCTCGCACTTGCAGGCGCGAGTCGATGGCCGAGAGCTGTGCAAGCATCTCCGGATCCCGACTCGCCAGGCTCGGCGAGTAGAGGCTGATGCTGTGCCACTCCCGCACATTCTTCACGTAATGCAGATGAGCCTGGGCGACCGGGCCGCTGCCGATGATTGCCAGGCGCGAGGCTTGCGGCAGGGCAAGGGCATCAATGGCGACGGCAGTGGTCGCGGCGGTGCGGGCGGTGGTCAGTTCACCGGCATCGCAGAGCAGCAGCGGCTGGCCGGTTTGCATCGACATCAACAGCGTCCAGGCGGTCACCAGTGGACCTTCCTTGCGGACGATGTAGGGCGAGGTTTTCACTCCGTACACACCGTCTTCGGCCAACACCCCGAGGTAGTTGATGAAGTCACCGGCGCCTTGTGGAAACTCCACCCGTTGCTGAGCCGGCTGCACGGCCTGACCCGCGGCCAGGTCGCGGAACAGCTTGCGCAGGATCTTCGGCACGTCGACTTGATCAAGCAGTTCGCGGGCCTGGGGTTGGGCGATCACATAAGGTGTGCTGGACATGCGGATGCTCCGTGGATTCGCAAGTAAACTAATTTGTCCATTGTGGACTTATTGTTCTATTTGGCAATATCCAGGCGTAAAAAAAGCGCAGTCCGTTTCCGGCTGCGCTTTGGTGGTTGCGACGCGGGCTTAAGGGCGTTTGCGTTCAACCGCTCGTAGCAGATGGGTTGGCGGGGTTTCGCAACTGATCTTGCGACCCAGCAACGCCTCGATGGACGGTAGCTGGTAGGAGTCGTCTTCACCGGCGAAGCTGATGGACACGCCATCGGCGCCAGCACGACCGGTACGACCAATACGGTGGACGTAATCGTCCGGCACTTCCGGCAGGGTGAAGTTGATCACGTGGCTGATACCGTCGATGTGAATCCCGCGACCGGCGACATCGGTGGCCACCAGCACGCGGATCTTGCCTTCGCGGAAACCTTCCAGGGTCTTGATGCGCTTGTGCTGCGGAACGTCGCCCGACAGCTGGGCCGCGTTGACACCGTCACGTACCAGGCGTTCTTCGATGCGCCGCACTTCGTCCTTGCGGTTGGCGAAGACCATCACCCGTTCCCAACCGTTGTCGGTCACCAGGTTGTAGAGCAGCTTGTATTTATCGGCGCCGGCAACGGCGTAGATGTGCTGTTCGACGTTTTCGCTGGCCACGTTCGCGACTTCGATCTCTACGATCGACGGGTCGGTGGTCCATTGCTTGGCCAGGTTCATCACGTCTTCAGTGAAGGTGGCGGAGAACAGCAGGGTCTGACGTTCGCTTTTCGGTGGGGTCTGGCGAATGATCTGACGCACCTGTGGGATGAAACCCATGTCGAGCATCCGGTCGGCTTCGTCGAGCACCATCACTTCGACCATGTCCAGGTGCACATCGCCGCGCTGGTTGAAGTCCAGCAGACGGCCTGGGGTAGCCACAAGGATGTCGCAGTGGCGGGCTTCGAGGTGCTTGAGTTGCTTGTCGAAGTCCATGCCGCCAACGAAGGTCATGACGTTGAGGCCGGTGTACTTGGTCAGGTCTGCCGCGTCCTTGGCGATCTGCACCACCAGTTCACGGGTCGGTGCAATGATCAGCGCCCGTGGCTCGCCCATGTAGCGCTCTTTCGGCGGCGGGGTTTGCAGCAGCTGGGTGATGATCGAGATCAGGAACGCGGCGGTTTTACCAGTGCCGGTCTGGGCGCGACCGATGGCGTCTTTGCCGGCCAGGGTGAAACCCAATACCTGTGCCTGGATCGGCGTGCAGTACGGGAAACCCAGGTCCTGGATGGCATGCATCAGTTCCGGGGCCAGTTTGAAATCATGAAAGCGGGTTTTGCCTTCTTGGGGTTCGACGGCGAAATCTTCGAGTTTCCAGGCTTTGAGCGGCGGTTTCGGCGCGCGTTCGCGGCGTGGTTGCGCAGGTTTTGGCGTCTCGCTGCGCGGTTGCTGTGTAACAGGTTCGGCAACAGACTCGGTGGCCGGAGTGTTCGCGGGCGTATGTTTCGGTGCCGCGACTGCTGCGGTCTGGCCAGGCTGATGACCGTCGGTGCGGTTGCCGGGTGTGTGGGAAGGTGCGCTGGAGCTGGGCGCGAGCTGCTCAGCCTCGCTTTTACCGAACATTTTCTTGAGTGCTTTGAGCACGGTCATCTCATCAATTGGTTAAGGAATGTACGCCGGCCAGTGTAATGCAAGAAACGGGCGCGGCGTAGTGTGTTGCTCATACAGCTACAGGAAGTTTCTGTATTAGCGCAAGCGGTCCGCGAGCCAGACGCCAATATCGCGAATTTCTTCGGGTAACACTTCGTGGCCCATTGGGTATTCCTGCCATGTCACGGTGACACCACGGGTCTTCAAATGCTCGTACGCAGTGCGCCCCATGGAGTTCTGGACGACATCGTCGTATTGGCCATGCAGGCACAGCACTGGAATCCGCTGTTGGCTGGCTGAAAGTTCCAGTTCATCGCTGAACGTCGGTGCATAAGTGGAAAGGGCAAGTACGCCACCCAACGGTCCCTGCCATTTCAGGAAAGCGCTGTGCAGCACTACTGCGCCACCCTGGGAAAAACCTGCAAGGAAAATCCGCGAGGCGTCTATTCCGCTGGCTCGCTGCTCTTCAATCAGCGTTATGACGGTTTCGGCCGACACCTCCAGTTCTTCGTGACTGATGCTCCGGGCGGGGCTCATGGCCTTGATGTCGTACCAGCTCGGCATCTCGTAACCACCATTGATGGTCACTGCGCGGGTTGGCGCCTGGGGCAGGACGAAGCGGGTGGTCAACAGGCTTTCCTGCAGGGCTTCGGCCACCGGCAGGAAGTCGTAGCGGTCGGCGCCCAGGCCGTGCAGCCAGATCACGCAGGCGTCCACAGGCTTGCTGGGTTGAAGAATAAGGGGCTGGGTCATGTTTGCTCCAAATGTGTGCGTTCGCTCCCTTTGAGTGCGAGCTCAAGGTGCACGATGGGTCGATCAGTTAAGAAGATGTCGCAAGGTTGAAAGTTTTGCTATTGACCTGCCGCTGAATCGCTTTAGCGGCCGGTGTGGTACGGGCCTTGCTATGAGAAAACCTGTGCAAGTAATCCTGCGCCTGGCGGTAACACTATCAGTGTACTGCTGGCTGTGGGATAGCAAAGAATCCGGTGATGGATGTTCGCCAGTGGCCGCTACGGGCTTCGCGAACGTGAAAGGGCTACAGTCCGTTCGGCCGATTGGTGAGAAGTGAGTTATCCATGAGTGGATTTTCTCCTACTAGACTCATAGCTTAGGTCTTACGCCGCTTGACCCTAAAAAAAGCCAACACGGGTCAACAGCGCCTCATAAGGGTGCGGCAGGACTCAAGCTCCGACACAACAAGAGCAAAACTGGAGGTTTGAATGAAGATGTTGAAATCCACCCTGGCAGTCGTGACTGCGGCCGCAGTTCTCGGTGTCAGTGGGTTCGCTCAGGCGGGTGCAACCCTGGATGCCGTGCAGAAGAAAGGCTTCGTGCAGTGCGGCGTGAGCGACGGTTTGCCGGGTTTCTCGGTTCCGGACTCTACCGGCAAGATCGTCGGTATCGATGCTGACTACTGCCGCGCTGTGGCCGCTGCTGTATTCGGCGATGCGACCAAGGTCAAGTTCAGCCAGTTGAACGCCAAGGAGCGCTTCACTGCTCTTCAATCCGGCGAAATCGACATGCTGTCGCGTAACTCCACCATGACCAGTTCCCGTGACGCGGGCATGGGCCTGAAGTTTCCTGGCTTCATCACCTATTACGACGGCGTAGGCTTCCTGGCCAACAGCAAGCTGGGCGTGAAGAGTGCCAAGGAACTGGATGGCGCGACCATCTGTATTCAAGCCGGTACCACCACCGAGCTGAACGTGTCCGACTACTTCCGCGCCAACAACCTGAAGTACACCCCGATTACCTTCGACACCTCCGATGAAAGTGCCAAGTCGCTGGAATCCGGTCGTTGCGACGTGCTGACCTCCGACAAGTCCCAGCTGTATGCACAGCGCAGCAAGCTGGCCTCGCCTAAAGATTACGTGGTTCTGCCGGAAACCATTTCCAAAGAGCCTCTGGGGCCGGTCGTGCGTAACGGTGACGATGAGTGGCTGGCGATCGTTCGTTGGGTTGGCTACGCGATGCTCAACGCCGAAGAGGCCGGTGTCACGTCGAAAAACGTCGAGGCTGAAGCCAAGTCGACCAAGAACCCGGACGTCGCCCGTCTGCTGGGCACTGACGGTGAGTACGGTAAAGATCTGAAGCTGCCGAAAGACTGGGTGGTGAAAATCGTCAAGCAAGTCGGTAACTACGGCGAAGTTTTCGAGAAAAACCTCGGCAAGAGCACCCCGCTGGAAATCGACCGTGGCCTGAACGCCCTGTGGACCAACGGCGGCATTCAATACGCACCACCAGTGCGCTGATGGTTCTATCACCCGGTGGGCCAACCACCGGGTGATGTTCTGTTCCATTATTTCTGGGGCACTTCATGCAAAATTCAATCGGCGCACCAAAGCAGAGGCTCAGCCTCAGCGATCCGCGAGTGCGTGCGTGGCTGTTTCAGATCATCACGATTGTCGCGGTGATCTCGATGGGTTGGTACCTGTTCAACAACACTCAAACCAACCTGCAACACCGGGGCATTACTTCCGGTTTCAGCTTTCTGGAGCGCAGCGCCGGGTTCGGCATCGCGCAACACCTGATCGACTACACCGAATCGGACAGCTATGCCCGGGTGTTTGTCATCGGCTTGCTCAACACCCTGCTGGTGACCGTTATCGGTGTGATCCTGGCGACGATTCTGGGGTTTATCGTTGGCGTGGCACGGCTGTCGAAGAACTGGATCATCAACAAGCTGGCGACGGTTTACGTTGAGACTTTCCGTAACATTCCACCGCTGCTGCAAATCCTGTTCTGGTACTTCGCGGTGTTCCTGACCATGCCAGGGCCGCGCAACAGCCATAATTTCGCCGACACCTTCTTTGTCAGCAGCCGTGGCCTGAACATGCCGGCCGCTCAGATGGCCGAAGGGTTCTGGGCGTTTGTGATCAGCGTCGTGGTGGCTATCGTCGCCATCGTGCTGATGTGCCGTTGGGCCAACAAGCGTTTCGAAGCGACCGGCGTACCGTTCCACAAGTTCTGGACCGGCCTGGCGATGTTTCTGGTGATTCCAGCTTTGTGCGCACTGATCTTCGGTGCGCCACTGCATTGGGAAATGCCGAAGCTGCAAGGCTTCAACTTCGTCGGTGGCTGGGTACTGATCCCGGAACTGCTGGCCCTGACTCTGGCCCTGACGGTGTACACCGCGGCGTTCATCGCCGAGATCGTGCGTTCCGGGATCAACTCGGTGAGCCACGGTCAGACCGAAGCGGCGCGTTCATTGGGTCTGCGCAACGGTCCAACCCTGCGCAAGGTCATCATCCCGCAAGCCCTGCGGGTGATCATCCCGCCACTGACCAGCCAATACCTGAACCTGGCGAAGAACTCCTCGCTGGCGGCCGGTATCGGTTACCCGGAAATGGTTTCGTTGTTTGCCGGCACGGTGCTGAACCAGACCGGGCAAGCCATCGAAGTTATTGCTATCACCATGAGCGTGTACCTGGCGATCAGTATCAGCATTTCCCTGCTGATGAACTGGTACAACAAGCGCATTGCGCTGATCGAGCGGTGAGGAAACGCGCATGACGACTCATATTTTCAAACCTGACCTGCCACCACCGGGCATTCGCATCGGTGTCGTGGCGTGGATGCGAGAGCACATGTTCTCCAGTTGGATCAACACGCTGCTCACGCTGTTCGCGTTCTACCTGATTTACCTGGTGGTGCCGCCGATCCTGCACTGGGCGATTCTTGATGCCAACTGGGTGGGCACCACGCGCGCCGATTGCACCAAGGAAGGCGCTTGCTGGGTGTTCATTCAGCAGCGTTTCGGCCAGTTCATGTACGGCTACTACCCACCTGAACTGCGCTGGCGCGTCGACCTGAGCGTGTTTCTGGCAGTGATCGGAATCGCACCGCTGTTCATTTCGCGTTTTCAGCGTAAAGCGGTCTACGGCCTGAGTTTTCTGGTGCTCTATCCGATCGTTACCTACATCCTGCTGCACGGTGACATGCTTGGCTTGACCAACGTTGCGACCAGTCAATGGGGCGGTCTGATGCTGACCCTGGTGATCGCCACCGTCGGTATCGTCGGTGCGTTGCCGCTGGGGATCATGCTGGCACTGGGCCGTCGCTCGAACATGCCGGCGATTCGCGTGGTCTGTGTGACCTTCATCGAGTTCTGGCGCGGTGTGCCGTTGATCACGGTGCTGTTCATGTCGTCGGTGATGCTGCCGTTGTTCCTGCCTGAAGGCATGAACTTCGACAAGCTGCTGCGGGCCTTGATCGGGGTGATCCTGTTCCAGTCGGCCTACGTGGCCGAAGTGGTGCGCGGTGGTCTGCAAGCGATTCCCAAAGGTCAGTACGAAGCCGCCGCAGCGATGGGCCTCGGTTACTGGCGCAGCATGGGCCTGGTGATACTGCCGCAAGCCCTGAAACTGGTGATTCCGGGCATCGTCAACACCTTCATTGCGCTGTTCAAGGACACGAGCCTGGTGATCATCATCGGTCTGTTCGACCTGCTCAACAGTGTCAAGCAAGCCGCCGCCGACCCGAAATGGCTGGGCATGGCCACCGAAGGTTATGTGTTCGCGGCCCTGGTGTTCTGGATTTTCTGTTTTGGTATGTCCCGCTATTCCATGCATTTGGAACGTAAGCTGGACACAGGCCACAAGCGTTAGGAGCGTAGTTTATGAGTGAAGCGATCAAACAGCCTGTGAGCCCTGAAGGCATTATTCAGATGCAGGGCGTGAACAAGTGGTACGGCCAGTTCCACGTGCTGAAAGACATCAACCTGAACGTCAAGCAGGGCGAGCGTATCGTTCTGTGCGGGCCGTCGGGTTCCGGCAAGTCGACCACCATTCGTTGCCTCAACCGTCTGGAAGAGCACCAGCAGGGCCGCATCGTGGTCGATGGCGTGGAGCTGACCAACGACCTGAAACAGATCGAAGCGATTCGTCGCGAAGTCGGCATGGTGTTCCAGCACTTCAACCTGTTCCCGCACCTGACCATCCTGCAGAACTGCACGCTGGCACCGATGTGGGTCCGCAAGATGCCCAAGCGCAAGGCTGAAGAAATTGCCATGCATTACCTGGAGCGCGTACGCATTCCAGAGCAGGCGCACAAATTTCCGGGGCAACTGTCCGGCGGCCAGCAACAGCGTGTGGCGATTGCCCGTGCGCTGTGCATGAAACCGAAAATCATGTTGTTCGACGAACCGACCTCGGCACTCGATCCAGAGATGGTGAAAGAGGTTCTGGACACCATGATCGGTCTGGCCGAAGACGGCATGACCATGCTCTGCGTCACCCACGAAATGGGCTTCGCCCGGACCGTGGCGAACCGCGTGATCTTCATGGACAAGGGCGAAATCGTCGAACAGGCTGCGCCAAACGACTTCTTCGACAACCCGCAGAACGAACGCACCAAACTGTTCCTGAGCCAGATTCTGCATTGATCCAGGCTTGGTAGTGAAATAAACCCGGACAATGTTCCGGGTTTATTTTTGTCTGATGTTCGGGATCAGGATGCCAGCACCGTTTCCTCTTCCGGAAAGCGTGTGGCCAGCAGCCGCTTCAAGTCAGTACCTTCGTTCATCGCTTGTATTTCAGCCAGAAGGTGAGGATGACGATCCAGCAGACGCATCAGCGTGAACAAAGCTTGAGGAGGTTGAATTTCGCCGCGCTCGTATCGCGAAAATGCATTGTGCCCGGCGCCGGAAAGTAGTTTTACGGCTTCCTTCTGCGTGAGGTGCAGTTTACGGCGGATGCGTTTCATCTCGGTGCCCATGATCTGAAAGCAATCTTCGAGCAATTTATCGCCTGCGTCGGAGTAGCGCTCGGCGCTGTCGGTGTCATTGTCAAAAATGATTTCACCGCAGTTTCTGCACTCCCAGCCGGCAATGTCGTGCACCCATCGTGAGACGTTCTTATAGTCGACACTGAGACTGCGACCTTGGAAGTGTTGCATTGCGTCTTGAGCGCCGCAGCTCATGCATTGTCGCGTATTCATAAGTTCTTCTCCTTGAAAGAGATCACCGGAGGCCCGCCGTTGGGGCAGTAGGTCACTTTGATGTAAAGCTCCAGGTCATGAAATGTTGTGTGGTAAACGTCCTGCCAGTTTCGGTGGTCGGTGTAGCAAGTCATCGATTTGTAAAGCATCCGCGGTTCCAGTGAGCAAATGGCGAATTCCATATCTCGCAGGTTCCATCCCATTCTCTTCCCGGACCTCAATGCAGTTTGAGTAAAAGCTTTGGCTCCTTGTCTCCTGACCTCAGCCTTGATGACCGACAAGTCGAAGTGAGGTGTATTCTTTTCCATAAGAAACCACGAACCCTGTCCCTAAAATTACCCTTACAGGGTAATTTTGACTAATCGAAAATACCGCTCCTTTTCCAGATTTATAACCCTAGCCCGTTGTCCTCTCGGACGAAGCTGACTAACATGTCAGAAAATTCATCCTATGATTGGATGAAAGGGCGAATTCCATGACAGACACATCCCCATTGGTTAAACGTTCTCTGGTCGATCAGGCCCTTGAACAGTTGCGCCTGCGCATCAACAACGGCATCTGGACCGTCGGCCAACGCCTGCCCACAGAGCCTGAACTGGCGACCGAGCTAGGTATCAGCCGCAATACCGTGCGCGAGGCCATGCGGGTGTTGGCGTTTTCCGGGCTGATCGAGATTCGTCAGGGTGACGGCAGTTACCTTCGGGCGGTGGTCGATCCGCTGGACACGATGAAAGCCTTGTCGCGTTGCTCCCACGAGCAGGCCCGGGAAACCCGGCACATCCTCGAGGTCGAGGCCATTGGCCTGGCGGCATTACGCCGTACCGATGAAGACCTGATCGCACTGCGTGAGGCCTTGGGTGTCAGCGGCAGTCACTACCACGGTGACCTCGACAGCTACATCGTCTGCGACCTGGTGTTCCACCGTCGTTTGGTCGATGCCGCGCACAACCCCACCCTCAGCGAGCTGTATCGCTATTTTTCCAGCATCATCGGCGCGCAACTGCGCCAGACCCTCAACATTACCCCTAGACGCCAAGAGGTGTTCGATCTGCATATCGAACTGCTCGATGCCGTCGAGCAGCGCGACCCGGAGCGGGCCAAAGCCATTTCCCGGCAGTTGATCAATGAACCTTGAATCCGAGAACCTCATGTCCAGCCAGCAGGCGAGTCCCAGCAACACGACCCAACCCAAACGCACGGCAGAGCTCGAAGAGTTGCTGATCGATGCCGAGGCCGATGACGAGCAGGTCCAGCAAAGCCATCCGGTTTTACGTCGCCCGTGGTTGTTGTTGCTGGGGCTGATTCTGGTGGCGCTGAACCTGCGCCCGGCGCTGTCGAGCATGGCGCCAATGCTGAGTGAGGTCTCGATGAACCTCGGTTTGTCGGCTGCCCAGGCCGGTTTGCTGACCACCTTGCCGGTGCTCTGCCTGGGGCTGTTCGCCCCGCTGGCGCCGCTGCTGGCACGGCGTTTTGGCGCCGAGCGAGTGGTGCTGGGGATTTTGCTGACGCTGGCTGGCGGGATCATTCTGCGCAGTTCGTTCGGTGAGATCGGACTGTTTGCCGGCAGCATTCTGGCCGGCGCAAGCATTGGTGTGATCGGCGTGTTGCTGCCGGGCATCGTCAAACGTGACTTTGCCCAGCACGCGGGCACCATGACCGGCGTTTACACAATGGCCCTGTGCCTGGGCGCGGCCATGGCGGCCGGTGCGACAGTGCCCTTGAGTCAGCATTTCGACGAAAGTTGGGCGCTCGGTCTGGGCTTCTGGGTAATTCCTGCGCTGGTCGCAGTGATCTTCTGGTTGCCGCAAGTCGGTCAGAAACACGGCGCGCACAACGTGGCGTATCGGGTACGCGGTCTGCTGCGTGATCCGCTGGCCTGGCAAGTGACTCTTTATATGGGCCTGCAATCCTCGCTGGCCTACATCGTCTTCGGCTGGTTGCCGTCGATTCTGATCGGCCGTGGCCTGACTCCAACCCAGGCCGGGCTGGTGCTGTCGGGTTCGGTGATTATCCAGTTGGCCAGTTCGCTGGCGGCGCCATGGCTGGCGACTCGTGGCAAGGATCAGCGGCTGGCGATCGTCATCGTCATGCTGCTGACCCTTGGCGGTCTGTTCGGCTGCCTCTATGCGCCGATCGAAGGTCTGTGGGGCTGGGCGATCCTGCTTGGCTTGGGGCAGGGCGGTACGTTCAGCCTGGCGCTGACCCTGATCGTGCTGCGTTCGCGCGATGCCCATGTGGCGGCCAACCTGTCGAGCATGGCCCAGGGGTTCGGTTATACGTTGGCCTCCATGGGCCCGTTCGCAGTCGGTCTGGTGCATGACTGGACTGGCGGCTGGACTGCGCTGGGCTGGATCTTCGGGGTTATTGGCCTCGGCGCAATCATCGCCGGTCTCGGTGCCGGGCGTTCGCTGTACGTACAGGTCGAAAGCGAACGCGTCTAAAGCGGGCGTACTACCGGTATTCCTGTGGCGAATGCCGGTAGTTTTCCCGACGTTTGCAGACTATCGTGCAGGCATCTTTCGAAGCTACTTTGCAAACCCAGGGAGCCTGTCCATGAGTGATGCCAACAGCGCATTGATCACTGAGTTTTATCAAGCTTTCCAGCGGCTGGATGCCGAGGCCATGAGCGCCTGCTACACCGAGGACGTAGTGTTCAGTGATCCGGCGTTTGGTGAACTGCATGGGCGCGATGCCGGCGACATGTGGCGCATGCTCACCACTCACGCCAAAGACTTTTCCCTGACGTTCGATAATGTCCGCGCCGACGAGCGTACGGGCGGCGCCCATTGGGTGGCGACTTACCTGTTCAGCCAGACCGGCAACACGGTGGTCAACAATATCCAGGCGCGTTTTGTTTTCCGTGACGGCAAGATCTGCGAGCACCATGACCATTTCGATCTGTGGCGCTGGTCGCGTCAGGCGTTGGGTTTCAAAGGTCTGTTGCTGGGGTGGACGCCGTTGGTGAGCAATGCCGTTCGCGTACAGGCCTTGAAGGGGCTGAAGGCATTTCAGGCCAGTCGCTGATAAGATCGCGGCTTGTTTCCTACAAGCCTTGATCGTCACGTGAACACCCTGAGCGAAGTCTCCGTCAGCGACCCTGCAACCCCACCCGCGCAGAGCAAACCCTGGTTTGTCTATCTGGTTCGCGCGGCCAACGGTTCGCTGTACTGCGGGATCAGCGATGATCCCGTCCGACGTTTTGCCACTCACCAGAGCGGCAAGGGTGCGCGGTTTTTCCTCTCCAGCCCCGCTGTTGCGCTGGTCTACACCGAAGCCTGCCGTGATAAGAGCGAAGCGTTGCGCCAGGAGCGTCTGATCAAAAAACTCAAGAAAAGCGCCAAGGAATGTCTGGTGGCGAGCGCTGCTGCGGGCTTATCAATGTGACTGATAAGTGCCCATCAGGCAGATGGGTAGGCCGTTAATCGATTGCGCGCTAAGCTGCTGACTTCTAACACCAGCAGCGGGTTCCAGCATGTCAGAGTTGATTCTCCACCATTACCCGACTTCCCCTTTCGCAGAAAAGACCCGGCTGTTACTCGGTTTCAAAGGCTTGTCCTGGCGTTCGGTGAAGATTTCACCAGTGATGCCGAAACCTGATCTGACCGCGCTGACCGGCGGCTACCGCAAGACCCCGGTGTTGCAGATTGGCGCCGATATCTACTGCGACACGGCGTTGATCGCCCGGCGCCTGGAGCAGGAAAAGGCTTCGCCTGCGCTATTCCCGGAAGGTCAGGAGATGGTCAGTGCGACCTTCGCCGCCTGGGCCGACTCGGTAGTATTTCAGCACGCGGTGAGCCTGGTGTTCCAGCCTGAATCGGTGGCGGCGCGTTTTGCCAAGTTGTCTCCAGAAGCGATCAAGGCTTTTGTTGCTGACCGTGCCGACTTGTTCAGCGGTGGCAGCGCCACGCGATTGTCGGCCGAGCAGGCCAAGCATCAGTGGCCGACGATCATGGCGCGGCTTGAGCAGCAATTAGAACGCGAGGACGGTGACTACCTGTTTGGTGAGCCTTCGATTGCCGATTTCGCCATGGCCCACCCGTTGTGGTTCCTCAAGGGCACACCGGTGACTGCGCCGTTGGTCGATGTTTATCCGGCGGTGTCAGCCTGGTTGTCGCGAGTTATGGGTTTCGGGCATGGCGCGTTCAGCGAAATGACCTCTGAAGAAGCTCTGGAGGTTGCGCGTCATTCAACGCCTGCGGCCTTGCCGGACGAGCAGTTCAACGAGCCAAACGGCTTCAAGGCGGGACAGCACGTGGTAATTGCCGCCGTTGACTATGGCGTTGATCCGGTTGCGGGCGAGTTGCTGTTTGCCGGCAGCGAAGAGCTGATCCTGCGCCGCGAAGATGAGCGTGGCGGGCTGGTGCATGTGCACTTCCCGCGATTTGGTTTTCGCATCGAAAAACATTGACGTACAAATGTGGGAGCGAGCTTGCTCGCGATGGCGGCGGCACATTCAACATTAATTTGACTGACACACCGCTATCGCGAGCAAGCTCGCTCCCACAGTAGTTATTTCAGTGCGGCGAGAATCTCGTCTGGCTCATAACCGCGAATCAACGTGCCGTTCACATCCAGCATCGGAATGCCGCGTCCGCCCAACGCTTCATAGGCCTTGCGCGCCTCGGCATTTTTCTCGATGTCGAACTCGCGGTACGGAATGCCTTTCTGGTCGAGAAAGCGCCGGATCAGCTTGCAGTAACCGCACCAGTCGGTGGCGTAGAGCACGACCCTGGCGTTGGCCTGGGTCTGCTCGGACACCACTTGCGACGGGTTGAACACCCGCTCGATCTTGCCCCAGTTCTGGTAGACCACAACCACCAGCAGGATCAGCAGGAATTTCTTCAGTACGCCGCCCAGCATCAGTTGCGGCGCTTCAGCTGATCGGTCAGTTGGGTCGGCAGGCCCTTGATGATCAGTGTCCCGGCTTCTTCGTCGTATTCGATCTTCGAGCCCAGCAGGTGCGCTTCGAAGCTGATGGACAGGCCTTCGGCGCGGCCGGTGAAGCGGCGGAACTGGTTCAGGGTGCGTTTGTCCGCCGGGATCTCTGGCGACAGGCCGTAGTCTTTGTTGCGGATGTGATCGTAGAAGGCCTTCGGGCGTTCTTCGTCGATCAGCTCCGACAACTCTTCGAGGCCCATCGGTTCTCCGAGTTTGGCCTGGCTGCTGGCGTAGTCGACCAGGGTCTTGGTCTTCTCGCGGGCGGAATCTTCCGGCAGGTCTTCGCTTTCGACGAAATCACTGAACGCCTTGAGCAGGGTGCGGGTTTCGCCCGGGCCGTCGACACCTTCCTGGCAGCCGATGAAGTCGCGGAAATACTCCGAAACCTTTTTACCGTTCTTGCCCTTGATGAACGAAATGTACTGCCTGGACTGTTTGTTGTTTTGCCACTCGGAAACGTTGATCCGCGCCGCCAGGTGCAACTGGCCAAGATCCAGGTGCCGGGACGGTGTCACGTCGAGCTGATCGGTCACCGCCACGCCTTCGCTGTGGTGCAGCAGGGCGATGGCCAGGTAGTCCGTCATGCCTTGCTGATAGTGCGCGAACAGCACGTGGCCGCCGGTCGACAGGTTGGACTCTTCCATCAGCTTTTGCAGGTGTTCCACTGCAATGCGGCTGAACGCTGTGAAGTCCTTGCCGTCGTCGAGGTATTCCTTCAGCCAGCCGCTGAACGGATGCGCGCCGGACTCGGCATGGAAGAACCCCCAGGCCTTGCCCTGTTTGGCGTTATAGCTCTCGTTGAGGTCGGCGAGCATGTTCTCGATGGCCGTGGACTCTGCCAGTTCGGAGTCGCGGGCGTGAAGAACTGCAGGTGTGCCGTCGGGTTTTTTGTCGATCAGGTGGACGATGCAATGACGGATCGGCATGGGCTTCTCGGCTGATTGAAGGGAGGAGGGCGTGCTCCCCGAAAAAGTGCCCAGTGTACCGCACCTGCTGGTTTTGGCGGTGCTTGAAGGGTGTTCGAGGCGTGTCAGACCGGGCTTATGCGCTTTTTTCCGGATTTAGAGCAATAAAGCTGACCAAATGGGTAGGTAGAGGCGGATATTTCCCCGTCTCTGTGCTAGTTTTGCCCCGTCTTACGCGAAGTCACTGCGTTAAGCGTGCATTCAGCATTTGTCAGGTCGAACCAAACCCTGATTTCGGCATCTATAACCCCGACCTGTCGGTGTTGTAGCCGAGGGTGCCAGATCCAGAAGATCGGGCTCGATGGCTGACACTGCACTCTGCAAACCATATGAATTTGATAGGGAAGGAACACTAAATGGCTCTTACTAAAGACCAACTGATCGCCGATATCGCTGAAGCTATCGACGCGCCAAAAACCACCGCGCGTAACGCTCTGGACCAATTGGGCCAAATCGTTGCTGATCAACTGGAAAACGGCGGCGAAATCACTCTGCCAGGTATCGGTAAGCTGAAAGTGACCGAGCGTCCTGCCCGTACCGGCCGCAACCCTTCGACTGGCGCTGCCATCGAAATCGCTGCCAAGAAAGTTATCAAGCTGGTCGTGGCTAAAGGCCTGACTGACGCTGTTAACAAGTAAGACGCGTAAAAAAACCGTGCACCGGAGCAATCCGGGCACGGTTTTTTTGTGTCTGCGATTCAGCCCCTCAAACACCTCCAAACCAATGTGGGAGCGAGCAAGGCCGCTCCCACAGTTGATCTGCGACGGTCAGTTACTCAGGCTTTGCGAACCCAGCGTTCGCGCCAGACCTGCTGCTCGGATTTAGTCTGGAAGGTCCAGGCGACGAAGCGGCTTTGCTTCTGCCCCTGAGACATTTCCACGACCTGGCTTTCCAGTACGCCGGCCTTTTTCAGCGCTGTCTGGATGGCAGGCAGGTTCGAAGCTTTCGAGACCAGGGTGCTGAACCAAAGCACTTTGTGTTGAAAATGCGCGCTCTCGGCGATCAGTTGTGTCACAAACCGTGCTTCGCCGCCTTCACACCACAGTTCTGCCGACTGGCCGCCAAAGTTCAGTACCGGCAGTTTGCGTTTTGGGTCGGCGCGACCCAGTGCACGCCATTTACGCTCGCTGCCCTTGGTAGCCTCGTCCATCGAGGCGTGGAACGGCGGGTTGCACATGGTCAGGTCAAAGCGTTCGCCCGGTTCGAGCAGGCCCAGCAGAATGTGCTTGGGATTGCTTTGCTGGCGCAACTGAATGGCTTTGTTCAGCCCGTTGGACTGCACGATGGCTTTGGCGGCAGCCACCGCCGTCGGGTCGATTTCCGAGCCGAGGAAGTGCCAGCGGTAGTCGCTATAGCCGATCAACGGATAGACGCAGTTGGCACCCATGCCGATATCGAGCACCTTGACCGGCGCGCCCCGGGGGATTTCGCCGTCGTTGACGCTGGCCAGCAGGTCGGCCAGGAAGTGCACGTAGTCGGCGCGCCCTGGCACCGGTGGGCAGAGGTAGTCGGCCGGGATGTCCCAATGAGCGATGCCGTAGAACGACTTCAGCAACGCCCGGTTGAACACCCGCACCGCGTCCGGGCTGGCGAAGTCGATGCTCTCTTTACCATACGGATTGATGATCACGAACTTCGCCAGTTCAGGCGTGGTCTTGATCAGCGTCGGGAAGTCGTAACGGCCCTGGTGGCGGTTGCGCGGGTGCAGGCTGGCCTTCTCGCGCGGCTCGACGGCTTTGGCCGGGGTCGTGGGTTTTGGCTTTTGGCGCGCAGGTTTTGGTGTGCGGGGGGCGTTCATGGGCGAGGTCGATTCGGGTATGGCTAAAAGTGGCGGGTATTGTCCCACATCCAGCTCTTGTGAACTCAATTGTGACGACGACCACAATCTACTGTGGGAGCGAGCTTGCTCCGGGCGGCGTTCCGACGATGAGGCCATCACATTCAACATTGATATTGGATGATAGATCGCTATCGTCGGAACGCCGCCCGGAGCAAGCTCGCTCCCACAGGGATTGTTGGTGTTTTGGGGAATGCGGCAAGCATAAAAAAGGGAGACCCCATGGGTCTCCCTTTTCAGTGCGATGTGCCGTTACAAACTGGCAATCCGCGCATGCTGCTCAGCCAATCTGCCCAGAGCCTGTTCGGCTTCGGCCAGTTTGGCACGTTCTTTCTCGATGACGTCGGCCGGGGCCTTGTCAACGAAGCCGGCGTTGGACAGCTTGCCGCCGACACGCTGCACTTCGCCTTGCAGGCGCTGGATTTCCTTGTCCAGGCGCGCCAGTTCGGCGTCTTTGTCGATCAGGCCGGCCATCGGCACCAGCACTTCCATCTCGCCGACCAGAGCGGTGGCGGACAGTGGTGCTTCTTCGCCGGCGGCCAATACGGTGATCGATTCGAGCTTGGCCAGCTTCTTCAGCAGGACTTCGTTCTCGGTGAGGCGACGCTGGTCTTCGGCGCTGACGTTCTTCAGGAACAGCGGCAGGGGCTTGCCCGGGCCGATGTTCATCTCGCCACGAATGTTACGCGTGCCGAGCATCAGACCCTTGAGCCATTCGATGTCGTCTTCGGCGGCCTGGTCGATGCGTGCTTCATTGGCCACTGGCCAAGGTTGCAGCATGATCGTCTTGCCTTCGATACCGGCCAGCGGCGCAATGCGCTGCCAGATTTCTTCGGTGATGAACGGCATGAAGGGGTGAGCCAGACGCAGGGCGACTTCCAGCACGCGAACCAGCGTGCGACGGGTGCCGCGTTGACGCTCTACGGCTGCGTTTTCGTCCCACAGCACAGGCTTGGAGAGTTCCAGGTACCAGTCGCAATACTGGTTCCAGATGAACTCGTACAAGGCTTGTGCCGCCAGGTCGAAACGGAACTGGTCGAGTTGGCGGGTCACTTCGGTTTCGGTGCGTTGCAGCTGCGAAATGATCCAGCGATCCGCCAGGGATAGTTCGTAGGCTTCGCCGTTCTGGCCGCAGTCTTCGCCCTTGTCCAGCACGTAGCGCGCCGCGTTCCAGATCTTGTTGCAGAAGTTGCGATAGCCTTCGACGCGACCCATGTCGAACTTGATGTCACGGCCGGTCGAGGCCAGCGAGCAGAACGTGAAGCGCAAGGCGTCGGTGCCATAGCTGGCGATGCCGTCGGCGAACTCGTCGCGGGTCTGCTTCTCGATCTTCTTCGCCAGTTTTGGCTGCATCATGCCCGAAGTGCGTTTTTCCACCAGCGCTTCAAGCTCGATACCGTCGATGATGTCCAGCGGGTCCAGGACGTTGCCCTTGGACTTGGACATTTTCTGGCCCAGGCCATCACGCACCAGACCGTGCACATACACGGTCTTGAATGGAACCTGCGGCGTGCCGTCTTCGTTTTTCACCAAATGCATGGTGAGCATGATCATCCGGGCAACCCAGAAGAAAATGATGTCGAAGCCGGTCACCAGCACGTCGGTGGAGTGGAATTTCTTCAGGAATTCAGTCTGCTGCGGCCAGCCGAGGGTGGAGAAGGTCCACAGGCCCGAGCTGAACCAGGTGTCGAGTACGTCGTTGTCCTGTTGCAGCGCAACGTCCGGGCCGAGGTTGTGCTTGGCACGCACTTCGGCTTCGTCGCGACCGACGTAGACCTTGCCCGACTCGTCGTACCAGGCCGGAATCCGGTGGCCCCACCACAGCTGACGGCTGATGCACCAGTCCTGGATGTCGCGCATCCACGAGAAGTACATGTTTTCGTACTGCTTGGGCACGAACGCGATACGGCCGTCTTCAACGGCAGCAATCGCAGGCTCGGCCAGCGGTTTAGTCGAAACGTACCACTGGTCGGTCAGCCACGGCTCGATGATGGTGCCGGAGCGGTCGCCTTTCGGTACTTTCAGGGCGTGATCGTCGACGCTGACCAGCAGGCCTGCTGCTTCGAACGCGGCAACGATTTCCTTACGAGCCTGGAAACGGTTGAGGCCGGCGTATTCGGCGGGCAGGGTGCCGTCGATCTCTTCGTTGACGCTGCCATCGAGGTTGAATACCTGGGCGGCTGCCAGCACTTCGGCGTTCTTGTCGAAGATGTTCAGCAGCGGCAGGTTGTGGCGCTTGCCGACTTCGTAGTCGTTGAAATCGTGGGCCGGGGTGATTTTCACGCAGCCGGTGCCGAATTCAGGGTCGCAGTAATCGTCAGCGATGATCGGGATGCGGCGGCCAACCAGTGGCAGCTCGACAAATTTGCCGATCAGGGCTTTGTAGCGTTCATCGTTCGGGTTAACGGCGACGGCGGCGTCGCCGAGCATGGTTTCCGGACGGGTGGTCGCGACGATCAGGTAATCGTTGCCTTCAGCGGTCTTGGCGCCGTCGGCCAGCGGGTACTTCAGGTTCCACAGGAAGCCTTTCTCGTCGTGGTTTTCCACTTCGAGGTCGGAAATCGCCGTGTGCAGCTTGGTGTCCCAGTTGACCAGACGCTTGCCGCGGTAGATCAAACCGTCTTCGTGCAGGCGCACGAAGGCTTCCTTGACCGCTTCCGAGAGACCGTCGTCCATGGTGAAGCGCTCGCGGCTCCAGTCGACGGACGAGCCGAGGCGGCGGATCTGACGGCTGATGTTGCCGCCGGACTCATCCTTCCACTCCCAGACTTTCTCGAGGAATTTTTCGCGGCCCAGATCGTGGCGGCTCTGGCCCTTGGCTTCGAGCTGACGTTCCACCAGCATTTGCGTGGCGATACCAGCGTGGTCGGTGCCCGGCTGCCACAGGGTGTTGCGACCCTGCATGCGGCGGAAGCGGATCAAGGCGTCCATGATCGCGTTATTGAAGCCATGGCCCATGTGCAGGCTGCCAGTGACGTTCGGCGGCGGGATCATGATGGTGTAGGAATCGCCCGCGCCTTGCGGGGCGAAATAATTCTCGGACTCCCAGGTGTTGTACCAGGAAGTTTCAATGGCGTGCGGCTGGTAGGTCTTATCCATGCGCGGCGGGACCCTATTGGCATTTATTCAGGAAAAGCCGGCAAGTATAGCGGGGCATGGGGCGAAGGGCGAGCAGGGGCGGACAGGGCGCATCATCAAATTCAGCGCTGATCCAGTGTGGGAGCGAGCCTGCTCGCGATGCAGGCGACGCGGTCTTTCAGGGAGGGGCGAGGCGATGCTATCGCGAGCAGGCTCGCTCCCACAGGGGGCTGGGGTTATTCGTACTGGCTGAGGAGCCGCTCCATCCGCGCATCCAGGCGGCGTTTGATTTCGGTTTCGATGTGCGGGGCGAAGTCGTCGATCACGTCTTGCATGATCAATTGCGCGGCGGCGCGCAGTTCGTCGTTCAGGTGCAGCATGACGTCGGCGCCTTGCTGGACAGAAGATGCCGGAGTCGCGACAGGCGCGGGCGTTGGCGCGGGAGTCGGTGGTTCGATGATTTCAGCCCGCGGTTTGCCGCCGACCTGATCGAACAACATTGGTATCTGGCCTTCATCACTGCCTTGCTCGACAGTGTCGGTCAGCAGGGGCGGTTGCAGGTTGTCATCGCCGAGCAACTGGCGGATCGACTCGAGGTCGTCCAGCAGGTGTGCGGACTTTTGCAGCGGGTTGGACGTGTCCATCATGTGCTCAGAGTCGCTGTAAACGGTGATCTTGCAGAGGATAGCCCTGTTCGCGGTAGAAACGGAAACTCTCCCGCGCGGCCTGACGAATAGTCGGGTCTTCAACCACCACTTCGGCCACACGGGCAAAGCGCTGGGCAAAAGACGGGACTTTGAGGTCAAGATTGACCAGCAAGTCCTGGTGTTGTCCTGGATCGTCTCCCAGGCCGAGCACAATCAAACCGTCCGGTTCGCTTTCGGCGGGGCCGTGAGGTACGAAGCTTTCACCTTTGAACGCCCACAGGCGCGCATCAAGATCATCACGCTGGGCAACATCGCTGCAATGCAGGTAGATGCGGTGGCCCATGCGCCAGGCTTTTTCGGTGAGCTTGCAGGCAAAATCCAGCCGCGCAGAAGGATCGGCGCTGGGCAGGATATAGAAATCGACTTTGGTCATTGCGGTTCCTGATGCCTGCGCGGCGTCATTCATCGACGACGCCGCGCAGGGGTTTCAGTTTCAGGCTTTGGCGCGGTCCAGCAGGTATTGGGTCAGCAGTGGAACCGGGCGGCCAGTGGCGCCCTTGTCCTTGCCGCCGCTGGTCCAGGCGGTACCGGCGATGTCCAGGTGCGCCCAGTTCAGGTTCTTGGTGAAGCGCGACAGGAAGCAGGCCGCAGTGATGGTGCCGGCTTTCGGGCCACCAATGTTGGCGATGTCGGCGAACGGGCTGTCCAGCTGTTCCTGATATTCATCGAACAGCGGCAGTTGCCAGGCGCGGTCGTCAGCCTGTTGGCCTGCGCTCAGCAGTTGGCCGATCAGCTCGTCGTTGTTGCCCAGCAGGCCCGAGGTATGGGAGCCGAGGGCGACGACGCAGGCACCGGTCAGGGTGGCGATGTCGATCACCGCTTGTGGCTTGAAGCGTTCGGAGTAGGTCAGTGCGTCGCACAGCACCAGACGGCCTTCGGCGTCGGTGTTGAGGATTTCCACGGTCTGGCCGCTCAGGGTCGTGACGATATCGCCAGGACGCGAAGCCTTGCCGCTCGGCATGTTCTCGGCACAGGCGAGGATGCACACCAGGTTGATCGGCAGTTTCAGTTCGAGCACGGCACGCAAGGTACCGAACACGCTGGCTGCGCCGCCCATGTCGTACTTCATCTCGTCCATGCCGGCGCCCGGCTTGAGGCTGATGCCGCCGGTGTCGAAGGTGATGCCCTTGCCGACCAGTGCGTACGGCTTCTCGGATTTCTTGCCGCCGTTGTATTGCATGACGATCAGGCGCGGTGGCTGGGCGCTGCCCTGGCCGACGGCGTAGAACGAACCCATGCCCAGATCCTTGATTTGCTTCTCATCAAAGATCTCGACTTTCAGGCCCTTGAATTCCTTGCCCAGGTTCTTCGCCTGCTCGGCGAGGAAGCTTGGGTGGCAGATGTTCGGTGGCAGGTTGCCCAGGTCGCGGGTGAAGGACATACCATTGGCGATCGCAGTGGCGTGAGTCACGGCGCGTTCGACTTCAGCCTGGGCGGCCTTGATGGTCAGCAAGGTGATTTTTTTCAGCGCGCGAGGGTCGGACTTCTGGCTCTTGAACTGCTCGAAGGTGTATTCGCCGTCCACCAGGGTTTCGGCCAGCAGGCGAGTCTTGCCGTAGCTGTCACGCCCTTTGACCACGATTTCGTCCAGCGCCAGCACGGCATCGGTGCCGCCCAGGCCTTTGAGGGTGTTCAGTACGCCAGCGATGATTTTGCGGAACGGGCGGTCGCCCAGTTCGGCGTCTTTGCCCACGCCAACCAGCAGCACGCGTTCGGCTTTGAGGTTTGGCAGGCTGTGCAGCAGCAGGCTTTGGCCAACCTTGCCGGCCAGGTCGCCACGCTTGAGAACAGCGCTGATCGCGCCGCCGCTGAGTTCGTCGAGCTGTTTGGCGACGTTGCCGAGTGTGCGGCCTTCGCCGACGGCGACCACCAGAGTGGCGGTTTTCAACGTTTCCGGGCTAACGCTTTTTACAACCAGTTCCATGTCCGGGTCCCTGAATAAATGGTCAAAGTGCAGCGTGGCACGCGGTACGCGCACACGTTTGCCTCTCTATATAGAAAGGCTGAAGAAAGACGCTGGTAGAGGCCAGCGACAAAGGCCGCAGTTTGAACCTCGCTCACTGCGCCTGACAACCCTTGTGCGGGTGATCTTTACGCCATTACGCGCCTGCTTGAGCGTGCGCAGTGACAGGCGCGGTCAATCACAGGATAATGCGCCATCTTTTTCGGCGGCTCAGCCCTGCGGGCCGCCCGATACGTTTGCTTGTTTGGCCGCCTTAGCCTGACAACCCTGGAGTGTCTGGTTTGATCGTCTTCCGTTATCTATCCCGCGAAGTCCTGTTGACCTTGAGCGCCGTCAGCGCCGTGCTGCTGGTCATCATCATGAGTGGGCGCTTCATCAAGTTCCTGGCCCAGGCCGCCTCGGGCGCCCTGGACCCAGGCTCGCTGTTCCTGATCATGGGTTTTCGTCTGCCGGGCTTCCTGCAACTGATTCTGCCTTTGGGGCTGTTTCTCGGGATCCTGCTGGCCTACGGTCGCCTTTACCTTGATAGCGAAATGACCGTGCTCTCGGCGACTGGCATGAGCCAGCAGCGTCTGCTGGGCATGACCCTGTTTCCGGCTGCGCTGGTTGCCGTGGTAGTGGCCTGGTTGAGCCTGAGCCTGGCACCGCAAGGCGCCAATCAGTTTCAGTTGCTGCTGAACAAGCAGGACGCGATGACCGAGTTCGACACGCTGGTGCCGGGCCGTTTTCAGGCCTTGCGCGACGGTTCGCGGGTGACGTACACCGAGCAGCTGTCCGATGACCGGATCAACCTGGGCGGCGTATTCATTTCGGAAAAGCGTCTTTCCGCCGACCAGAAGGATCGCGGTATTTCCGTGCTGGTGGCCGAAAAGGGCCGTCAGGAAATCAAGGAGGACGGCAACCGTTACCTGATTCTCGACAATGGCTACCGTTACGACGGTAATCCGGGGCTGGCCGACTACCGTGCCATCAAGTACGACACCTACGGTGTGCTGCTGCCCAAACCGGATGTCAGTGACGAAGTGACGGATCGCGATGCGATGCCGACCAGCACGCTGTTGAGCAAACCGGAAGATATGAGTGCACGCGCCGAGCTCGAGTGGCGTCTGTCGTTGCCGTTGCTGGTGTTCATCGTGACGCTGATGGCGGTGCCGCTGTCGCGGGTCAATCCGCGTCAGGGACGTTTCCTCAAGTTGCTGCCGGCGATTCTTCTTTATATGGCTTATCTGACAATCCTGATCGCCGCACGCGGCGCGCTGGATAAAGGCAAGATCCCCCCGGCGCTGGGCTTGTGGTGGGTTCACGCGATATTCCTGGCCATTGGCCTGGGACTGCTCTACTGGGAGCCGTTGCGATTGAAAATGGCGAGTCGCCGCAGTGCGCTGGAGGTGGCCCGTGGTTAAGCTCGATCGCTACATTGGTAGCAGTGTTTTCATGGCGATCCTGGCGGTACTGGGGATCATTCTGGGTCTGGCGACCTTGTTTGCCTTCATCGACGAGATGAGTGACGTCACTGATACCTACACCCTCACCGACGTATTGAGCTATGTGGCGCTGACAGCGCCGCGCCGGGTTTATGACATGCTGCCGATGGCGGCACTGATCGGCTGCCTGATCGGCCTGGGCAGTCTGGCCAGCAGCAGTGAGTTGACCATCATGCGCGCCGCTGGCGTGTCCATCGGTCGGATCGTCTGGGCGGTGATGAAGCCCATGCTGGTGCTGATGCTGGCAGGCGTGCTGGTCGGCGAGTACGTGGCGCCATCTGCGGAAAACATCGCCCAGGCCAATCGGTCCCTGGCCCAGGGCAGTGGTGATGCGCAGAGTGCCAAACACGGTATGTGGCACCGTCAGGGTGATGAGTTCATTCACATCAACTCGGTGCAGCCGGATGGCATTCTGTATGGCGTGACCCGCTATCGCTTTGACAACCAGCGCCACATGCTCACCTCGAGTTTCTCCAAGCGTGCGCAGTTCGAAACGGACCATTGGCAACTGAGCGACGTCACTACCACGGTGTTCCATGAGGGCAGCACCGAAGTGCTCACGACGCCGCAAGAGCGCTGGGAAGTACCGCTGAGCCCGCAACTGCTGAACACCGTGATCATGGCGCCGGAGTCGTTGTCGATCAGCGGTTTGTGGGGCTATATCCACTATCTGGCGGATCAGGGTCTTAACAATGGCCGTTACTGGCTGGCCTTTTGGGTCAAGGTGTTGCAGCCATTGGTCACCGTTGCGCTGGTGTTGATGGCGATCTCCTTTATCTTCGGCCCGCTGCGTTCGGTAACCCTGGGGCAGCGCGTGTTCACGGGGGTACTGGTCGGTTTCACCTTCCGTATCGCTCAGGATTTGCTTGGGCCTTCAAGCCTGGTCTTCGGCTTCTCGCCGTTGTTCGCGGTGCTGGTTCCGGCCGGTATCTGTGCGGTGGCCGGTCTCTGGTTGCTGCGTCGAGCGGGTTGATCGCAGGTATTTCCTGCCCTGACTGACACTCAAACGCCCCGTTCGCAAGAGCGGGGCGTTTTTGTATCCAATACCGTTGACCTGTGAACGTGACGCTTGCGTCGTGTATCAGGTACAATTCCCGGCTATTTTTCGGCGGGCTATGCCTGCAGCCTTTTTGAGTGTTGATCCGTGAGTGATTTGAGTCATATCCGCAATTTCTCCATCATCGCCCACATTGACCATGGCAAGTCGACGCTGGCCGATCGCTTCATCCAGATGTGTGGCGGCCTGGCCGAGCGCGAAATGGAAGCCCAGGTACTGGACTCCATGGACCTGGAACGTGAACGCGGGATCACCATCAAGGCCCACAGCGTCACCCTTTATTACATCGCCAAAGACGGCATCAAGTACCAACTGAACTTCATTGACACCCCGGGCCACGTCGACTTCACCTATGAAGTCAGCCGGTCGCTGGCGGCCTGTGAAGGTGCGTTGCTGGTGGTCGATGCCGGTCAGGGCGTTGAAGCGCAATCGGTTGCCAACTGCTACACGGCGATCGAGCAGGGCCTGGAAGTCATGCCGGTCCTGAACAAGATCGACCTGCCACAGGCCGATCCGGACCGCGTCAAAGAAGAAATCGAAAAAATCATCGGCATCGACGCCACTGATGCGGTCGAGTGCAGTGCCAAGACTGGCCTGGGCGTCGACGAGGTGCTCGAGCGTCTGGTCAAGACCATTCCTGCGCCAACCGGCAACATCGAAGATCCGCTGCAAGCGTTGATCATCGACTCCTGGTTCGACAACTACCTGGGCGTTGTTTCCCTGGTACGCGTGCGCCACGGTTGCGTGAAGAAGGGCGACAAAATTCTGGTCAAGTCCACCGGCAAGGTCCACCTCGTGGACAGCGTCGGTGTCTTCAACCCGAAACACACCGCCACCGTTGACCTTAAGGCCGGCGAAGTGGGCTTCATCATCGCCGGTATCAAGGACATTCACGGTGCACCGGTCGGTGACACCCTGACCTTGAGCTCCACCCCCGATGTTGACGTGCTGCCCGGCTTCAAACGCATTCAGCCGCAGGTTTACGCCGGCCTGTTTCCGGTCAGCTCCGACGATTTCGAAGATTTCCGTGAAGCCCTGCAAAAGCTCACGCTCAACGATTCGTCCCTGCAGTACACCCCGGAAAGCTCCGACGCCCTGGGCTTCGGCTTCCGTTGCGGGTTCCTCGGCATGCTGCACATGGAAATCATCCAGGAACGCCTCGAGCGTGAGTACGACCTGGACCTGATCACCACGGCGCCGACGGTTATTTTTGAGCTGTTGCTGAAAACCGGTGAAACGATTTACGTCGACAACCCGTCCAAGCTACCGGATCTGTCGTCCATTGAAGACATGCGCGAGCCAATCGTTCGGGCAAACATTCTTGTGCCGCAAGAGCACCTGGGCAACGTCATTACCCTGTGCATCGAGAAGCGTGGCATTCAGCACGACATGCTGTTCCTCGGTAGCCAGGTCCAGGTGACCTACGATTTGCCGATGAACGAAGTGGTCCTGGACTTCTTCGATCGTCTGAAATCCACCAGTCGCGGCTATGCTTCGCTGGATTACCATTTCGATCGTTATCAATCAGCTAATCTGGTGAAACTGGATGTGCTGATCAACGGTGACAAGGTCGACGCCCTGGCGCTGATCGTGCACAAGGATAACGCGCACTACAAAGGTCGCCAGTTGACCGAGAAGATGAAAGAACTGATTCCGCGCCAGATGTTCGACGTCGCGATCCAGGCCGCCATTGGCGGGCAGATCATTGCGCGAACCTCCGTCAAGGCACTCAGAAAGAACGTATTGGCCAAATGCTACGGCGGTGACGTTAGTCGTAAGCGCAAGCTGTTGGAAAAGCAGAAGGCCGGTAAAAAACGCATGAAGCAGGTCGGTAACGTGGAAATTCCACAAGAAGCCTTCCTTGCTGTGCTCAGGTTGGATAGTTAGGTCCTATGTCACTAAATTTCCCGCTGTTGTTGGTCATCGCCGTCTTCGTTTGCGGTCTGTTGGGGTTGCTCGATCTGATTATTCTGGCGCCGCGTCGGCGTGCCGCCATTAGCTCTTATCAGGGCAGCGTTGGCGAGCCGGATAGGGGGGTGGTCGAGAAACTGAACAAAGAACCGATGCTGGTTGAATACGGCAAATCGTTCTTTCCGGTGCTGTTCATCGTGCTGGTGTTGCGTTCGTTCCTGGTGGAGCCGTTCCAGATTCCATCGGGTTCGATGAAACCGACCCTGGACGTTGGCGACTTCATTCTGGTGAACAAGTTTTCATACGGGATCCGTCTGCCGGTGCTCGATTCGAAAGTCATCGAGGTGGGTGATCCGCAGCGCGGCGATGTGATGGTGTTCCGCTACCCAAGCGACCCGAACGTCAACTACATCAAGCGTGTAGTGGGGCTGCCGGGCGACAAGATTCGTTACACCGCCGACAAGCGTCTGTTCGTCAACGGTGAGTCGATCGCTGAACTGCTGGTCGGCTCCGAGCCGGGCACGTTGGGCAGTGCCGAGCTCTACAAGGAAAAACTCGGCGTAGCCGAGCACCTGATCCGCAAGGAAATGAGCCGCTACCGCGCAACGCCGGACCGTCAGTGGACCGTGCCTGCCGGGCACTACTTCATGATGGGCGACAACCGTGACAACTCCAACGACAGTCGCTACTGGGATGATCCAAGTATTCCCAAGGATCTGCTGGGCATGGTTCCCGACAAGAATATCGTCGGCAAGGCCTTCGCAGTCTGGATGAGCTGGCCGGAACCGAAACTCAGTCACCTGCCGAACTTCTCGCGGGTTGGCCTGATCAAGTAATCACACGCGGCGCTGTTGAACACAGCGCCGAATGCATTTCTGGAGCCTGTAGAAGGTCGCCGAAAAGCATGAAGCCAACGATATTCAGGATGTAATTTTTGAACACAGCGTTAATTGTCAAAGAACCTAGCAGCGTCGCTGTGATGGATGTCGACCACGAACTCAGCGTGGGTCAACCGTGAGCGTCTCTTTAAGCCGTCTCGAGCGTCAGCTCGGTTATACCTTCAAGGACCAGGAACTGATGGTTCTGGCCCTGACACACCGCAGCTTTGCCGGGCGCAACAACGAACGCCTGGAATTTCTCGGTGATGCCATTCTCAACTTCGTCGCCGGTGAAGCGCTGTTCGACCGCTTTCCGCTGGCCCGCGAAGGCCAGTTGTCGCGTTTGCGCGCACGCTTGGTCAAAGGAGAGACGCTGGCAGTACTGGCCCGTGGTTTCGATCTGGGCGAATACCTGCGCCTGGGCTCCGGTGAGCTGAAGAGCGGTGGTTTTCGCCGTGAATCGATCCTCGCCGATGCCCTCGAAGCGCTGATCGGTGCGATCTACCTGGATGCCGGCATGGACATGGCGCGCGAACGCGTGCTGGCCTGGCTGACGTCCGAGTTCGACAGCCTGACGCTGGTCGACACCAACAAAGATCCAAAGACCCGTCTGCAAGAGTTCTTGCAGTCGCGTGCCTGTGAGCTGCCGCGTTACGAAGTGGTGGATATCCAGGGTGAGCCGCATTGCCGGACGTTCTTCGTCGAATGCGAAATCACCTTACTGAACGAAAAAAGCCGAGGTCAGGGTGTGAGTCGTCGTATTGCCGAACAGGTAGCGGCCGCCGCAGCACTGATAGCC
This sequence comes from Pseudomonas sp. GW822-FHT02D10, assembly GCF_058802345.1. Classification (NCBI taxonomy): domain Bacteria; kingdom Pseudomonadati; phylum Pseudomonadota; class Gammaproteobacteria; order Pseudomonadales; family Pseudomonadaceae; genus Pseudomonas; species Pseudomonas sp. GW822-FHT02D10. The sequence continues at coordinate 296,602 of NZ_JBXAOB010000004.1, forward strand.
CTGGGCGTGGAGAATGGCCATGACTGATTCAACTGCAACTCGCTGTGGCTATGTCGCCATCGTCGGCCGCCCGAACGTGGGCAAATCCACGCTGCTGAACCACATCCTGGGTCAGAAGCTGGCAATCACCTCGCGCAAACCGCAAACCACTCGTCACAACATGCTCGGGATCAAGACCGAAGGCTCCGTGCAGGCGGTCTACGTCGACACCCCCGGCATGCACAAAGGTGGCGAGAAAGCCCTGAACCGCTACATGAACAAGACCGCTTCGGCGGCGTTGAAAGACGTCGACGTGGTGATCTTCGTGGTTGACCGCACCAAGTGGACCGAAGAAGACCAGATGGTCCTCGAGCGCGTTCAGTACGTGACCGGTCCCCTGATCGTGGCCCTGAACAAGACCGACCGCATCGAAGACAAAGCCGAGCTGATGCCGCACCTGAGCTGGTTGCAGGAACAGCTGCCGAACGCGCAGATCATTCCGATTTCAGCGCAGCACGGGCACAACCTCGATGCGCTGGAGCGGGTGATCGCCGGTCACCTGCCGGAAAACGATCACTTCTTCCCGGAAGACCAGATCACCGACCGCAGCAGCCGTTTCCTCGCCGCCGAACTGGTACGCGAGAAAATCATGCGCCAGATGGGCGCCGAGCTGCCGTACCAGATCACCGTGGAAATCGAAGAGTTCAAGCAACAGGGGAAAACCCTGCACATCCACGCGTTGATCCTCGTCGAACGTGACGGTCAGAAGAAAATCATCATTGGCGACAAGGGCGAGCGGATCAAACGCATCGGCACCGAAGCGCGCAAGGACATGGAGCTGCTGTTCGACTCCAAGATCATGCTCAACCTGTGGGTCAAAGTGAAAGGCGGCTGGTCCGACGATGAACGCGCCTTGCGTTCGCTGGGTTACGGCGACCTGTAATCGCTTCACCTGGATACACAAAGATCCAACTGTGGGAGCGAGCTTGCTCGCGATGAGGGCCTGATATTCAACATTGATGTTGACTGACAGACCGCTATCGCGAGCAAGCTCGCTCCCACAGTGGTTTGGGGCTGTTAATAAAACCGCGCTCCCTCATTGAGAACTCCGATCCCCATGTCCCAATCGCCACCAACCGGCCAACCCGCCTACGTGCTCCATAGCCGCGCCTACCGCGAAAACAGCGCGTTGGTGGATTTCCTCACGCCGCAAGGTCGGCTGCGGGCGGTGTTGCGCAGTGCGCGGGGCAAGGCCGGGACGCTGGCGCGGCCATTCGTGCCGCTGGAAGTCGAGTTTCGTGGTCGGGGCGAATTGAAGAACGTCGGACGCATGGAAAGCGCCGGCGTCTCCACCTGGCTCAATGGCGAAGCGCTGTTCAGTGGTCTCTACCTCAATGAGCTGCTGATCCGCCTGCTGCCGTCCGAAGATCCTCATCCCGCGGTATTCGATCACTACGCCGCGACCGTGCTGGCCCTCGCCGAAGGGCGTCCGCTGGAACCCTTGCTGCGTTCGTTCGAGTGGCGGTTGCTGGATGATTTGGGCTACGGCTTTGCGCTGAACGCGGATATCCATGGCGAACCTATCGCGCCCGACGGCCTGTACCGCTTGCAGGTCGATGCGGGTCTGGAACGGGTCTACCTGTTGCAACCCGGTCTGTTCAATGGCACCGAACTGCTGGCCATGGCTGATGCTGACTGGAGCGCGCCGGGTGCCTTGTCTGCCGCCAAACGCTTGATGCGTCAGGCGTTGGCCATTCATCTGGGCGGTCGCCCTCTTGTGAGTCGCGAGTTGTTTCGAAAGCCGTAAGCCCGACGTGTATGCTGTGCACCGAACTTTCTCTTCTTCTGGAGCGCTTCCGTGACCACCAGCAATCGCATTCTTCTTGGCGTGAACATCGACCACGTTGCCACCCTGCGTCAGGCCCGGGGGACTCGTTACCCTGATCCCGTGAAGGCAGCGCTGGACGCGGAAGAGGCGGGCGCTGATGGCATCACTGTGCACCTGCGTGAAGACCGTCGGCACATTCAGGAGCGTGATGTGTTGTTGCTCAAGGACGTGCTGCAAACCCGCATGAACTTCGAGATGGGCGTGACCGAGGAAATGATGGCGTTCGCCGAGCGCATCCGTCCGGCGCACATTTGCCTGGTCCCGGAAACCCGTCAGGAACTGACCACCGAAGGCGGTCTGGATGTGGCGGGGCAGGAAGCGCGGATCAAGGCGGCGGTGGATCGTCTGGCGAAAATCGGCTGCGAAGTGTCGCTGTTCATCGACGCCGACGAGCGCCAGATCGAAGCGTCGAAACGCGTTGGCGCACCGGCCATCGAATTGCACACCGGCCGTTACGCGGACGCCGAGACGCCGACTTCGGTTGCTGAAGAACTGAAACGTGTGGCGGATGGCGTGGCGTTTGGCCTGACTCAAGGCCTGATCGTCAACGCCGGTCACGGTTTGCACTACCACAACGTCGAAGCGGTTGCGGCGATCAAAGGCATCAACGAACTGAACATCGGCCACGCGCTGGTGGCGCATGCATTGTTCGTCGGGTTCAAGTCGGCTGTTTCGGAGATGAAAGCGCTGATTCTGGCGGCTGCCAAGGCTTAAGCGCAGAACACAAAGTCCATGTGGGAGCGAGCTTGCTCGCGATAGCAGTCATGCAGTCAACATCTTCGTTGAATGTTAAGACGCCATCGCGAGCAAGCTCGCTCCCACATTTGATTGGGGGGGATTAAAGCGGTGGGTTTTCTTCAGGCGGCTTGGTCTTGTCGATGCCCGGCACATGCAGGTTGCCTTGGGCAACCTGGTCGCCCTCAAGCTGCGGCTGCGTGACCCACGTCAGGATGTCATAGTAACGTCGGATGTTCGCCACAAAATGCACCGGCTCGCCGCCACGGGCGTAGCCATAGCGAGTCTTGCTGTACCACTGTTTCTGTGACAGGCGCGGCAGGATCTTTTTTACGTCCAGCCACTTGTCCGGATTCAGCCCTTCCTTGGCCGCGAGTTTGCGTGCGTCATCCAGGTGACCGCTGCCGACGTTGTAGGCCGCCAGCGCAAACCATGTGCGATCCGGCTCCTGGATCGAGTCGTCCAGTTGATCCTTCATGTAAGCCAGGTATTTCGCGCCGCCCATGATGCTTTGCTTGGCGTCCAGGCGATTGGATACGCCCATGGCCTGCGCGGTGTTCTGGGTCAGCATCATCAGGCCGCGAACACCGGTTTTCGAGGTGACCGCTGGTTGCCACAGCGATTCCTGATAACCGATCGCCGCGAGCAGCCGCCAGTCGACTTTCTCTTCCTTGGCCGAAGACTTGAAGTGTTTCTCGTACTTGGGCAGCCGTTGCTGCAAGTGCTGGGCGAAGGTGTAGGCGCCCATGTAACCGAGCACATCGACGTGCCCGTAATAGCGGTCCTTCAGGCGTTGCAGGGTGCCGTTCTTCTGCGCCTTGTCGAGGAAGTCGTTGATCTCGTTGAGCAGACTGTTGTCATCGCCGGCGGCGACCGCCCAGCTCTGGTTGCTGGCATCGCCCAGGTCGAAGGCGACCCGCGCGTTAGGGAAGTACACCTGGTTCATTGCGACTTCGTTGGAGTCGACCAGTGTCAGATCGATCTGACCTTCATCAACCATGCGCAGCAGGTCAACGACCTCAACCGCGTCGGATTCTTCGTATTCAATGCCGGGGTATTTCTGTTTCAGCGCGGCCAGTTGATCGGCGTGGGTGCTGCCCTTGAGCACCATGATTGTCTTGCCGACCAGATCGGCTGCCGAGGTCGGCCGCGATTGACCGTTGCGGTAAATGATCTGCGGGGTGACTTCCAGATACGAGTGGGAAAACCGGACTTGCTGTTTGCGTTTGTCGCTGCTGACCAGACCGGCAGCAGCCAGCACCGGGCCGCCAGGTTTGCCTAACTGACCGAACAGGTCGTCAAGGTTATCCGCGGTTTCGATCTTGAGTGTCACCCCCAGATCGTCGGCGAAGCGCTTCACCAGCTCGTATTCGAAGCCGGTTTCACCGTTGCGATCCTGAAAGTAGGTGGCGGGGCTGTTACGGGTAACCACCCGCAGCACACCATCCTCCTTTACGCGCTCCAGTGTGTTGGGTTTATCAACACAGCCACTGAGCATCAGGAAGAGTCCGGTTGCGATGAGCCATTTGGCGAATCGCGGACGCAAAGCCGTTGGGGAAAACATCTGCGCAGTATACGCAAAGGACCACGGCCGCCATATCTCGACAGCAAGAGGGTTGTCTGCTAGCCATTGGCAAACCCGGCGCAAGCCCTCAAGAACAGGCGCTAACACCTGAATGTGAGCACTGAAAAAACCCCCTGCATGTCGCTTGATGAGCATGGGTTACGGGCTCCAAACCCCGGACCGACGTTCGGACAATACCGGGTGTAGCGTTTCGGGTGCTGTCGCGGGCGGTTTAGGCTAGAATGCACGGCCTCAAAGCACACCCCTTCCCGAGGCTGTCCCGAAGATGTTGATCCTGCGCGGCGCTCCTGCCCTTTCTGCCTTTCGCCACAGCAAACTCCTTGAGCAACTGAGCCAGAAGGTCCCGGCTGTCAGCGGCTTGTATGCTGAATTCGCTCACTTCGCCGAAGTTACCGGCGTCCTGACCGGCGACGAACAGCAGGTGCTTGCGCGCCTTCTGAAGTACGGTCCTAGCGTTCCGGTTCAAGAGCCGACCGGCCGTCTGTTCCTGGTGTTGCCGCGTTTCGGCACCATCTCGCCATGGTCGAGCAAGGCCAGCGACATCGCCCGCAACTGTGGCCTGGCGAAAATCCAGCGCCTGGAGCGCGGCATCGCTTTCTACGTCGCCGGTGAATTTACCGACGCCCAGGCACAGCTTATTGCTGATGCGCTGCACGACCGCATGACCCAGATCGTGCTGGAAAACCTCGAACAGGCCTCGGGTCTGTTCAGTCACTCCGAACCGAAGCCGCTGACGGCGATCGACGTTCTGGGTGGCGGTCGCGCCGCACTCGAAACCGCTAACGTCGAGTTGGGCCTGGCCCTGGCGGAAGACGAGATCGACTACCTGGTCAACGCCTTCATCGGCTTGAAGCGCAACCCGCACGACATCGAACTGATGATGTTCGCCCAGGCGAACTCCGAGCATTGCCGTCACAAAATCTTCAATGCCAGTTGGGACATTGACGGCCAGAGCCAGGAAAAAAGCCTGTTCGGCATGATCAAGAACACCTACGTGATGCACAGCGAAGGCGTTCTGTCGGCTTACAAGGACAACGCCTCGGTGATCGTCGGCAACGTCGCCGGCCGTTTCTTCCCGGACCCTGAAACCCGCCAGTACGGCGCGGTGCAGGAGCCGGTGCACATCCTGATGAAAGTCGAGACCCACAACCACCCAACCGCGATTGCCCCGTTCCCGGGTGCATCCACCGGTTCCGGTGGTGAGATCCGCGACGAAGGCGCCACCGGTCGCGGCGCCAAGCCGAAGGCTGGCCTGACCGGTTTCACCGTGTCCAACCTGCAAATCCCGGGCTTCGAACAGCCGTGGGAAGTGCCGTACGGCAAGCCTGAGCGCATCGTTACCGCGCTGGACATCATGATCGAAGGCCCATTGGGCGGCGCGGCATTCAACAACGAATTCGGCCGTCCGGCACTGACCGGTTACTTCCGTACCTTCGAGCAATCCATCACCACCCCGCGTGGCGATGAAGTGCGCGGTTACCACAAGCCAATCATGTTGGCCGGCGGCATGGGTAACATCCGTGCCGAACACGTACAGAAAGGCGAAATTCTCGTTGGCTCCAAGCTGATCGTACTCGGCGGCCCGGCGATGCTGATCGGTCTGGGCGGCGGCGCGGCTTCCTCCATGGCCACCGGCACCAGCTCGGCGGACCTGGACTTCGCTTCGGTACAACGCGAAAACCCGGAAATGGAACGCCGTTGCCAGGAAGTCATCGACCGTTGCTGGCAGTTGGGTGAACACAACCCGATCAGCTTCATCCACGACGTCGGCGCGGGCGGTCTGTCCAACGCCTTCCCTGAACTGGTCAACGATGGCGACCGTGGCGGCCGCTTCGAACTGCGCAACATTCCAAACGACGAGCCGGGCATGGCCCCGCACGAAATCTGGAGTAACGAATCCCAGGAACGCTACGTTCTGGCGGTCGGTCCGGCCGACTTCGAACGCTTCAAGGCGATCTGCGAACGCGAGCGTTGCCCGTTTGCGGTCGTTGGCGAAGCCACTGCCGAGCCGCAACTGACCGTCACCGACAGTCACTTCGGTAACAGTCCGGTCGACATGCCGCTCGAAGTGCTGCTGGGCAAAGCCCCGCGCATGCACCGTTCGGCCGTTCGTGAAACCGAGCTGGGCGATGATTTCGATCCGTCCACGCTGGCCATCGCCGACTGCGTCGAGCGCGTTCTGCATCACCCGGCCGTGGCCAGCAAAAGCTTCCTGATCACCATCGGTGACCGCACCATCACCGGCCTCGTGGCCCGTGATCAGATGGTTGGCCCGTGGCAGGTTCCAGTCGCTGACGTTGCCGTCACCGCCACCAGCTTCGACGTCTACACCGGTGAAGCCATGGCGATGGGCGAGCGTACTCCGCTGGCCCTGCTGGACGCTCCGGCGTCGGGCCGCATGGCCATCGGCGAAACCCTGACCAACATCGCCGCCTCGCGCATCGCGAAGATATCCGACATCAAACTGTCGGCGAACTGGATGTCGGCTGCCGGTCACCCGGGCGAAGACGCGCGTCTGTACGACACCGTCAAAGCGGTCGGCATGGAACTGTGCCCAGAGCTGGGCATCACCATTCCGGTGGGCAAGGACTCGATGTCCATGGCCACGCGCTGGAATGACGAAGGCGTCGACAAGAGCGTGACCTCGCCGCTGTCGTTGATCGTCACCGGTTTCGCGCCAGTGACTGACATCCGTCAGACCCTGACCCCGCAGCTGCGCATGGACAAGGGCACCACTGACCTGATCCTGATCGACCTGGGACGTGGCCAGAACCGCATGGGCGCTTCGATCCTCGCTCAGGTTCACGGCAAGCTCGGCAAGCAGGCACCGGACGTCGATGACGCCGAAGACCTGAAAGCCTTCTTCGCCGTGATCCAGGGCCTCAACGCCGACGGTCACCTGCTGGCTTACCATGACCGTTCCGACGGTGGTCTGCTGACCAGCGCGGTGGAAATGGCCTTCGCCGGCCACTGCGGTCTGAGCCTGAACCTCGACGGTCTGGCTGAAACCTCGGCTGATATCGCGGCGATCCTGTTCAACGAAGAACTGGGTGCGGTGATTCAGGTTCGCCAGGACTCGACGCCGGACATCCTCGCGCAGTTCAGCGCGGCGGGCCTGGGCGATTGCGTGTCGGTGATCGGTCAGCCGATGAACCACGGCGAGATCAGCATCACCTTCAACGGCGAAACCGTGTTCGAAGGTCAGCGTCGTCTGTTGCAACGTCAGTGGGCTGAAACCAGCTACCAGATCCAGCGTCTGCGTGACAACGCCGACTGCGCCGACCAAGAGTTCGGCGTGCTGCTGGAAGAAGACAACCCGGGCCTGAGCGTCAAGCTGAGCTACGACGTCAACCAGGACGTCGCTGCGCCTTACATCAAGAAAGGCATTCGCCCACAGGTTGCCGTACTGCGTGAGCAGGGCGTCAACGGTCAGGTGGAAATGGCCGCAGCGTTCGACCGTGCCGGCTTCAACGCGATCGACGTGCACATGAGCGACATTCTGGCCGGCCGTGTCGACCTGAACGAGTTCAAAGGTCTGGTGGCGTGCGGTGGTTTCTCCTACGGTGACGTGCTCGGTGCCGGTGAAGGCTGGGCGAAATCGGCGCTGTTCAACAGCCGTGCTCGTGATGCGTTCCAGGGCTTCTTCGAGCGTACCGACAGCTTCACCCTCGGCGTGTGCAACGGTTGCCAGATGATGTCCAACCTGCACGAGCTGATTCCGGGCAGCGAGCTCTGGCCGCACTTCGTGCGTAACCGTTCCGAGCAGTTCGAAGCGCGCGTGGCGATGGTTCAGGTTCAGGAATCGAACTCGATTTTCCTGCAGGGTATGGCCGGTTCGCGTATGCCAATCGCCATTGCTCACGGTGAAGGTCATGCCGAGTTCGCCAGCGAAGAAGCGTTGCTGCAAGCGGATCTGTCGGGTTGCGTGGCGATGCGTTTCGTCGACAACCATGGCAAGGTCACTGAAAGCTACCCGGCCAACCCGAACGGCTCGCCGCGTGGGATCACCGGTTTGACCAGTCGTGACGGTCGCGTGACCATCATGATGCCGCACCCGGAGCGGGTGTTCCGCGCGGTGCAGAACTCGTGGCGTTCGGAAGACTGGAACGAAGACGCTCCTTGGATGCGTATGTTCCGTAACGCTCGTGTGTGGGTGAACTAAGCGCTGTGTATAAGCTCAGCTTTTTTGTTCCTCAGAGCCATGTTGAGGTGGTCAAGAGTGCTGTGTTCGCTGCGGGTGGTGGGCGGATCGGTGCTTATGATCACTGTTCCTGGCAGGTGCTTGGGTTGGGTCAGTTTCGTCCGTTGGATGGCAGTCAACCATTTATCGGGCAGGCGGGTCAGGTCGAGCAGGTGGAGGAGTGGAAGGTTGAGCTGGTGGTCAGCGATGAATTGATTGGTGCTGTGGTGGAGGCTCTGAAGCAGAGTCATCCCTATGAGACGCCGGCTTATGAGGTGTGGCGGTTGGAAGATTTCTGATCTTCCTTCGCATTGATAAGAAACCCGCTGAAGTGTTTTCAGCGGGTTTTTTATTGCCCGGGATTTACTTGAAGTACTTGTTCCACTGTGGGAGCGAGCTTGCTCGCGATGGCGGCCTGACAGTCGACCCAACTTTTGCAGATGTACATCAATCAAAACTGTGGGAGCGAGCAGGCTCGCTCCCACAGGTTTTGGTCCTCTCGCCGCAGGTCAAATCAGGGGCGAATTTCGATCATCGTGCCGTCCGGCACCAGGCCCCAGACTTCACGCATGTCGACGTTGCGCATGGCAATGCAGCCATCGGTCCAGTCCAGGGTGTGGAACAGCTGTTCAGGGTTTTCTTCAGTGTCGGGGGTGCCGTGAATCATGATCATGCCACCGGGTTCCACGCCTTCGCGGCGCGAGCGGGCGGAGTCGCTGATGTTTGGGTAGGAAATGTGCATGGCCAGGTTGAAGCGGTCGCTGACCTTGCGCCAGTCCAGCCAATACAAGCCTTCTGGCGTTCGTCTATCACCCTCCATCAACTTCGCACCTTTGGGATTTCTGCCCAGTGAAATGCGATAGGTCCGCAGTGGTTTGCCGTCGTTGATCAGTTGCAACTGATGGGCGGATTTGAGCACCAGGACTTTTTCGATGATTTTACCGTCCAGGGTTTCCGTGGTGGCAGCCTGGGAAACCATGACGAACGATAGGCAGAAGAGGGCAAGCAACCAGCGCATTAAAACGATATCCCTGAGAGTACGGTGTACTTATAGTTTAAGTGATCGCAGGCTGAGCAAGCGGAGGAATGGATTCGGAGCGTACAGGGAAATTTTCTACCCGGCGGTCTGCATAGAAACATTCTAGGGTACGGCCGACCGTGCGGAAAGCCAGCTCCGACCACGGGATGTCGGCTTCTTCGAAAAGCTTCACTTCCAGGCTTTCTTCGCCCGCGGCAAAGTCCAGGTCCACCAGCTCGGCACGAAAGAAAATGTGCACCTGGCTGATGTGTGGCACGTCGATCAGCGTATAGATGTTCAGGTGGCGCACCCGTGCACACGCTTCTTCGGCGGTTTCACGAATCGCCGCCTGTTCGACGGTTTCACCGTTTTCCATGAAACCGGCCGGCAAGGTCCAGTAACCGCGGCGCGGCTCGATGGCGCGCCGGCACAACAGTACCTGAGTACCCCAGGTTGGCAGGCAACCGGCGACAATATTCGGGTTCTGGTAATGGATGGTGTGGCACTTGTCGCAGACATACCGCAGGCGCGAATCGCCTTCGGGAATGCGTTGGGTGACCGGGTTGCCGCACTGGCTGCAGAATTTCATGCTGGGATTCCGAAAATGCTGCGCCTATCTTGGCGTGCGGCGGTGTCTGTCGGCAAGTTGTCGTTTAGCGACATGCCACGGTTCAGGGGTTGGGCGGTCGATGTGTTTGGTGCATGATGCAAGACAGTGAACAAGTCGAGATCACTCATGCTGGACGAGCTACTGCACCGGGTAAGCAACCACACGCCGCGTACGCTGGAAACCGACCGACGTTTCCCGGAGGCCGCGGTCCTGGTGCCTATCACCCGCAGTGACGAGCCAGAACTGGTCCTGACCCTGCGCGCCAGCGGGCTCTCGACCCATGGCGGTGAAGTGGCCTTCCCCGGCGGGCGACGTGATCCAGAGGATCCGGACCTGATTTTCACCGCGTTGCGCGAAGCCGAAGAAGAAATCGGCCTGCCACCGGGTTTGGTGGAAGTCATCGGCCCGCTGAGCCCGTTGATTTCCCTGCATGGGATCAAGGTCACACCTTATGTCGGGGTGATTCCGGACTTCGTCGAGTACCGGGCCAACGACGCTGAAATTGCCGCGGTGTTCAGCGTGCCGCTGGAGTTTTTCCGCAAAGACCCGCGTGAACACACGCACCGCATCGATTATCAGGGCCGCAGTTGGTATGTGCCGAGCTACCGTTTCGGCGAATACAAAATCTGGGGCCTGACCGCGATCATGATCGTCGAACTGGTTAACCTGCTCTATGACGCAGAAATCAGCCTGCATCAGCCCCCGAAAAGCTTTATCAATATTTAAAGTCATCGCGCATCTGGCGTGAACCCGTTGTTGCCAGTGAAAGCCTGCCTGAGCCTTGAGGATAAAACGATGAAATACCGCCTGGGCGACGCCCGTGTCGAAACCCACCCGCAGAGCTGGGTTGCACCCAACGCCGTGCTGGTGGGCAGGGTCAAACTGGAGGAGGGCGCCAACGTCTGGTTCAACGCGGTATTGCGCGGTGACAACGAGCTAATCCTGATCGGCAAGAACAGTAATGTGCAGGATGGCACGGTGATGCACACCGACATGGGCTACCCGCTGACCATCGGCACCGGCGTGACCATCGGCCATAACGCCATGCTGCACGGTTGTACGGTGGGCGATTACAGCCTGATCGGCATCAACGCGGTGATCCTCAACGGCGCGAAAATCGGCAAGAACTGCATTATCGGCGCCAATTCGCTGATCGGCGAAGGCAAGGAAATCCCTGACGGTTCGCTGGTCATGGGCTCTCCGGGCAAAGTCGTGCGTGAACTGACCGAGCCGCAGAAGAAAATGCTCGAAGCCAGCGCCGCCCACTATGTGCATAACTCGCAGCGCTATGCCCGCGATCTGGTCGAGCAGGAAGAATGAGCGCCACCGAAAAACCCGTACCCTCGCCGTGCGTGAGCATCTGTGCGCTGGATGAGGACGATATTTGCATCGGCTGCCAACGCACGGTGGATGAGATTACTCGCTGGAGCCGAATGGACAATGACGAACGCCGCAAGGTATTGGGGTTGTGTCATGAACGGGCCAAATCCAGTGGACTGCTGTGGATGCTGGGCAAAACGCCCAACCCGTAGCAGCAAGCTGAGCCAAACCCTCAGGTTCATGTAAAATGCCGCGCTTTCTCCCTATGGGAAGCTTGCTTCCCTCGATGATCCGCTCCTTTGAGGACCTGAGATGACCCGTATCGGAACTCCATTGTCGCCAACCGCGACCCGCGTTTTACTGTGTGGCTGTGGTGAGTTGGGCAAGGAAGTGGTGATCGAGCTGCAACGCCTGGGCGTTGAAGTGATTGCCGTGGATCGTTACGCCAACGCGCCGGCGATGCAGGTGGCACATCGCAGCCACGTGATCAACATGCTCGACGGCGCTGCCTTGCGTGCGGTGATCGAAGCCGAGAAGCCGCACTTCATCGTGCCGGAAATCGAAGCCATCGCCACTGCCACGCTGGTCGAGCTGGAAGCCGAAGGCTTCACCGTGATCCCGACCGCGCGCGCCGCGCAGCTGACCATGAACCGTGAAGGCATCCGTCGTCTGGCCGCTGAAGAGCTGGACCTGCCGACCTCGCCGTATCACTTCGCCGACACCTTCGAAGATTACCGCAAGGCGGTCGACGACCTGGGCTTCCCGTGTGTGGTCAAGCCAGTCATGAGCTCCTCGGGCAAAGGCCAGAGCCTGCTGCGCAGCGTCGAAGACGTGCAGAAAGCCTGGGAGTACGCGCAGGAAGGCGGTCGTGCCGGTAAAGGCCGGGTGATCATTGAAGGCTTCATCGACTTCGACTACGAAATCACCTTGCTCACCGTTCGTCACATCGGCGGCACCACGTTCTGTGCGCCAGTCGGTCATCGTCAGGAGAAGGGCGACTACCAGGAATCCTGGCAGCCACAAGCGATGAGCCCGGTCGCGCTGGCGGAATCCGAGCGCGTGGCCAAAGCCGTGACCGAAGCCTTGGGTGGCCGCGGTCTGTTCGGCGTTGAGCTGTTCATCAAGGGCGATCAGGTGTGGTTCAGCGAAGTCTCGCCGCGCCCGCATGACACCGGTCTGGTGACCCTGATTTCTCAGGACCTGTCGCAGTTCGCCTTGCATGCACGGGCAATTCTCGGCTTGCCGATCCCGCTGATCCGTCAGTTCGGCCCATCGGCGTCGGCCGTGATTCTGGTGGAGGGGCAGTCGACCCAGACCGCTTTTGCCAATTTGGGTGCAGCATTGGCCGAGCCGGATACGGCGCTGCGTCTGTTCGGCAAGCCGGAAGTCAATGGTCAGCGCCGTATGGGCGTTGCCTTGGCTCGTGACGAGTCGATCGAAGCGGCTCGCGCCAAAGCGACCCGTGCTTCGCAAGCAGTCGTTGTAGAGCTGTAACCGAGTCGCTGCTATCGCGAGCAAGCTCGCTCCCACATTGGATTTGGGTGTACACAAAATCTGTGACCAACCGAGAATCCTGTGGGAGCGAGCTTGCTCGCGATGCATTTGCTTTAAGAGACCTGATTCAGGTCGTTATTCCTTGTCTCTTCCAGGCACAGCACAGCTATCAAGCTGATCACCGCTGCCGCTGACACATACCCGCCGACCCAACTCAAACCGCCCATCGCCACTAGCTTCTGCGCGAAGAACGGTGCCGCCGAAGCGCCAACAATGCCGCCCAGGTTGTAGGCTGCCGACGCGCCGGTATAACGCACGCGGGTGGGGAACAGCTCTGGCAGCAGCGCACCCATCGGTGCGAACGTCACGCCCATCAAAAACAGCTCGATGCACAGGAACAGCGCCACGCCCCAGGTTGTGCCGTGGGTCAGCAGCGGTTCCATGGTGAAGCCCGAGAGAATCGCCAGCACGCCACCGATGATCAGCACCGGTTTACGCCCGAAACGGTCACTGGCCCAGGCCGATAGCGGCGTGGCAGCGGCCATGAACAACACAGCGAAGCACAGCAGGCCGAGGAAGGTTTCGCGGCTGTAACCCAGGGTCGAAACACCGTAACTCAGGGAAAACACCGTCGAGATATAAAACAGCGCGTAGCAGACCACCATCGCCGCCGCACCCAATAGCATCGGTGCCCAGTATTGGCTGAACAGCTCGACCAGCGGGATTTTCACCCGTTCCTGGCGTGCTATCGCGTTGGCGAAGACCGGGGTTTCGTGCAGTTTCAAGCGCACATACAGACCGACCATCACCAGCGCGGCGCTGAGCAGGAACGGAATCCGCCAGCCCCAGGCGCGGAACTGCTCGTCGTTGAGGGTCATGGCCAGGGTCAGAAACAGACCGTTAGCCGCGAGAAAGCCGATCGAAGGGCCGAGTTGCGGGAACATGCCGAACCAGGCGCGTTTGCCCTTTGGCGCGTTTTCGGTGGCGAGCAAGGCCGCGCCGCCCCATTCGCCACCCAGTCCAAGGCCTTGGCCGAAGCGCAACACACAGAGCAGGATCGGTGCCCAGGCGCCAATGCTCTCGTAACCCGGCAGTATGCCGATTAACGTGGTGCAGACGCCCATCAGCAGCAAGGACGCGACCAGGGTCGATTTACGCCCGATGCGGTCACCGAAGTGGCCGAACAGTGCCGAACCTATGGGGCGGGCGAGGAAGGCGATACCGAAGGTCAGGAACGCCGAAAGCATCTGGGCGGTGCCGGAGGTCTGTGGAAAGAACACCGGGCCGATCACCAGTGCGGCGGCCGTGGCGTAGACGTAGAAGTCGTAGAACTCGATGGCGGTGCCGATGAAACTGGCCGTCGCAACCCGCGTGGCGGAATTCGTCGGTTGGGCAGGCGCAGCATCGCTGTAAATCGTGCTGGTCGTCATGCGGTAATCCCTGACAGTCATGTGCTCCGGTGGAGCGAATTATTATGGTCGAACACCCAGGGATGTGGGTTTACAGCGGCCTCGCCGCCGAACGCAGGCTTGTGGCCTCGCCGGCTGCTACGTGCCAGATCAACACCCGGCTGACACGGTTGTCTTCGGTTTCGAGGATTTCCAGGCGATAACGCCCGATTTTCAGGCACACCGCACTCTCGGGGATGGTTTCCAGCGCCTCGGTCACCAGCCCGTTGAGGGTTTTCGGGCCGTCGCTCGGCAGGTGCCAGCCCAGGCTTTTGTTCAGCTCGCGAATGGAAGCCGCACCCTCGATCACCAACCGGCCGTCGGCCTGCGGGTGAATGTGCGGGTTGTCGAGGCTGTGCTGGCTTTCGAATTCGCCGACGATTTCTTCGAGAATGTCTTCCAGCGTAACGATGCCCTCTACTTCACCGTATTCGTCGACCACCATCCCCAGGCGGCGCTGCTGTTTGTGGAAGTTCAGCAGCTGCAGCTGCAGCGGGGTGCTTTCCGGGACGAAGTAAGGTTCGTGGCACGCGCCCAGCAAGGCTTCTTTGGTCAGGCTGGCGTCGGGCAGCAAATGGCGGATCTGCCGGGTATTGAGTACCGCTTCGACCTGGTTGATATCACTGTGAAACACCGGCAGGCGCGTGCGTTTGTTGGCGCGCAGCTGTTCGATGATGTCCTCGATCGAATCGTCCAGATTGATCCCGTCGACCTCGCTGCGCGGCACCAGAATGTCGTTGACGGTGATGTTGTCCAGCGCATGAATGCCTGACAGCGCGTGCGGGCGGCAGGCCGCGTGTTCGTGTTCGGTGTCGTTGTTCTGTGGGGCAGTCGGCTCGTCTTCGCTTTGCTGGACGACCTTGACCTTGCGTGCGAAGGGTTTGAGCAGCAATTGGCTGAAGCTGCTGAGCAGCCACGCGGCCGGGTAAATAATTTTCAGCGGCACCCCGAGCAGCGTGTTGCCCAGCGTCAGGATAGCGTCCGGGTAACGGCTGGCGAGGGTGCGTGGCAGGTAGTCGGCAAATACCAGTAGCGCAGCGGTGGCGCTCAGGCAGGCGAGCCATGGGCCTTTTTCAGCCCAGCCGAAAATCGCCAGCAGCGTACTGATGACCACCACCAGCGCGCGGCACAGGGTATTGCAGAAGATCAGGCTGTTGAGCGGGAAGCCGAGTTTCGCGACGGGTTTGTCGCGAGAACGCGAGGCTGTGCGCTGGGCCAACAGATGTTGTTGTGCGGCTTCGATGGCAGTGAACAGCCCTGACCATAAGATCAGTAGGGCCAGCACGGCGAGCAGCGGCCCTATGGGCAAGTTATCCATTACGAATGCCCGTCAGATGTGCAGAATGAATTCGCGGACCAGCTTGCTGCCGAAATAGGCCAGCATCAGCAGGCAGAAACCGCCGAGGGTCCAGCGAATGGCCTTGTGGCCGCGCCAGCCCAGACGATTGCGCCCCCACAGCAAGACACTGAAGACGATCCAGGCCAGGCACGCCAGCAGGGTTTTGTGCACCAGATGCTGGGCGAACAGGTTTTCGACGAACAGCCAGCCGGAGATCAGCGACAGCGACAGCAGGGCCCAGCCGGCCCAGAGGAAGCTGAACAGCAGGCTTTCCATGGTTTGCAGTGGCGGGAAGTTCTTGATCAGGCCGGACGGGTGCTTGTGCTTGAGCTGGTGATCCTGGACCAACAGCAGCAAGGCCTGGAACACCGCGATGGTGAACATGCCGTAGGCGAGGATCGACAGCAGGATGTGCGCAAGAATCCCGGGCTCTTCGTCGATCACCTGCACGGTGCCCGAGGGCGCGAACTGCGCCAGCAGCACCGTGGCCATCCCCAGCGGGAACAGCAACACCAGCAGGTTTTCCACCGGGATCCGTGAGCAGGCCAGCAGCGTCAGTGCGATGACGGCAGCGGCGATCAGGCTGGCGGCACTGAAAAAGTCCAGACCCAGGCCAATCGGCGTCATCAGGTGGGTGAAGAGGCTCGCGCTGTGGGCCAGCACGGCAAGGATGCCGAGCGAGACCAGCAGGCGTTTGTTCGCCTTGGCGCTTTGGGCCAGACGAGTGCCTTGATAGAGAGTCGCAGCGGCGTACAAGCAGGCGGCGGCGAGGGTGCTGAGCAAACTGGGTGACAAAGGGAGCATAAATCCTGTTAGGCAAGCCCGAAAGAGGCTGAGTTTGGCATACAACCGACATCACACGAAAGACCACTCAACCAGACGGCGGGTGTGCGCCAGGCGCAGTCTTCGCTATAATCCGCGACCTGCCCACGCCGCAGGCTCGCCGAGCACATGTTTTTCACGGTCTGGGCCGCCATTACCTCGGTCTCCATAGGGCCTGAAAGGATCGCGCATGTTTGAAAACTTAACCGACCGTCTCTCGCAGACGCTGCGCCATGTCACCGGCAAGGCCAAGCTGACCGAGGACAATATCAAAGACACCCTGCGTGAAGTGCGCATGGCGTTGCTCGAAGCCGACGTCGCCTTGCCGGTGGTCAAAGACTTCGTCAATTCGGTCAAGGAGCGCGCTGTCGGCACCGAGGTGTCGCGCAGCCTGACGCCGGGCCAGGCCTTCGTGAAGATTGTCCAGGCCGAACTCGAAAGCCTGATGGGCGCGGCCAACGAAGATTTGAACCTGAACGCCGTGCCGCCGGCCGTCATTTTGATGGCCGGTCTGCAAGGTGCCGGTAAAACCACCACCGCTGGCAAACTGGCGCGCTTCCTTAAAGAGCGCAAGAAGAAGTCGGTGATGGTGGTATCGGCGGACGTCTACCGTCCGGCCGCGATCAAGCAGCTGGAAACCCTGGCCAACGACATCGGCGTGACGTTCTTCCCGTCCGACCTGAGCCAGAAGCCGGTCGACATCGCCGAAGCGGCGATTAAAGAAGCCAGACTGAAATTCATCGACGTGGTCATCGTCGATACCGCCGGTCGTCTGCACATCGACGAAGCGATGATGGGCGAGATCAAGGCCCTGCACGCAGCGATCAAGCCGGTCGAGACGCTGTTTGTGGTCGATGCCATGACCGGCCAGGATGCCGCCAACACGGCCAAGGCCTTTGGCGATGCGCTGCCGCTGACCGGTGTGATCCTGACCAAGGTCGACGGTGACGCTCGTGGCGGTGCCGCGCTGTCGGTGCGTGCGATCACTGGCAAGCCGATCAAGTTCATCGGTATGGGCGAGAAGACCGACGCCCTCGAGCCGTTCCACCCGGAGCGGATCGCCTCGCGCATCCTCGGCATGGGCGACGTGCTCAGCCTGATCGAACAGGCTGAGGCGACCCTCGACAAGGACAAGGCCGACAAGCTGGCGAAAAAGCTGAAGAAAGGCAAAGGCTTCGACCTCGAAGACTTCCGCGATCAGCTGCAACAAATGAAAAACATGGGCGGCCTCGGCGGACTCATGGACAAACTGCCGAACATCGGTGGGGTGAATCTGGCGCAAATGGGCAATGCCCAGGGTGCGGCAGAGAAGCAATTCAAACAGATGGAAGCCATCATCAATTCCATGACCCCGGCCGAGCGCCGCGACCCTGAGCTGATCAGCGGTTCGCGCAAACGTCGGATCGCCATGGGTTCCGGCACCCAGGTGCAGGACATCGGTCGCTTGATCAAGCAACACAAGCAGATGCAGAAGATGATGAAGAAATTCTCCGCCAAAGGCGGAATGGCCAAAATGATGCGCGGCATGGGCGGTATGTTGCCCGGCGGCGGCATGCCGAAAATGTAAAAGATTCGCGCCGGCAGTCATGTCGGCGCGGCCCCACACGGACGTGGGACCCAACAGCAAGCCCGCATTGGCGGGAGCTGACTCGCCGTTGTTCGCAACGGCTCTATAGCAAATCTGGATGGCACACTGACAGGTGCCGGAAAAAGACATTTGCAAAAGTCCGGATATTCCTTAGAATATGCGGCCTTTCGGGCACCTATGCCCGCTGTGCATTTAGATTTGCAGCACCGACTACAGGAACTATGTTCACATGCTAACAATCCGTCTTGCCCTTGGCGGCTCCAAAAAGCGCCCGTTTTACCACTTGAACGTGACCGACAGCCGCAACCCACGCGACGGTTCGCACAAAGAACAAGTTGGTTTCTTCAACCCGATCGCTCGTGGTCAAGAAGTCCGCCTGTCCGTGAACCAAGAGCGCGTAGCCTACTGGCTGAGCGTTGGTGCACAACCTTCTGAGCGTGTTGCTCAGTTGCTGAAGGACGCTGCTAAGGCTGCGGCCTGAGCAATATGAACGCGACGCCAGCAATCGCTGATGATTTGATCGTTATCGGCAAGATTTACTCTATTCATGGCGTTCGCGGCGAAGTGAAGGTTTTTTCCTTTACTGATCCGATTGGAAACCTGTTGGACTACAAAACCTGGACGCTCAAGCGCGAAGGCGATGTACGGCAGGTAGAGCTGGTCAGCGGCCGTGTACATAACGGCAAGTTTCTGGTCACAAAGCTCAAAGGTCTCGATGACCGTGAAGAAGCTCGTCTTCTGGCCGGTTTTGAAATCTGCGTGCCGCGTAACCTGTTTCCTGATCTGACCGACGGCGAGTACTACTGGTACCAGCTGGAAGGTCTGAAGGTCATCGACCACCTCGGGCAATTGCTCGGGAAGATCGATCACCTGCTGGAGACTGGCTCGAACGATGTCATGGTGGTCAAGCCTTGCGCTGGCAGCCTGGATGATCGCGAACGCCTGTTGCCCTATACGGAGCAATGCGTGTTGGCCGTCGACCTCGCAGCGGGCGAGATGAAGGTGGATTGGGACGCGGACTTCTAAGCGTGGCTAACTTGCGCGTCGAAGTGATCAGTTTGTTTCCCGAGATGTTTTCCGCCATCAGCGACTACGGCATCACCAGTCGTGCGGTGAAACAGGGGCTCTTGCAACTGACCTGTTGGAATCCGCGAGACTACACAACGGATCGACATCACACTGTGGACGATCGCCCATTTGGCGGTGGCCCGGGCATGGTGATGAAGATCAAGCCCCTGGAAGATGCTCTGGTTCAGGCCAAGGCAGCAGCCGGGGAGGCGGCGAAGGTAATTTACCTGTCGCCCCAAGGCCGTCAACTGACTCAGTCGGCGGTACGCGAGTTGGCGAATGAGGAAGCATTAATCCTGATTGCCGGCCGCTATGAAGGCATTGACGAGCGTTTTATTGAGGCTCATGTCAATGAAGAGTGGTCGATTGGCGACTATGTACTGTCTGGCGGCGAGCTGCCGGCGATGGTCCTGATCGATGCGGTTACACGACTGCTGCCTGGAGCTTTAGGGCATGCGGACTCCGCCGAGGAAGATTCCTTTACGGATGGTCTGCTGGATTGCCCGCACTACACCCGACCTGAGGTGTATGCGGATCAGCGTGTTCCCGACGTGTTGCTAAGTGGCAATCACGCGCATATCCGGCGTTGGCGTTTACAGCAGTCCCTTGGCAGGACCTTTGAACGACGCGCCGATCTTCTGGAAAGCCGCTCGCTTTCTGGAGAAGAGAAGAAGCTGCTCGAGGAATACATCCGCGAGCGGGACGATAGTTAACAACGTATCGATGGTAGATCCGACGATTTACCTTAGGAGCACAGCATGACTAACAAAATCATCCTTGCACTCGAAGCAGAGCAGATGACCAAAGAGATCCCTACCTTTGCCCCGGGCGACACCATTGTCGTTCAGGTGAAAGTGAAGGAAGGCGACCGTTCGCGTCTGCAAGCGTTCGAAGGCGTCGTTATCGCCAAGCGTAACCGTGGTGTGAACAGTGCTTTCACTGTTCGTAAAATCTCCAACGGTGTTGGCGTAGAGCGTACTTTCCAGACCTACAGCCCGCAAATCGACAGCATGGCCGTCAAGCGTCGCGGTGACGTACGTAAAGCCAAGCTGTACTACCTGCGTGACCTGTCGGGTAAAGCAGCTCGCATCAAGGAAAAACTGGCTTAAGTCCAGCTTCCGATGCAGAAAAAAGCAGCCTACGGGCTGCTTTTTTGTTGCCCGTCATTTATTCCGTTCCCTGAAAGTGCAAGGGTTCCGCGAACGGCCATGCTATGAAAGACTGTTCGCCACCTTTCAGTTTTTGTCTGTTTTGCTTGAGCCTTTATGCCTGCCATCGATCATCCACTGATAGACCAGTTTCTCGACGCCCTGTGGCTGGAAAAAGGCCTGTCCGATAACACCCGTGACGCTTATCGCAGCGACCTGGCCCTGTTCAATGGGTGGTTGCAGGAAAAGGGTCTGGAGCTGGTCAATGCCGGGCGCGAGCTGATTCTCGATCATCTGGCCTGGCGCCTTGAACAAAACTACAAACCCCGGTCTACCGCACGGTTTCTCTCGGGGGTGCGTGGGTTCTATCGCTATTTGCTGCGTGAAAAGCTGATTGCCGTCGATCCGACATTGCGCGTCGACATGCCGCAACTCGGCAGGCCATTGCCCAAATCATTGTCGGAGGCGGACGTGGAAGCCTTGCTTGCCGCACCGGATCTGAGCGAAGCGATCGGCCAGCGCGATCGCGCCATGCTGGAAGTGCTGTATGCCTGCGGCTTGCGGGTCACCGAGCTGATCAGCCTGACGCTGGAACAGATCAATCTGCGCCAGGGCGTGCTGCGCGTCATGGGCAAGGGCAGCAAGGAGCGACTGGTGCCGATGGGTGAGGAGGCGATTGTCTGGGTCGAGCGCTATATGCGCGATGCGCGTGGCGAGTTACTCGGCGGGCGGCCCAGCGATGTGTTGTTCCCGAGCCTGCGAGGCGAGCAGATGACTCGCCAGACCTTCTGGCATCGCATCAAGCATCAGGCCAAGGTTGCCGGGATCGGCAAGTCCCTGTCGCCGCACACCTTGCGGCACGCCTTCGCCACCCATCTGCTTAACCACGGCGCTGACTTGCGGGTGGTGCAGATGCTGCTCGGTCATAGCGACCTCTCGACCACGCAGATCTACACCCACGTCGCTCGCGCCCGTTTGCAAGACCTGCACGCCAAACACCACCCGCGCGGCTGAATGCTGCTTTGCTTTATGTGGGAGCGAGCTTGCTCGCGATTGCGACGGCACATCCAGCATTGATGTGACTGACAGATAGCTATCGCGAGCAAGCTCGCTCCCACAAAGGGTTTGTGTTTCCCATGATGTCTTGTGTCAGCTCCATTCGGCCACGCGGGCCTTATGTGGTAGGCTTTGCGGGTTTGCACGATGGGCGGTTATGACCCGGTGTTTCAGTACGGGCGTTCTAACCGATCCATTTGTCCGCCTTCAGGAGTTCTCATGCGTCTGACCCAGATTTTCGCCGCCGCAGCCATTGCGTTGGTCAGCACCTTTGCCATCGCCGATGATGCGGCTGATAAAGCCATTCGTAAAAGCCTGGAAACCCTCCAGCTCGACACTCCGATCGAGTCCATTAGCGCCAGTCCATTGGCCGGTCTCTACGAAGTCAAACTCAAGGGTAGCCGCGTGCTGTACGCCAGCGCCGACGGCCAGTACATCGTTCAGGGCTACGTGTTCCAGCTCAAGGACGGCAAACCGGTCAACCTGACCGAGCAGGCCGAGCGTCTGGGTATCTCCAAGCTGATCAACGGCATTCCGGTCGCTGAAACCGTGGTTTACCCGGCGATTGGCGAAACCAAGACCCACATCACCGTGTTCACCGACACCACCTGCCCGTATTGCCACAAATTGCACGCCGAAGTGCCTGCATTGAACAAAATGGGCATCGAAGTGCGTTATGTTGCTTTCCCGCGCCAGGGCCTCGGCTCACCGGGTGATGAGCAACTGCAAGCCGTCTGGTGCTCCACTGACAAAAAAGCCGCCATGGACAAAATGGTCGAGGGCAAGGAAATCAAGGCCGCCAAGTGCGCCAACCCGGTTTCCAAGCAGTTCGCCCTGGGTCAGTCGATCGGCGTGAACGGTACACCGGCCATCGTTTTGGCCGATGGCCAAGTCATTCCGGGCTACCAGCCTGCGCCACAAGTCGCCAAACTGGCGCTGGGCGCGAAGTAAATTCGCATCGTCACGGTCAGCCATTGACGATCATGGTTCGGCGGCAGCGTTCGCCGGGCCATTAATAGAGAGCCGCGAGCATGCGGTTGTTTTTACGGCCGACCTTGAGTCGGCCGTTTTATGGGGAGTTCACAGTGAAACCGGTCAAAGTAGGCATCTGTGGGTTAGGGACCGTCGGTGGCGGTACCTTCAACGTACTTCAGCGCAACGCCGAGGAAATTGCTCGTCGTGCCGGGCGTGGAATCGAAGTGGCACAAATTGCCATGCGCACGCCAAAGCCTCAGTTCCAGACGACCGGTATTGCGATTACCAACGATGTCTTCGAAGTGGCCACGAACCCTGAGATCGACATTGTCGTAGAGCTGATGGGCGGCTACACCGTTGCCCGTGAGCTGGTACTCAAAGCGATCGAGAACGGAAAACACGTAGTCACCGCGAACAAGGCGCTGATCGCCGTTCACGGCAACGAAATCTTCGCCAAGGCCCGCGAGAAGGGCGTGATCGTAGCGTTCGAAGCCGCGGTGGCCGGTGGCATTCCGGTGATCAAGGCGATTCGTGAAGGCCTGTCGGCCAACCGCATCAACTGGGTCGCCGGGATCATCAACGGCACCGGCAACTTCATCCTTACCGAAATGCGTGAGAAGGGCCGGACCTTCGCAGACGTGCTCGCCGAAGCCCAGGCGTTGGGTTACGCCGAAGCCGATCCGACCTTCGACGTCGAAGGTATCGATGCGGCGCACAAGCTGACCATCCTGGCCTCGATCGCGTTTGGTATCCCGCTGCAATTCGACAAGGCCTACACCGAAGGCATCACCAAGCTGACCACCGCTGACGTGAACTATGCCGAAGCCCTGGGCTATCGCATCAAGCACCTAGGCGTGGCACGCAGCACCGCCGCCGGTATCGAACTGCGTGTGCACCCGACCCTGATCCCGGCCGATCGTCTGATCGCCAACGTCAACGGTGTGATGAACGCGGTCATGGTCAACGGCGACGCCGCCGGTTCGACCCTGTTCTACGGCGCGGGTGCCGGCATGGAGCCTACGGCTTCGTCGGTAATCGCGGACCTGGTGGACGTGGTTCGCGCCATGACCTCCGACCCGGAAAACCGCGTACCGCACCTGGCTTTCCAGCCGGATTCGCTGTCGGCCCACCCGATCCTGCCGATCGAAGCCTGCGAAAGCGCCTACTACCTGCGCATTCAGGCCAAGGACCATCCGGGCGTGCTGGCCCAGGTGGCGAGCATCCTGTCGGAGCGCGGTATCAACATCGAATCGATCATGCAAAAAGAAGTCGAAGAACACGACGGCCTGGTGCCAATGATCCTGCTGACCCACCGTGTGCTGGAACAGCACATGAACGACGCCATTGCAGCGCTCGAAGCCTTGCAGGGCGTGGTCGGTCCGGTGGTGCGGATCCGCGTCGAGCACCTGAACTAAGTCGTTATTGTTCACCGGGCCCGCGCACGGGCCCGGGTTTGCGAACTCTGAATAGTGGAGCCAGTCATGCGTTATATCAGTACCCGCGGCCAGGCACCGGCCCTGAATTTCGAAGACGTGCTGCTGGCAGGTCTGGCCAGCGACGGCGGCCTGTACGTGCCGGAAAACCTGCCGCGTTTCACCCAGGAAGAAATCGCTTCCTGGGCCGGCCTGCCGTACCACGAGCTGGCCTTCCGGGTAATGCGCCCGTTCGTTACCGGCAGCATTCCTGATGCCGACTTCAAAAAAATCCTCGAAGAAACATACGGTGTGTTTTCCCACAACGCCGTTGCACCGCTGCGTCAGTTGAACGGTAACGAATGGGTGCTGGAGCTGTTTCACGGCCCGACCCTGGCGTTCAAGGACTTCGCCCTGCAACTGCTCGGTCGTCTGCTCGACTACGTGCTGGAAAAGCGCGGCGAGCGCGTAGTGATCGTTGGCGCCACCTCGGGTGATACCGGTTCGGCCGCCATCGAAGGCTGCAAGCACTGCGAAAACGTCGACATCTTCATCCTGCACCCACACAACCGCGTGTCCGAAGTGCAGCGTCGGCAGATGACCACCCTTTTTGGTGAGAACATCCACAACATCGCCATCGAAGGCAACTTCGATGACTGCCAGGAAATGGTCAAGGCCAGCTTCGCCGACCAGAGCTTCCTCAAAGGCACGCGCCTGGTGGCGGTGAACTCGATCAACTGGGCGCGGATCATGGCCCAGATCGTCTACTACTTCCACGCAGCCCTGCAGTTGGGCGGCCCGGCGCGTTCGGTATCGTTCTCGGTGCCAACCGGCAACTTCGGCGATATCTTCGCCGGCTACCTGGCGCGCAACATGGGCCTGCCGATCAATCAGTTGATCGTCGCAACCAACCGCAACGACATCCTGCACCGCTTCATGAGCGGCAATCAGTACGTCAAGGAAACCCTGCACGCCACACTGTCGCCGTCGATGGACATCATGGTGTCGTCGAACTTCGAACGCTTGCTGTTCGACCTGCACGGTCGCAACGGTGCAGCAATCGCCGGCCTGATGGACACCTTCAAGCAAGGTGGCGGTTTCAGCGTCGAGCAAGAGCGCTGGACCGAAGCCCGCAAGCTCTTCGACTCGCTGGCGGTGGATGACGCGCAAACCTGCGAGACCATCGCTGAAGTCTTCGAACAAACCGGAGAACTGCTCGATCCGCACACGGCCATCGGCGTCAAGGCCGCACGTGAGTGCCGTCGTAGCCTCGATATTCCGATGGTGATTCTGGGAACGGCCCATCCGGTCAAATTCCCCGAGGCAGTCGAAAAAGCTGGCGTAGGAAAAGCGCTTGAACTGCCTGCCCATCTGTCTGATTTGTTTGAGCGAGATGAGCGCTGCACCGTTTTGCCAAACGACCTGAAAGCCGTGCAGGCCTTTGTCAGTCAGCATGGCAACCGCGGCAAGCCACTCTGACCGGTAAAGCCTGTCACATTTTGAAGCCCGTCTCCTGACGGGCTTTCTCATTTCTGCATGGCACACTTGTCGTTGTTTCGCCCCTCAAGGATGGGTGAGTGGACGTGAAGGACGTGGGCATGCGGTTTTTTAATGGATTAAAGCCGGCCTTGTGCTGGATGTTTTTATTGAGTGCCATGGGGCTGGGGCTGGGGCTGGGGCACAGTGCATTGGCGGCTCAGTTCGGTGCTTTGGACATCGGGGTTCCCATCACCCATGACAACTTTAAGCTGGAGGCTTCGGAACTCGAATGGATTGCCGAACACCGGCGAGTGATCGTCGCGTCGGTGCAGTTCCCGTTGTTCCTGTTCAAGGATGAGCACGGTCAATGGAGCGGTCTGAACAACGACATTCTCCAACGCCTTTCGCGGATGACCGGATTGGAGTTTGTTCATGAAGAGTCGTTCTCGACCGAACACCTGCTCGGGCTGCTGGAAAGCGGCAGGGCCGACATGAGCACGACACTCGCCGTTAACGACGAACGCAAAGGCTTTCTGGATTTCAGCCATGCCTTTGGCGGGGCTGGCTGGGTGTTCGTCGGGCGGGCCGGGGTTGCTCGGCTCGATTCGTTAGAAGACCTTTCAGGCAAGGTGCTGGCGCTACCGGCCAGGCATGCGCTGGAGGCGGGTATCCGCCGTGACTATCCGCAGATCGAGCTGCGTTCGGTCAAGACCTACGCCGAGGCACGCGCCCTGGTCGAAAGCGGCGAAGCCTACGTCACCATTGAAAACGAGACTGGCGCCCAACTGTACCCGGCGGGTCGGCTGGCAATCGGCTCAACGATCGAAGGTCTGTGGGAAGCCGACCATCTGGCCCTGCGCAAAGCGCAGCCAGAGCTGTTGAGCATTCTCAACAAGGCGCTCGAAGCTTTTCCTCCGGCAGAGTTGCGCGCGATTCGTTCGAAGTGGCTCAGCGGCGTGGTGCCCAGGCAACCACCCTCGCTGTGGCAGCGGTTTTACCAATGGGGCTGCTGGGGGGGATTTTTCGCGGGTCTCTTCGGGCTGATTTCACTGCTGTGGAACCAGCGTCTGAACATGCAGATCAAACAGCGACTGAAAGCCGAACAGGGGCTTGGTGATCAACTGGCGTTCCAGCATGCCCTGATGGATGCCATGCCCGATCCGGTGTTTGTACGGGATCTGGAGGGGCGGTTGATCCTGTGCAACAAGAGCTATGAAGAGCACTTGTCGACCCGCTTTGACCAGGTGCAGGGAAAACGCCTGACAGAGATCAACGTTTTGCCTGCCTCGACGGCCGAGCTTCTGCATGCGGAAATCATGGATCAACTCAGCAGTCGGAAAACCCGATTTACCGAGCGCCAGCTGACATTCAACAATGGTGTGAGGGACGTTTATCAGTGGACGGTGCCGTTTTATAGCGCCGAGGGTTTGCTGCGAGGTGTGGTGGGCGGCTGGACCGACACCCATGGACGTCAGCGCCATGAGCCTGACCCGCGCAATTCTGACGAGAGGGGCGCCGCTCAGGGGCTCACTTAAGGTGCTGTTTTTTTCCTGTCATCTTTTCCATGCATGCTCTGACGACTCAGGGTAAAGCGGTATGCCGTCAGTTGAGTTCAGAACTTTCTTCTCGGGCCAGTGGTCATTGATCACGCCCTTGGCACTTTGTTTTCGGACTATTGAGTGGTGATCGAGATGGAAAGTATCAGCCTATTGCTGGGTGAGGCATTGAGCCCGTATCAGGTAACACTGACCCCGTCAGGTGCCCATGGCGAATGCCTGGTGACATTGAAGAGTGCCACTGACGCCATCATGGTCGAACGTGAGTTCAATCAGGCGCAGTTCACGGATAAACGGCTGCTGACAGATGTTGTCGACGGATTGCACCGCGACTTGTTGATCGCCGAAGGACGACTGGAGCCTAGCGTGATTGCGGCTCTGCGCAATGTTGCGCAAGACAAGCGTCTTGCTGTCGGAAACTGAATTGTTTTTTTGTGGGAACCTTCCCGCAATCAGATTAGTCAGACCCTTTATCAACAGGATCAAGCATTGTGCTCCGGTGCTTGTCACGTGTTGTACGGGTCCTTGTAGGCCACGTTTAACCCCGAGTCGTCTCCCCACTTCTCGGGGTTTCTTTTGCCCGGCGTTTGGTCAGGGTGCCTCATCCTGAAAAAACGTCTTGGCGTCTTCCAGATACTCACGGCGCATTTGCGGATCGAGCCACTGGGCGTAAAGCTCGATCAGCCGGTTCTGCCGCAGTTGGCGCAACGTCTGATTGATGTGGCTGATGGCTTCGCGACCCTGCTGCGTATCCGAGCAAGCGATGTGGGTGGTTTGGTACTTGTCCGTGCCACGAATTGCGTAAAACTCCAGATCATCGGGCGAAATGCCTTGCTGCTGCGCCTGATAGCGAATCTCCGGCCAATACCCGAGCAACGCGCTCAAGCGCCCCAGGCGCTGCATCTGTAGCAGACTGCCAAGGGCATCGTTACCGTAATGGGCTGACAGACTGTTGCCGGGTGCCTGTTGTAGCAGGCGGTCAACGACCTGACCGTAACTGCGTTCGGCGACCACTCCCAGTTTTTTGTCTTGCTGAGCCAGCAGCTGTGCCAGATCGACGGTGTTGTCGATGATGAAGGGCGCCAGGACCTCACGGTCTTGATGGCGTATCGCAACGCCGTTGCTGCGGACTCGATAGGCCGCAATGGAATAGGCAAGCCGTTTTGCCCGTTCCGGGTTCCACAGCAGCGAAGGGTCGCAGGTGAAGCTCGGCTCCAGGAGCATTTGCATGCCGCGCGCGCGGTTGACCCGTAACGTCCTGTGTTGGTATTCAGGCATGCTGGCGATCAACAGCGGCAAAAACTGATCGACCACGCCCTGATTCTTTTGTGGCCCTTCGAAAATCGTCAGCGGTGGAAAATCCCGCAGCAGCCAGATCAATGTGTCCTTGGCTTGAGCGGCCGTGGGGATTGTCAGCAGGTATGCCAGCGTTGCAGCCACGCTCAGAATCCGCAGGCGCGGCGCCACACACCGGCGAATCGCTGACAACCTTTTCAGTTTAAATAGCCCCATCTGCACGCAGTCGCGCGATCTGTGCCGGGTCATAGCCAAGTTCGCTCAGTACCTGCGCGTTATGCTCACCCAACTCTGCTCCGACCCATTCGCAAGCGCCTGGCGTCTCCGAGAGTTTTGGCACGATGCCCGGCATCTTGAAGTCCTTGCCGTCGGGCAGCTTGGCTTGCAGGAACATTTCCCGCGCGAGAAATTGCGGGTCGCTGAACATGTCTTCGGCACTGAAGATCCGGCTGGCCGGCACTTCGGCCTGGTTCAACTGCTCGATCACGGCATCCAGTGACAACGAACTGACCCAGCGATCAATGACCCCATACAGCTCATCGCGGCGGCTATCGCGGCCGTCGTTGCTGGCAAGCAGCGGATCGTTGGCCAAGTCGTCACGGCCGATGGTTTGCATGAAGCGCTTGAAGATCGCATCGCCGTTGGCGCCGATCTGCACGTGTTTGCCGTCGGCGCTGGTGTGGATGGAGGAGGGCGTGATGCCGGGCATGATGTTGCCAGTGCGCTCGCGGATAAACCCGAACACGTCGAATTCCGGGACCATGCTTTCCATCATGGCGAAGATCGCCTCGTACAACGCCACGTCCACCACTTGCCCCTGACCACCGTTGACCTCGCGGTGACGCAAGGCCATCAGCGCGCCGATCACGCCCCAGAGCGCGGCAATCGAATCACCGATGGAAATCCCGGTGCGCACCGGCGGTCGATCCTCGAAACCGGTGATGTAACGCAAACCGCCCATGGATTCGCCCACCGCACCAAAGCCCGGTTGATCCTTCATCGGCCCGGTTTGCCCAAAGCCCGACAGCCGGACCATCACCAGTTTCGGGTTCAGCGCATGCAGCACGTCCCAGCCCAGGCCCAGTTTCTCCAGCACGCCGGGACGGAAATTTTCGATGAGAATGTCGGCTTCGCTGAGCAGCTGTTTGAGAATCGCCAGCCCGTCGGGGTGCTTGAGGTTCAGCGTCAGGGACTTCTTGTTGCGCGCCTGGACGAACCACCACAGCGAGGTGCCTTCGTAGAGTTTGCGCCACTTGCGCAGCGGATCACCGCCATCCGGAGATTCGATCTTGATCACTTCGGCGCCGAACTCGGCACAAATACGCGAGGCAAAAGGCCCGGCGATCAAGGTACCGAGTTCGATGACTTTCAGGCCGGCAAGGGGTTTGGCGGTGAGCGGCATGGGCGATCCTGTAGGACAAAGGCTGAGCGAATACAGCGTTTTAACATAGCCCGGGCCTCATCGCCCAAGGTTGATGGCGGTCATGATTCGTTGATTGGCCCCCGCATCGGTTAGACTTGCCGCCTTTCCTCGTATCAAGAAGCCCGTTCATGGCCCAGCCGTCCACGACCTACAAGTTTGAACTGAACCTCACCGACCTCGACCGTAGCGTGTACGAGAGCGTTAAGCAGACCATCGCCCGTCACCCTTCGGAAACCGAAGAACGCATGACCGTGCGGCTGCTGGCCTACGCCTTCTGGTACAACGAGCAGCTGTCTTTCGGTCGAGGTCTGTCGGACGTGGACGAACCTGCGCTGTGGGAAAAGAGCCTGGATGACCGCGTTCTGCACTGGATCGAAGTCGGCCAGCCAGACGCCGATCGCCTGACCTGGTGCTCGCGCCGTACCGAGCGCACCAGTCTGCTGGCCTACGGCAGCCTGCGCGTCTGGGAAACCAAAGTGATCCCGGCGATCAAAAACCTGAAAAACGTACATATCGCGGCTGTTCCTCAGGAAGTGCTGGAAACCCTGGCCAAGGACATGCCCCGCGTTATCAAGTGGGACGTGATGATCAGCGAAGGGACGATTTTCGTCACCGACGACCGTGGTCAGCATGAAGTCCAGTTGCAGTGGTTGAGCGGCGAACGCGGCTGATTTTTCAGCGCTGGATCGCATCACCCGGTTTTATCCTACGTTTTCAAGAGAAGCACCTGTCATCTCATGCGCATCGAACCTCGCCTGCTACCCGCCACTCTGCCGTTTCTCGGTGATTTGCCTCCGCTACTGACTCGCCTGTATGCAGCGCGGGGCGTGCAGTCCGAGGCGGAGCTGGACAAGAGCCTGGCGCGCTTGATCCCGTATCAACAGCTCAAGGGTATCGAGGCGGCGGTGGATTTGCTGGTGGTGGCGCTGGAGCAGCGTCAACGGATTCTGATCGTCGGCGACTTCGATGCCGATGGCGCGACCGCCAGCACCGTTGGCCTGTTGGGACTGCGCTTGCTCGGCGCCTCTCACGTCGATTATCTGGTGCCCAACCGTTTTGAGTACGGTTACGGCCTGACCCCGGAAATCGTCGCGGTGGCGCTGGAGCGCCAGCCACAGTTGCTGATCACCGTGGACAACGGTATTTCCAGTGTCGAAGGCGTGGTAGCGGCGAAAAAGGCCGGGCTGAAAGTGTTGGTCACCGACCACCACTTGCCCGGTGACGAACTGCCGGTGGCCGATGCCATCGTCAATCCGAACCAGCCAGGTTGTGAGTTTCCGAGCAAGGCGCTGGCCGGTGTCGGGGTGATTTTCTATGTGCTGATGGCGTTGCGTGCACGCTTGCGTAGCCTGGGCTGGTACGAGAGCAAGCCGCAGCCGAACATCGGCGAGTTGCTGGATCTGGTGGCGCTGGGCAGTGTTGCCGACGTGGTACCACTGGATGCCAACAACCGGATTCTGGTGCATCAGGGCCTGGAGCGGATTCGCGCTGGCCGGGCCCGGCCGGGTATCAAGGCGATTCTCGAAGTAGCCAAGCGCGATCACTCGCGCATCACCTCCACCGATCTGGGGTTTATCCTCGGCCCACGCCTGAACGCGGCGGGGCGTCTGGACGACATGAGCCTGGGCATCGAATGTCTGCTCACCGAAGACGCAGGCGCCGCCCGTGAAATGGCCGCGCAACTGGATGGCATGAATCAGGACCGCAAATCCATCGAACAGGGCATGCAGCGCGAAGCGTTGGCCCAGCTCAAGGACTTGCCGCTGGAGTCGATGCCGTTCGGCTTGTGCCTGTTCGATCCCGAGTGGCACCAGGGTGTCATCGGGATCCTTGCTTCGCGTATGAAAGAGCGCTATTTCCGTCCGACCATCGCCTTTGCCGACGCCGGTGACGGCATGCTCAAGGGCTCGGGACGTTCAGTGCAGGGCTTTCATATTCGTGACGCCTTGAGTGTGGTGGCGGCGCAGCATCCGACGCTGATCAGCAAGTACGGTGGCCACGCCATGGCGGCGGGCTTGACCTTGCCGGAAGCGAATTTTCCGTTGTTCGCCGAGGCCTTCGACGCTGAAGTCCGCCGGCAAATGCGTGAAGAAGACCTGACCGGGCGGTTGCTGTCGGATGGCACCCTGGCGGTCGAAGAGTTTCACCTGGAGTTGGCCCGCGCCCTGCGTCATGCCGGCCCTTGGGGCCAACACTTCCCGGAGCCGCTGTTTCACGGCGTGTTCCAGTTGGTCGAACAGCGAGTGGTCGGTGAGCGCCACCTCAAAGTGGTGCTGAAAAGCGAATGTGGTTCGGTGAAACTCGACGGCATTGCCTTTGGCATCGACCGCGACGTCTGGCCGAACCCGACCATCCGCTGGGTCGAGCTGGCCTACAAGCTCGACGTCAATGAATTCCGCGGTCAGGAAACCGTCCAGCTGATGATTGCCCACATCGAACCGCGCTGAAAGATCGCAGCCTGATCCACCGATGTCGACTAGGCTCTAATCACTGCTTGATTGGCCTTGTGACGTTTTGTCGAATTTTTTACCCGCGGGGGCGGGTGCTGCATCCTTTCCTGTCACTCGTCGACTATTCAAACAGAACCCTGGAGCCTGCCCACTGATTTGAGAGGTGCCCCATGAGTCTGCTGCTTGAACCCTACACTCTTCGTCAATTGACCCTGCTCAACCGTATCGCAGTGTCGCCGATGTGCCAATACTCCAGCGTCGATGGGCTGGCCAATGACTGGCACCTGGTACACCTCGGTAGCCGCGCCGTGGGCGGGGCCGGACTGATATTTACCGAAGCCACTGCCGTCACCGCCGACGGTCGGATCACTGCTCAGGACCTGGGTCTGTGGAACGACGAACAGATCGAACCGCTGCAACGCATCACCCGTTTCATCACCGCCCAAGGCGCGGTCGCCGGTATTCAGCTGGCCCATGCCGGACGCAAGGCCAGCACTCACCGGCCGTGGCTGGGCAAACACGGCAGCGTCAAACCAGCGGATGGCGGCTGGACCCCGGTCGGCCCCTCGCCGATTGCCTTCGACCCCGAACACACACCACCCACACAACTGACCGAGGCGCAGATCGCCGAGGTGGTTCAGGCGTTCGTCGAGTCGGCCAAACGTGCGCTGACCGCAGGCTTTAAAGTCGTCGAAGTGCACGCTGCTCACGGCTATCTGCTGCATCAGTTTCTGTCGCCGTTGAGCAATCAGCGCCGCGATCAGTACGGTGGTTCTTTCGAAAATCGCATTCGTCTGGTGCTGCAAGTGACCGAAGCGGTACGCGCGGTCTGGCCTGAAGAATTGCCCTTATTCATTCGCGTATCGGCCACCGATTGGGTCGAGGATGGCTGGAACCCGGATGAAACCGTGGAGCTGGCGCGGCGTCTGAAAGCGCTAGGAGTGGATTTGATCGACGTGTCGTCGGGCGGTACGGCGGCCAATGCGGAAATTCCTACCGGGCCGGGTTATCAGACTCGGTTTGCCGAGCGCGTGCGCAAGGAGTCGGGAATGGCTACCGGCACTGTCGGATTGATCACTGAGCCGGCGCAGGCCGAGCACATTCTGCGCACCTGCCAGGCCGATATTATCCTGCTGGCTCGTGAACTATTACGTGACCCGTACTGGCCGTTGCACGCCGACGATGATCTGGGCGGATGCAAGGCCATCTGGCCGGCACAGTATCAACGGGCGACGAGCCGCGATCAGCCGATCCATGAGTCGGATTTGCGTGACTGATCCGGCTCCACCGTGCAAGCCAATAAAAACGCCGCTTTCCCATTCAGGGACAAGCGGCGTTTTTTCTTGAGTGAACAGCACCGCATGGGCGGTGGGTTTTGTGCGTCGCACCAGAGCACGCAAAGGCTCTCGCGACGACAGGGTTTACCGATCTGGGTCTAGTTTGGTGGTCGAAGTGGCAGCCTTACTCAAGCCCTTTGTATTGTGATCGCCTGGCGTGGTGGCTGAGATCGCAGTGGCCTTGGTCAGTCCGTGCGTGGTTTTGGAATGTGCAATCCCGGACGTCGCCACGCCATGGCCTTTAGTGTCATGACGAGTGCGGCCAGTGTGATGGCCTTTGACGCCGTGGTCTCTGACCGCGCGACCGTCATGATCGCTTTCCTGACCTTCCTTAAGACCACTTAGGCCATGGTCCCTGACCGCTCGGCCGTCATGATCGCTTTCCTGGCCTTCCTTAAGACCACTCAGGCCATGGTCCCTGACCGCTCGGCCATCATGATCGCTTGCCTGACCTTCTCCCCGGCCGCCACTGCCGATACCGCCGCCGTGACCTGCGCCGTTACCGCCAGCACCAGCGCCAGCACCACCGTTACCGCCACTGTGGCCTCCGCCCTCTTTTGCATAAGCGGAGCTCATGGGGAGCAAAGGCGCAGCAGCCAGCATCATTACGCATGACATCACAGCGACGAGATTCGTTTTCTTTAAAAGCATGATAGCTTCCATCGATCAGGGTAGGTTTGTATCAAATAGGACGCCTACAGCTGTCTATAGTTCTCAGGCTTCCGACAGAAGGCACTATGGCAAGAGGATCACGGATATGACGACTCGTTCAGTTGTAGCTTTTTTGACAAGCATCGCGCTTTTGTCTGGCTCAACGGCTCTGTACGCAGATCCCGGCAACGGCAACGGGAACCCGCACGGTCATGGGAACAAAGGCAACAAATCCCGGAACTATCAACAAGAGGATGGATACAGTGGCCCGCAGATCGACGTGGGCGGTGTTCGAGTCATCATCGGTAATAACCGTGATTATTGGTCGCCGGGTCCTGCGCTACCGCCAGGCATTCAAAAGAAGATTGCCCAAGGAAAACCTCTGCCGCCAGGCATCGCCAAAAAACTGGACGGCAGGATGCGGGACAGGCTACCCCGTTATGAGGGCTATGAATGGCAGCAAGTCGGTACAGACCTGATCCTGGTGACCATCGCCACCGGGCTGATTTACGAGGTTCTGCATAACGTGGCGGACTGAGTTTGCGGCTGCGAGACGATAGAACGAAAAAGCCCGGCAGCTGGCCGGGGCTTCGTTTGACTTACGGAATCTTGGCCGCTGAGCCGCCGTCATCGTCGGATCGCCGCCCGGAGCAAGCTCGCTCCCACATTGGATTCGGGTGTACACAAAATCTGTGTTCACACCGGTCAAGAGTGGGAGCGAGCTTGCTCGCGATGGGGCCGGCTCGGACGTCACTTATCTCAAGAGGCCGCCCAATCCGAGTACGTGCGCTTGTCCGGGGCTGGCGGGAAGTACTGATACAACCAGGTCTCGCTCAACGTCCGGTCATGGGTGCGGATGAACAGCCGTAGCTCGACCGGCGCCACGCTGTCATCGGTGGGGAACCAGTCAAAGGTAATTCGATAGCCTTTGATGTCATCGAGCACCAGCACGTTGAAATCCTTGACCTGACCGCTCGACGCCGTGACCACTGGTTCGATTCCGGTGCCTGCGGGTAACCGGTCCAGCCCACCGCCGGTAAAGTCGACCGCAAAGCGTCGTGCCCAGACCTTCGGATAGTGCTCACCCGGTGCCCAGCCCTCGGTGAAGCCGCCCATGCCCGAACGCGTGGCATTGACCCGCGCCAGTGGCGTCCCCACGGGTGGCAGGGCGCTCCAGTAAAGCTTGTAGCCATAATTCAGCGAGTCGCCTGCGGCCACCGGCTTTTTCGGGGTCCAGAAGGCCACGATGTTGTCCAGGGTTTCGCCGGTGGTGGGGATCTCCAGCAGGTCGACGGAGCCTTCGCCCCACGCGGTGGTCGGCTCGACCCACAGGCTTGGGCGCTTGCTGTACCAGTCGACGGTGTCCTGATAGCTGTCGAACTCATGGTCGGTTTGCACCAGACCAAAACCTTTCGGGTCCTTGTCGGCGAAGGCGTTGAACTGCAGGGTCGCCGGGTTGTTCAGCGGGCGGCAGATCCACTCGCCGTTGCCGCGCCACATGGCGAGGCGATCCGAGTCGTGGATTTGCGGGTGGAGGGTGTCGCACATGCGCCGTTCATGAGTGCCGCAGCTGAACATGCTGGTCATCGGCGCGATACCGAGTTGTTCGATGGCGGTGCGCGCGTTGACGTGCGCGTCGATGGCCATCACCACCTGATTGGCCTGGCAGTCGATATCAAAGCGGTAGGCGCCGGTGGCGCTGGGCGAGTCGAGCAGGGCATAGACCACGAAGCGGGTGCTGTCCTTGTCCGGGGTTTCGAACCAGAACCTGGTGAAGTCCGGAAACTCTTCGCGCTTCCTGGCGTAGGTGTCGATCGCCAGACCACGGGCCGATAAACCGTACTGGCCGGTGTTATCCACAGCACGGAAGTAGCTGGCGCCGAGGAATGACACCACGTCGTGTTTATCCAGTTCCGGGGCCTTGAACAGTTTGAACCCGGCGAAACCCAGGTCGCCTTTGAGCTGCGCGGTATCGACGCTGGAATTCTGGTAATTGAACAATGACGGGTGGAAGTGCACTTCCCGCGCCTGACGGGTATTGGGGGCAACGCTGTACATGCGCACCGGTTGCTTGAATCCCATGCCAACGTGGAAGAACTGCACATCGAGTTGCCCGTTCAGGTCATTCCACAGCGAATGCTTGGCGTCGTACTGAATGGCGTTGAAATGCTGCGGCGTCATGTTCGCCAGCGTCGGTGGCAATACCTGCTTGGTGTCGATATAGCCACTGCTGGCGAGTTGTTTGGCTTGTGCCTGCAAGGCCTCGAAGTCGAAGGCCTGGGCCTCGCCATCGGCAGTCCCGGCCCAGGCACGCGCGGCCAACAATCCAGTGGCCGAAAGGCCGGTGTAGGCAGCGATGGCCATGGAGGCTTTGAGCAAATTCCTGCGGTGCATAAGACAACCTGTCTTGGACGATCCCGCGGCGTTCCTGGCGGCGTTACGGATCAGAAATAGAGGTTCGGACAAGCCTTCGGCCAAACGCATCGGATTTTAAACAGATGCCGAATAAGATAAAGCGTTCGAAACAACTCGAAAATTGATTAGTTTTCATTTCACACAAAACCCCTGCAGATCACTTCAGAAGGGCCCCACTGCATCGTTTCAATTAAGCGTTTTCATTTATTTGACTAATTACTCTAAAAACCGCTCTCAAACGTTTTTTTGTCCCTATTCTTAGGCTCATGACCGGCCCTTGCCCTTGAGGCCGGTAAACGTTCAGCAGCAGCCCGGCAGGTGCCGGTCGCTGCTGAAGAAGGAGCAGGGCGATGAAGTATCTGAAGTTTCAGTTCACGTGCAGAGGGACATCGTCCATGGCAAAAGCGCAAGGCATCATCGGGTTTTTGGGGATTTTCTCAGGCTTGAGCATCTCGCGACGGTCGCGCCGGCTCAGTTCAGAGGAGGTGAAACTCGTCGAGCAGTATCGCGAGTTATCGGAGAGTGACCGGATTGCGATGCGCTATCTGGTGGATGCGATGCACCGTGTATCGCAGTTTTGAGGCGGGTTAACGGTCTCTCCCATGTTCGCTTATGGGAGGGGCTGCTTGTCTTGTGCATCAGCCCCGATGGTATTGAATGTCACCACTCCTGATGACGCTCGGTTCGTTGATGCAATATCCGCAGGATCTGCACTTGGCCGAGTACCAGGCGATAAGGTGCAACAAATGGAAGCTGATTCAGCACAAGCTCACGTACATCCGGTACCAGTGACGGACGCCCTGAGCCGGGGAATAGTTCAAGCTGACCAAAGGTGTTGAGGATGCTTGTCACCACATCGTTGGCAGCGGCTGCGCCAATCAGCCCGCAATAACGTTCATGAATGGCGTCCAGCTCACTCTCGGCTTTCTCGGTCAGTGCGACTCTCGGCACGATTTACCCACTTAGCCTTCACGGCGTCCAGATCGGTCAGTTTTCCAGCATCGGCATCGGCAATACCTTCGCCGATCGCTTGCAGATGCCAGGATTCGGCTTCTACATAACGCACCAGTGCACGCTTGAGGTGGTACTGACGGTCGCGATCGGTCGCTGCTGCAAGCTGATCCAGCTGCCGGGCAAGAATCTCTTCGACTCGAAAGGACAAAACGGGCGAGGCCATCGCGGCTCTCCTGTGAGTGTGTATACGTTGTAAACGACATAAACACCCTAGGCCCTGCCTGGATTTCGGTCAACCACCGTAGTGCGCGCGGTGTCAGGAAATCTTGGCGGGGCAGGTGCTGGAGGGCGTGAGCAATGTGTTGCCAAATGCTTGCTCCCTCCAGTGGGCGTTAGTTGTTACCGGCTGATTTGCCAGGCATCACCCGCAGGCGCTGTGCCATGGTCATACGGTTTACCGAGCCACATGTAGAGCAGACCCAGGCCGATGACGATGGCGGTGCTGAGCACCATCGCGTAGTTGATGTACCACGCCGCATCCGGCGTGCGTGGCCAGGCCATGTTGATGATGGCGCCAACGCCGTAGACCAGCGCGCCAATGTTTACCGGTAGACCCCAGGCGCCCAGTGTGAACTTGCCGCTGGGTTTCCAGCCGCGGGCGCGAGCGTAGAGGGCGGCGAGGACGATCATCTGGAACGCCAGGTAGATGCCGATGGCCGCGAAGCTGACGATGGTGGCGACGGCGTCTTGCAGGAAAAAGCCGAGGGCAATAATCAGTGCTGGGAGGACGCCAGACACGAATAGCGCGGCAACCGGAACCTGCGTTGTAGGCGAAATCTTTTTCAGCAGCGCACTGCCGATGACCATTTCATCACGAGCGTAGGAATACAGCAGACGGCTGGCTGCGGCTTGCAGGCTGATGACGCAGGAGATGAAGGAAATCATCACCACACCCATCACCACTTTCGAACCAACCGGGCCGAAGGCGTTGTTAAGGATGGTGGTCACCGGGTCCTTGTCAGTGCCGTTGATCACCGCTTGCATATCCGGCACCGCCAGAATCAGCGCCAGGCAGGCGAACATCGCTGCGATGCCACCGATGTAGAGGGTCATGCGCATGGCTACCGGAATCTGCTTGCTCGGGTTCGGGGTTTCTTCGGCCACGTCGCCGCAGGCCTCGAAGCCGTAGTACAGAAACATCCCCGCCAGCGAGGCAGTAAGGAACGCCGGCAGGTAGGAACCGTCGACGCGGATATCAAAGGTGTTGAACAGCACGCTGAGCGGCTGATGGCGCTCGAACACCAGCAGGTACACCCCGACTATCACCGCACCGACCAGCTCGCAGAGGAAGCCGAACATGGCGATGCGCGCCAGCACTTTGGTGCCGCTGAGGTTCACCAGAGTGGCGAACAGGGTCAGCAGCAGAGCGATGACGATGTTGGTGTTGTTGCTCGGTTCAAAACCCATCATCGCCGCCAGGTAAGGACCGGCACCGACGGCAACGGCGGCGATGGTCACGCACAGGGCGATGGAGTAGATCCAGCCGACCATCCACGCCCAGCGTTTGCCCACCAAGCGACGGGCCCATGGGTAGACGCCGCCGGAAATCGGGAACTGCGAGACCACTTCACCGAAGATCAGGCAGACCAGCAATTGGCCACAACCGACCAGCAAATACGCCCAGAACATCGGCGGGCCACCGGCGGCCAGGCACAGGCCGAACAAGGTATAAACCCCTACGACCGGGGAGAGGTAGGTGAAGCCCAGGGCGAAGTTTTCCCACAGGCTCATGCTGCGATTGAAGTTCGAGGTGTAACCCAGCTTGCGTAGCTGCTCGGCATCGCTGTCGGCGGCGATTGCCGGGAGTTCGGGTAGAGTCATGGTGTTGATGCTCCGGAAAATCGGCAGATTTCGGATGTCCGAAACCGTGGCTGGGCCATGACGGCTCAACCCGGATCGGTGGTTATTGTTTTGTGTTGCAGGAATCCTTGGGTGAATCGCCGACATCGTCCGTGCGTCTGCTTAAAAAGATCGCAGCCTTAATGCTTGAACATCACATGCCTTACGGTGGTGTAGTCCTCCAGCCCATACATGGACATGTCCTTGCCATAACCGGACAGTTTCTGACCGCCGTGTGGCATTTCGCTGACCAGCATGAAGTGCGTATTCACCCAGGTGCAGCCGTACTGCAAGCGGGCGGCGAGGCGGTGAGCGCGGCCGACATCGGCGGTCCACACTGACGATGCCAGGCCGTAGTCCGAATCGTTGGCCCAAGCCAGCACCTGTGCTTCATCGGTGAATTGGGTCACCGAGACCACCGGCCCGAACACTTCGCGGCGGACGATTTCATCGTCTTGCTGGGCGTCGGCCAACACCGTCGGTTCGAAGAAGAAACCGTTGCCTTCCACGGTTTTCCCGCCCGTGATCAAACGGATGTGCGGGTGTGCGATGGCGCGCTCGACGAAACCGGCGACGCGGTCGCGATGCTGGGCGGTGATCAGCGGGCCCAGCTCGGTGGTTGGGTCATCCTGCAAGCCGTATTTGATGCTGCTGACGGCCTCGCCAAGCTTCTCGACGAATTTTTCGTAGATGCCTGCCTGGGCGTAGATGCGGCAGGCGGCGGTGCAATCCTGGCCTGCGTTGTAGAAGCCGAAGGTGCGGATGCCTTCCACGGCGGCGTCGATGTCGGCGTCGTCGAAGATAATCACCGGGGCTTTGCCACCCAATTCCATGTGCATGCGTTTGACGCTGTCGGCGGTGCTGGAAATGATGTTTGAGCCGGTGGCGATGGAGCCGGTCAACGACACCATGCGCACTTTCGGGTGGGTGACCAACGGGCTACCGACCGTATGCCCGCGGCCGAATACCAGGTTGAGCACACCAGCCGGGAAAATCTCCGACGCCAGTTCGGCCAGACGCAGCGCGGTCAGTGGCGTTTGCTCCGACGGCTTGAGCACCACGGTATTACCGGCAGCCAGGGCCGGGGCGATTTTCCAGGCGACCATCATCAGCGGGTAGTTCCACGGTGCGATGGAGGCGATTACGCCCACCGGGTCGCGGCGGATCATCGAGGTGTGCCCCGGCAGGTATTCACCGCCAGCCATCCCGCTCATGCAACGGCTGGCGCCAGCGAAGAAACGGAACACATCGGCAATGGCCGG
Source organism: Pseudomonas sp. GW822-FHT02D10 (assembly GCF_058802345.1). Taxonomy (NCBI): domain Bacteria; kingdom Pseudomonadati; phylum Pseudomonadota; class Gammaproteobacteria; order Pseudomonadales; family Pseudomonadaceae; genus Pseudomonas; species Pseudomonas sp. GW822-FHT02D10. Next base: position 336,989 of record NZ_JBXAOB010000004.1, read on the forward strand.
GATCTCGTCGTTCAGCGCGGCACTGTAGGGTTTTCCGCAGTTGTCCGACTCAAGCTTGGCCAGCTCTTCACCGTGGGCCTGGATGACATCGGCGAGTTTGAGCAACAGTAGCGAACGGTCTTTCGGTGAAGTCTGCGACCAGCTTTCAAACGCGGCATCGGCAGCTCGCACAGCGGCGTCGACCTGGGCTTCGCTTGCTTCGTTGATTTCTACCAGCACCCGGCCCAGAGCCGGGTTGAATACCGGTTGTGCGGGACCTTCGCCGGCGATGAGTTGGCCGTTGATCAGCAGTCTGGTTTGCATATTCATGTCCTCTTCGAAGCAGTTCTTGTTTTTCTGGCTGGAACCGGTCCCTGTGGGAGCGAGCCTGCTCGCGATAGCGGTCTTACAGTCGACATCTCTGTTGAATGTCAGTCAGTCATCGCGAGCAGGCTCGCTCCCACAAAAAGCCAGGCCCCACAGTGGATAGTCGTTGTCAGTTATTGAGTTATTTACCGCCGCTACCCGCGACGCTTTCGCCGCCGCGAGTCAGGTAATAGGCGCCGAGGATCGGCAGCATGGTCACGAGCATCACCAGCATCGCCACCACGTTGGTCACCGGTACGTCGCGTGGTCGGCTGAGCTGATTGAGCAGCCATAGCGGCAAGGTGCGTTCGTGGCCAGCGGTGAAGGTGGTGACGATGATTTCGTCGAACGACAGGGCGAACGCCAACATGCCGCCGGCCAGCAATGCCGAGCCTAGGTTCGGCAGGACGATGTAGCGGAAAGTCTGCCAACCGTCGGCGCCCAGATCCATCGACGCTTCGATCAAGCTGTACGAGGTACGGCGCAGGCGCGCGATGACGTTGTTGTAGACGATCACCACACAGAAGGTCGCGTGACCGACGATGATGGTGAACATCCCGGGCTCGATGCCCAGCGTCTTGAACGTCGCCAGCAACGCGATACCGGTGATGATCCCCGGCAAGGCAATCGGCAGGATCAGCATCAGCGAAATGCCCTGCTTGCCGAAGAACTCCCGCCGGTACAACGCCGCCGAGGCCAGCGTCCCCAGGACCATGGCGATCAAGGTCGCGATCGCGGCGATCTGCAGCGAGAGCTTGATCGCTTCCAACACGTCAGGTCGCGCGAACGCCACACTGAGCCACTTCAGGGTGAAGCCTTGGGGCGGAAAACTGAACGCTGCGTCTTCAGTGTTGAAGGCGTACAGGAAGATGATCAGGATCGGGAAGTGCAGAAACACCAACCCGCCCCAGGCTGCAATGCGCAGGCCCAAAGAAGCCTGCCCTTGAGATGAAGAATCAGAGCGCATCGAAGGCCCCCAGACGTTTGACGATGGACAGGTAGATGGCGATCAGCACGATCGGCACCAACGTGAACGCAGCGGCCATTGGCATGTTGCCGATGGCGCCTTGCTGGGCGTACACCATACTGCCGACGAAGTAACCTGGCGGGCCGATCAGTTGCGGCACGATGAAGTCACCGAGGGTCAGCGAGAAGGTGAAGATCGAACCGGCCGCGATGCCTGGAATCGACAGCGGCAAAATCACCTGCATGAAGGTCTGGTGCGGCTTGGCGCCGAGGTCGGCGGACGCTTGCAGCAAGGAGGGTGGCAGGCGTTCCAGCGATGCCTGGATCGGCAGGATCATGAACGGCAGCCAGATGTAGACGAACACCATGAAACGGCCCAGATGGGAGGTCGACAGGGTGCTGCCGCCCACGCCGGGAATCCCCAACACGAACTGCAATACCGGCTCCAGCCCCAAGTGCTGAACGAACCACTGCGCCACGCCACCCTTGGCCAGCAGCAGGGTCCAGGCGTAAGCCTTGACGATGTAACTGGCCCACATCGGCATCATCACCGCGATGTAGAAAAACGCCTTGGTGTTGCCGGTGGTGTAGCGCGCCATGTAGTAGGCAATCGGAAACGCGACGATGGCGCTGGCGATCGAGACCACGATGGCCATGCTCAAGGTGCGCAGGATGATGTCGAAGTTCGAGGGGTTGAACAGCGCCGCGAAGTTCGCCAGGGTCAGCTCGGGCGTGACCGCCATGGTGAAGTCGTCGAAGGTGTAGAAACCCTGCCACAGCAGTGTCAGCAGCGAACCTAAATAGATCGCGCCGAACCAGATCAGCGGTGGCACCAGCAACATCGCGAGGTAGAGGTTGGGGCGGCGATACAGCAGGTTGGAAAACCTGCGCAACGGCGAGCTGCCGGTCGGGGTTTGGGTCATGGTCACGCTGTTCATCTCAGACCCCGCCCGCAACGATGTCGTGCAACGGAATCATGGCCTCGCGAGCCCAGCGTGCACGGATAAGTTGCCCGGTTTGATGTTGAGCGCTGACGTCCAGCCACTGGTTGTTGGCCTGGCTGATATTCAGGGTCTGACCGTTTTCCAGCTTCATCTCGTAACGCGTGGCGCTGCCCTGATACTGGATGTCGTGCAGCAGGCCGCTGACTTCGATTTCATGGCTGGCCTTTGGGCCTTCGGCGAAGCGCACGTGTTCCGGACGAATCGAGAACGGCTGTGGATGGCCGCTCAGCTGTTGGGCCAGATCGCCGCGTATCACATTGGAAGTGCCGACGAACTCGGCGACGAAGGTGGTCACCGGTTTCATGTACAGGTTGCGCGGGGTGTCGACCTGCTCGATGCGGCCCTTGTTGAACACCGCCACCCGGTCGGACATCGACAGCGCTTCGGTCTGGTCGTGGGTCACGAAGATGAAGGTGATGCCAAGTTGGCGCTGGAGCTTCTTCAACTCGCCTTGCATTTGCTCGCGCAGCTTCAGATCGAGTGCGCCCAATGGCTCATCGAGCAGCAGCACACGCGGGCGATTGACCAGGGCACGGGCCAGAGCCACGCGCTGACGTTGGCCACCGGACAGTTGCACCGGTTTACGCTCGCCATATCCGCCAAGGGCGACCATGTCGAGGGCCTCCTCGGCGCGTTTGATGCGCTCGGCCTTGCCGACGCCTTTGACCTTCAAACCGTAAGCGACGTTGTCGCGGACGTTCATGTGCGGGAACAGCGCGTAATCCTGGAACACGGTGTTCACGTCACGTTGATAGGGTGGCAAACCGGCGGCCTCGAAGCCGTGAATGCGGATCGAGCCTGCGCTTGGTTGTTCGAAACCGGCGATCAGCCGCAGGCAGGTGGTTTTGCCCGAGCCGGAAGGGCCGAGCATGGAAAAGAACTCGCCGTCCTGGATGTCGATGGAAACCCGGTCTACGGCTTTCACTTCACCGAACTGACGGGAAACGTTGGTGAACTGGACTGCAAGCGTCATGGTGCGGTGCTCCAAAAAGGCGCGCTTTCTACAAATTTAATCGGGTATGCAGTGGAAAGATCGCAGCCTGCGGCAGCTCCTACGGGATGTGCAGAAGACGCCGCATTTGCGGTGTATACCCTCGGCGTAGGAGCTGCCGAAGGCTGCGATCTTTTGATCCCAAGAGGGCTTAGCGGCCGCCCATGATCGCGATGTAGTCCTGGGTCCAGCGGCTATAAGGCACGAACTTGCCGCCTTCAGCCTGTGGGGTTTTCCAGAAGGCGATCTTGTCGAACTGGTCGAAACCGTTGGTTTTGCAGCCTTCGGCGCCCAGCAGTGCGCTTCCGTTGCAGGCCGCCGGCACGGCTGGCAGCGAGCCGAACCACGCGGCTACGTCACCCTGGACTTTGGGTTGCAGCGACCAGTCCATCCACTTGTAGGCGCAGTTCGGGTGTTTGGCGTCGGCGTGCAACATGGTGGTGTCGGCCCAGCCGGTCACGCCTTCTTTCGGAATGGTCGAGGCCACTGGCTGCTTGTCGGCTTGCAGGCCGTTGACCATGTAGCCCCAGGTGCTGGAGGCCGCGACGCCTTCGTTCTTGAAGTCACTCATTTGCACAGTCGCGTCATGCCAGTAGCGGTGCACCAGCGGCTGCTGAGCACGCAGCAGGTCGAGCACGGCCTTGTACTGGGTTTCGGTCAGTTCATAAGGGTTCTTGATGCCCAGTTCCGGCTTGGTCGACTTCAGGTACAGCGCGGCGTCGGCGATGTAGATCGGGCCGTCATATGCTTGCACTCGACCTTTGTTGGCTTTGCCGTCCGGCAGGTTTTGCGGATCGAACACCACGCTCCAGCTGTCAGGCGCGATTTTGAAAACGTTGGTGTTGTACATCAGCACGTTCGGGCCCCACTGATAAGGCGTGCCGTAAACCTGTTTGTTGACCACGTACCAAGGCCCGTCCTTGAGGCGCGGATCGATGTTTTTCCAGTTCGGGATCAGCGCGGTGTTGATCGGCTGCACACGTTTGCCGCCGATCAAGCGCAACGAGGCGTCGCCAGACGCGGTCACCAGGTCGTAACCACCCTTGGCCATCAGACTGACCATTTCGTCAGAGGTAGCGGCGGTTTTGACGCTGACCTTGCAGCCGGTTTCTTTCTCGAAACCGGTGACCCAGTCGTAATTCTTGTCGCTCTCGCCACGTTCGATGTAGCCCGGCCAGGCGACGATATCCAGTTGGCCTTCGCCAGCGCCAACGGCTTTCAGCGGTTCGGCGGCCTGGATACTGGCGCTGGCCAGCAAGGCGGTGGTGATTGCACTGAACAGTGCGGTCTTGTGCACGAACATGGGGTTTCCCTCTTCTTTAATTATGGTCGGGGCAGTTTTGAACGTGATGTAGCTGGCCTTTTCGGCTGATTGTTAGCGTAGTGCGGTTATTTCAGATCGTTGCCGTGGCGCGCCATGATGTGCCGCACCACGCTGTAGTCCTGGAGCGAATCGCTGGATAAGTCTTTGCCGTAACCCGAGCGCTTCAAGCCGCCGTGGGGCATTTCGCTGACCAGCATGAAGTGGCTGTTGATCCAGGTGCAGCCGTATTGCAAGCGCGCCGCGACCTGCATCGCCTTGTCCAGGTTCTGGGTCCAGACCGACGAGGCCAGGCCGTATTCCGAGTCGTTGGCCCAATCCACTGCCTGCTCCAGTTCGTCGAAACGGGTCACGGTGACCACCGGCCCGAACACTTCGCGCTGGACGATTTCATCGCTCTGTTTGCAGCCGGCCAGAAGGGTTGGCTGGTAGTAGAAACCGGCACCGGAATGCACCGCCGCGCCGGTCACTCGTTCGATGTGTGGCTGGCCAAGGGCGCGTTCGACAAAACTGGCCACGCGGTCGCGCTGGCGAGTGCTGATCAGCGGGCCGAGCTCGTTGTCGGCATCGCGTTTACCGGCGAAGCGCAGGCTGCTGACGGCGGCACCGAGTTCCGCCACCAATGTGTCGTGAATGCCGGCCTGTGCATAAACCCGGCAGGCGGCGGTGCAGTCCTGTCCGGCGTTGTAGTAACCGTAACTGCGCACGCCTTCGACTACCGCTTGAATGTCGGCGTCGTTGCAGACGATCACCGGCGCTTTGCCGCCGAGTTCCAAGTGGGTGCGTTTCAGGGTTTTGGCAGCGGCCTGAAGGATTTTCTGTCCGGTCACGATGTCGCCGGTCAGCGAGACCATGCGCACTTTCGGGTGGCTGACCAAATGGCTGCCGACGCCTTCACCACCGCCGCAAATAATGTTGATCACCCCGCGTGGGAGGATTTCAGCCAGTGCCGGCGCGAGGGCGAGGATCGACAGAGGTGTGTGTTCGGACGGCTTGAACACCAGTGTGTTGCCAGCGGCCAGGGCCGGGGCGATTTTCCACGCGGCCATCATGATCGGGTAGTTCCACGGCGCGATGGACGCTACGACCCCGATAGGATCGCGGCGCACCATGCTGGTGTAACCCGGCAGGTATTCACCGCTGAGCTGGCCGGTCTGGCAGCGTACGGCACCAGCAAAGAAGCGAAACACGTCGACTGTGGCGCTCAAATCGTCCTGACGGGCCAGGTGCAACGGCTTGCCGCAGTTCAGTGATTCGAGGCGAGCGAGGAGGTCGGCGTGCTTTTCCACCGCGTTGGCGATGTCCAACAGGATGTTCGAGCGCTGTTGCGGGGTGGTTCGCGACCAGCCGGCGAAGGCGCGGTGGGCGGCGAGGATGGCGGCTTCGACTTGTTCGGTGCTGGCTTCGGCGATGTGTGTCAGCACTTCACCGGTGGCCGGATTGATGATCGGCTCGACAAAGCCCTGGCCTGCGACTAATTCACCATCGATCAGCAATGCAGTGAACAACGGGGTCTGCGCGCCAGGCATTTTTCGGGTTCTCTTTTCTTGTGTGGTCATGGTGCTCCCTGTGACTGGGGGCCCGACCGTCTTATTGATGTCCAGAGACTAGTGGCCGGGCTTGCGGACGACAAATACTAAATACTGAATGCAGCGTTCGATTAAATAGATGGCTTGCGCCCGCCGTGAGGTTGCTCGCGGGCGACGGTCAGGAACGGATCGACCAGCGCCGGGCGGGCGGTGCCGCGACGCCAGGCCAGGCCGACGTCGAGGGTCTGGCTGAGGTCGGCGATGGGTCGCGCTTCGATGATGTCGCCTTCCAGCGACCAGGGTCGGTAGGTCATGTCGGGTTGAATCGACACGCCAAGGCCGGCCGCCACCAGGCTTCGAACGGCTTCGGTGGAGGCCGTGCGCAAGGTGATGCGCGGCTGCAAGGAGGCTGCCGACCACATGCGTTGGGCGTTGCGGTCCATTTCATCGACGTTCAATTGAATCAACGGCTCGCGGGCGACATCGGCGAGGTTGATGCTGTCGTGTTCCAGCAGCGGGTGCTGGGCCGGCAGCCACAGGCGGTGCGGCGAATGGGTCAGCACCTCGGTCTGCAATGCATGGCGATCCTCAAGGTTGGAGAGGATCAGCACCCCGACATCGATTTCGCCGCTGACCAGCAAGTGCTCGATGTAAGGCCGCTCGTCTTCCATCACGCGAATCTCCACGTTGGGATAGGCGCGCTGAAAACGGGTGAGCAAATCGGCGAGGTAATAACCGGCCACCAGACTGGTCACGCCGATGATCAATTGGCCGGCGACCTGATCGGTGCTTTGCTGAAGGCTGCGTTTGGCGTTGTCGACCGTGGCCAGAATCAAGTGCGCCTGGCGCAGGAACTGATGGCCCTGATGGGTCAGGGTCATGCCCTTGGCGTGGCGATTGAACAGGTTGACGCCAATCTCTTGCTCAAGCTGCTGGATGGCCAGGGTCAAGGTGGACTGAGAGATGTACACCGCTTGCGCGGCGGCCGAGATCGAGCCGGTTTCGGCCACGGCGATGAAGTGACGGATCTGGCGCAAGGTCATCATGGTGAAGATACCCGGTGGGCGGTTTTTATAGATTTGCCCGAGTGTATATCTTTTTAATCGATGCCCCGGGTTGCTCCCGCAGAATCTGCGCAAGCCGCTGATCGTTCCCACGCAGAGCGTGGGAACGATCATCTACCCTCCGTTTCACGCTTTTCGCTCAGGATGAGACGCAGTGCGCAACCGCTTATAAAACGCAGCGTGCCCTCGGCTATACTCCCCTCCATTTGAACCGCCCCGAGGACTGACTGTGAAGAACTGGACATTGCGCCAACGCATTTTGGCGAGCTTTGCGGTGATTATCGCGATCATGCTGTTGATGGTCATGGTCTCGTTCTCCAGTCTGCTGAAGATTGAGTCCAGTGAGGAAACGGTCCAGAAGGATGCCGTTCCGGGGGTGTATTACAGTTCGATGATTCGCAGCGCCTGGGTCGACGGTTATGTCCTGACCCAGCGGATCGTTGGCCTCTCTGAACATCGCGACATGACCGCCGCTGACCTGGAGCTGTACAAGAGCTACGAGGCGCGTATTGAAGAGGAGATGGGCAACTATCGAAAAACCATCTTCGATGCTCGGGATCAGGCCGATTTCGACGTGTTCGAAGTGCGTCATCAAGCGTTCAATAAGGTGCTGAATAAAGTCGTCGATCTGTATCAGCACAAACAATACGAACAGGCCCGCATAGCGCTGGAGCAGGAATTGACACCCGCGTGGGTCGATGGCCGCAAGCAGTTGAATATTGTGATTGACGCCAATCGTGATCAATCCAATGCCGCCACTCAGGCAATCCGCAATGCGGTTGTCGCGGCAAAAATCAGCATGGGCCTCTCTTTGCTGGTCGCGATTCTCGCCGCCGGCCTCTGCGGTCTGCTGTTGATGCGCGCGATCATGGCGCCGATGAACCGCATCGTGCAGATCCTCGACATCATGCGCACCGGCGATCTCAGCAACCGTCTGAACCTGGCCCGCAAAGACGAATTCGGCGCGGTGGAAACCGGCTTCAACGACATGATGACCGAACTGACGTCGCTGGTGTCCCAGGCTCAGCGCTCCTCGGTACAGGTGACCACCTCGGTGACCGAAATCGCTGCCACTTCCAAACAGCAGCAGGCGACCGCCACTGAAACCGCCGCCACCACCACCGAAATCGGCGCCACTTCGCGCGAAATCGCCGCGACGTCCCGTGACCTGGTGCGTACCATGACCGAAGTCTCCACCGCCGCCGATCAGGCTTCGGTGGCGGCCGGCTCCGGACAGCAAGGGCTGGCGCGCATGGAAGAGACCATGCACTCGGTAATGGGCGCGGCCGATCTGGTCAACGCCAAACTGGCGATCCTCAACGAGAAGGCCGGCAACATCAATCAGGTGGTGGTGACCATCGTCAAGGTCGCGGACCAGACTAACCTGCTGTCGCTGAACGCCGCCATCGAGGCCGAAAAGGCCGGTGAATACGGTCGTGGTTTCGCCGTGGTCGCCACCGAAGTACGACGTCTGGCGGACCAGACGGCCGTCGCCACCTACGACATCGAGCAGATGGTTCGCGAGATCCAGTCGGCGGTGTCGGCCGGTGTGATGGGCATGGACAAATTCTCCGAAGAAGTGCGCCGCGGCATGTCCGAAGTGCAGCAGGTTGGTGAGCAGCTGTCGCAGATCATCCACCAGGTTCAGGCGCTGGCGCCGCGGGTGTTGATGGTCAACGAGGGCATGCAGGCCCAGGCCACGGGCGCCGAACAGATCAACCATGCGCTGGTGCAGTTGGGCGATGCCAGCAGCCAGACGGTCGAGTCCCTGCGTCAGGCCAGTTCCGCGATCGACGAGCTGAGTTCGGTGGCCGTGGGGCTGCGCAGCGGCGTCTCGCGATTCAAAGTCTGATGAGCGAACTCGTGGCGAAACGGGGTGCAGGCATGGCGCCCAGGCAGTCATTGTTTCTGGTGTTTCGCATCGGCGACGAGCGCTATGCACTACAAGCCACCGAGGTGGCTGAAGTGCTGCCGCGCCTGGCACTCAAACCGATTGCCAGGGCGCCGTCCTGGGTCGCGGGGGTGTTTGCCTATCGCGGCGCGGTGGTACCGGTGATCGATGTCGGCGACCTGGCGTTCGGTCAGCCGGCCCAGGCGCGCACCAGTACTCGATTGGTGTTGGTGCACTATCAACCGGATAACGCTACGCCCGTGCAATTGCTCGGACTGATTCTTGAGCAGGCCACCGACACCCTGCGTTGCAACCCGGCGGACTTCCAGCCTTATGGTCTGGACAATCGTCAGACGCCGTATTTGGGGCCGGTGCGTGAAGACGCGCAAGGGCTGCTGCAATGGGTGCGCGTCGCGGACTTGCTGGATGCTCAGGTGCGCGCGTTGCTGTTCCCGTCACCGCCGCTCGACCTGGCGTCGCTTGAGGAGCGCCCATGAGCAGCGACCAGCGTTTTTTCGACTTCCTCAAAGAACGCATCGGCCTCGACGTGAGCTCCGTCGGCCCGGCGATCATCGAGCGCGCGGTGCGCCAGCGCACGGCGGCGCAGCAGGTGGAAACGTCGGATGAGTACTGGCAGCGGCTGCAAGGCTCGCGAGACGAACAGCAAGCGCTGATCGAAGCAGTGATCGTCCCGGAAACCTGGTTTTTCCGTTATCCGGAGTCCTTTGCCACCTTGGCCAGACTGGCGACCAAGCGTCTGGCCGAGATCAAGGGGATGCGCGCGCTGCGGATTCTCAGCCTGCCGTGCTCGACCGGCGAAGAGCCGTATTCGATTGCCATGGCGTTGTTCGATGCCGGGCTGGCGCCACACCAGTTCAAGGTCGAAGGGTTAGATGTCAGCCCGCTGTCGGTTGAGCGGGCCAAGCGTGCGCTGTATGGAAAAAACTCCTTTCGAGGGCAACACAGCGATTTCCGCGAGCGTCATTTCAGTGCCGAAGACGAGGGCTACCGCCTCAGCGATCAGGTGCGCGAACAGGTACGTTTGCAGGTGGGCAATCTGCTGGATCCGGCCCTGCTGGCCAATGAACCGCCCTATGACTTCGTGTTTTGTCGCAACTTGCTGATCTATTTCGATCAGCCTACTCAGACGCAGGTTTTTGAGGTGCTCAAGCGCCTGACCCACGTGGAGGGCGTGCTGTTTATCGGCCCGGCCGAAGGCAGTCTGCTGGGGCGTCTGGGCATGCGTTCGATCGGTATTCCACAATCCTTCGCCTTCAGCCGTCACAGCGAGCCTGAACCCGAACCGCTGCCGGTGTTCATTGCACCACCGTTGCCGGTGAGTTTGCTTATGCGCAGCGTTCCGCCGCCGGTACGCAACCGACCTTTTGCCGCCGTTGCACCTGCGTCGCGTGCGAGCCAGGAGACGGTGTCGAACACTGATGCCACCGTTCTGCTAGCGAGTATTGCGACCCTGGCCAACGAAGGTAAAAGCCTGGACGCACGGGCGGCCTGCGAGCAGTACCTGCGCAGCCACGAGCCGGTGGCGCAGGTGTTTTACTGGCTGGGGCTGCTCAGCGATGTCGCCGGCAGCGTGCTGGAAGCCCAGGGCTTTTATCGCAAGGCGCTTTATTTACAACCGCAGCACCCCGAAGCGCTGATGCACCTGTCAGTGTTGCTGGCGTCCCAGGGCGATGCGGTCGGGGCCCGTCGATTACAGGAGCGCGCCGCCCGCAGTGAGCGCGCCGCTGACAGTGAGCGTAAACGATGACCGGTTCTGTTTCGTTGAACGTGACCCATGCAGATGCTCAGGCCATCGACGACTGCTGGAACCGTATCGGTATCCACGGCGACAAGTCCTGCCCATTGCTGATCGAACACATTCACTGTCGCAATTGCGCGGTGTATTCCGCCGCGGCGACGCGTTTGCTGGATCGTTATGCCTTGCAGCAGGACGACCGCGCGCAAACGGCCATTGCCATCGAAACGGATGTGCTCACGCGCTCGTTGTTGATGTTTCGCCTCGGCGAAGAATGGCTCGCCCTGGCCACCCGCAGCCTGGTGGAAGTCGCGCCCTTGCAGCCGATTCATTCGCTACCGCATCAGCGTTCGAGGGCCTTGCTGGGGGTGGCGAATGTGCGCGGTGCGCTGGTGGCCTGCCTGTCGTTGGTGGAGTTGCTGGGGCTGGAAGCGACCACGGGGGTCGCTTCGGGTGCGCGGATCATGCCGCGCATGTTGATCATCGCCGCTCACGGCGGTCCGGTGGTGGTGCCGGTGGATGAGGTGGACGGGATTCACGCCATTGATGAGCGGATTCTCAACGCCGCGTCCCGATCAGGCCAGCAGGCCAGCGCCAAATACACCCGTGGCGTGCTGCAATTCAGAGGTCGCAGTCTGCGCTGGCTGGATGAAGAGCAGTTGTTGTCCGCCGTGACCCGGAGCCTGACATGACCCCCGAGCAAATGCGCGACGCGTCACTGCTGGAACTCTTCAGTCTTGAAGCCGAGGCTCAGACCCAGGTGCTCAGCGCCGGGCTGCTGGCGCTGGAACGTGACCCGACTCAGGCCGATCATCTGGAAGCCTGCATGCGCGCCGCGCATTCGCTCAAGGGCGCGGCGCGGATTGTCGGTGTGGATGCCGGGGTCAGCGTTTCCCATGTGATGGAAGATTGCCTGGTCAGCGCGCAGGAAGGTCGACTTTTTCTGCGCCCCGAACACATTGACGCGCTGCTGCAAGGCACGGATTTGCTGATGCGCATCGCCACGCCAGGCAGTGTCAACGTGGGGCCAGGCGACATCGAAGCGTACGTGGCGTTGATGGGGTGTTTGCTGGATCCTTCGGCAATCGTTGCACCTGCTGTAGCGCAGCCCTCATTGCCACTCGAGCCGCCGACACAGCGGGTCGAATCGCCAGACCTTGTGTCAGAACTCGAGTCGTCGCTCGCTGCATCGGTAGAGGCGTCGGTAGAGGCATCGCGTAGAGCGAAACGCGTCACCGAGGGCGGCGAGCGGGTGTTGCGGGTCACCGCCGAGCGCTTGAACAGCCTGCTCGACCTGTCGAGCAAATCGCTGGTGGAAACCCTGCGTCTCAAGCCGTACCTGGCGACGATGCAGCGCCTCAAACGCACACAGAGCAACAGCCTGCGCGCCCTGGAAAACCTCAATGTCCACCTCAAAGAGCAAACCCTGAGCCTTGAGGCCCAGGAGGCGCTCGGCGATGCGCGGCGGTTGTTGGCCGAATCCCAGCAACTGCTGGCGGAAAAAACCGCTGAGCTCGATGAGTTCGCCTGGCACGCCAGTCAGCGCGCTCAGGTGCTGTACGACACCGCATTGGCCTGTCGTATGCGGCCGTTTGCCGATGTGCTGACCGGTCAGGCGCGGATGGTTCGCGATCTGGGCCGCAGCCTGGGCAAGCAAGTGCGGTTGGAGATCGAGGGCGAAAAGACCCAGGTCGACCGCGACGTGCTGGAAAAGCTCGAAGCATCGCTGACCCATTTGCTGCGTAACGCCGTCGACCACGGCATCGAAATGCCCGAACAGCGCCTGCTGGCCGGCAAGCCTGCCGAAGGGCTGATTCGCTTGCGCGCGTCCCACCAGGCCGGGTTGCTGGTGCTGGAATTGAGCGACGACGGCAATGGCGTGGACCTGGAACAGGTACGCCGCAGCATCGTCGAACGTCAATTGTCACCGGCCGAGACCGCGGCGCAGTTGAGCGAAGATGAGCTGCTGACGTTCCTCTTCCTGCCGGGCTTCAGCCTGCGCGACACGGTCACTGAGGTGTCCGGGCGTGGCGTTGGCCTGGACGCGGTTCAGCACATGGCCCGCGAGTTGCGCGGTGCGGTGGTGCTGGAGCAGAAAGCAGGCGAGGGCAGTCGTTTCCATCTTGAGGTGCCGCTGACGTTGTCGGTGGTGCGCAGTCTGGTGGTGGAAGTGGGCGAGGAGGCGTATGCCTTTCCACTGGCGCACATCGAGCGCATGTGCGATCTGGCGTCGGACGATATCGTCCAGGTGGAAGGTCGTCAGCACTTCTGGCACGAAGGTCGACACGTTGGCCTGGTCGCGGCCAGCCAGTTGCTGAACCGCCCGGCGAGTCAGAACAGCCCGGCGACCCTCAAAGTCGTGGTCATCCGTGAGCGCGACGCGGTGTACGGGGTGGCCGTCGAGCGCTTTATCGGCGAGCGCACGTTGGTGGTGCTGCCGCTGGATGAGCGCCTGGGCAAGGTGCAGGACATTTCTGCCGGGGCCTTGCTCGATGACGGCTCAGTGGTGTTGATCGTCGACGTCGAGGACATGCTCCGTTCGGTGGACAAACTGCTCAATACCGGTCGCCTGGAGCGGATCACCCGGCACAGCCAACAGGCCGCCATCGTTGCGCGCAAACGCATTCTGGTGGTCGATGACTCACTGACGGTTCGTGAGTTGCAACGCAAGCTGCTGCTCAATCGGGGTTATGACGTGGCCGTTGCAGTTGACGGCATGGACGGCTGGAACGCGCTGCGTGCCGAAGATTTTGATCTGCTGATTACCGACATTGATATGCCGCGCATGGACGGGATCGAGCTGGTTTCGTTGTTGCGACGTGACAATCGGTTGCAATCGCTGCCGGTGATGGTGGTGTCCTACAAGGATCGTGAAGAAGACCGTCGTCGTGGACTGGACGCTGGAGCCGACTACTATTTAGCCAAGGCCAGCTTTCATGACGATGCGCTGCTCGATGCAGTGGTTGAGCTCATAGGAGGCGCGCGGACATGAAGATCGCTATCGTCAACGATATGCCCATGGCCGTGGAGGCCCTGCGTCGAGCCTTGGCGTTCGAACCGGCGCATGAGGTGGTCTGGGTCGCCAGCAACGGTTCCGAGGCGGTGCAACGCTGCGCCGAGCTGACCCCGGACCTGATCCTGATGGACCTGATCATGCCGATCATGGATGGCGTCGAAGCGACCCGGCGGATCATGGCCGAGACCCCGTGCGCTATCGTCATCGTCACGGTGGATCGGCAGCAGAATGTCCATCGAGTGTTCGAGGCCATGGGCCACGGCGCGCTGGATGTGGTCGATACCCCGGCCCTTGGCGCGGGTGATCCGAAAGAGGCCGCCGCGCCGCTGCTGCGCAAGATCATGAATATCGGCTGGCTGATCGGCGAGCGCGGCAACCGCGTGCAATCAGCGCCGACCCATCCGCGCAGCTCCGGACTGCGCCAGAGCCTGGTGGCCATTGGTTCTTCTGCCGGTGGGCCGGCGGCACTGGAAGTCTTGCTCAAGGGCCTGCCACGCGATTTTGCGCCGGCCATCGTGCTGGTTCAGCACGTCGATCAGGTGTTCGCGACGGGTATGGCTGAATGGCTCAGCAGCGCTAGCGGCCTGAAAGTCCGCCTGGCCGAGGAAGGTGAGCCGCCGCAAAGCGGGACGGTTTTACTGGCAGGCACCAACCACCATATTCGTTTGGTGAAGAACGGTACGCTGGCCTACACCGCCGAGCCGGTCAACGAGATCTACCGACCCTCGATCGACGTATTTTTCGAAAGCGTGGCCACTTACTGGAACGGTGATGCAGTGGGTGTGCTGCTGACCGGTATGGGGCGCGATGGCGCCCAGGGACTTAAATTGATGCGCCAGCAGGGCTACCTGACCATTGCTCAGGATCAGCGCAGCAGTGCGGTGTATGGCATGCCGAAAGCGGCCGCCGCCATCGACGCCGCTGTGGAAATTCGCCCGCTGGACAAGATAGCGCCACGATTGCTGGAGATATTCGCAAAATGACTCATCATTGCCGCTGTTATTGCCTGACTCAGGTGAACGCACATGGATGATTTACAGCTCGACGCTTTTAAAGCCGATGAGAACGCCGCGATGGTGCTGCTGGTCGACGACCAGGCCATGATCGGTGAAGCCGTGCGCCGCGGGCTGGCGAACGAAGAGAACATCGACTTCCATTTTTGCGCCGATCCGCACCAGGCCATCGCCCAGGCAATTCGCATCAGGCCGACGGTGATCCTGCAGGACCTGGTCATGCCCGGTCTGGATGGCCTGTCGCTGGTGCGCGAATACCGCAACCACCCGGCGACCAAGGACGTTCCGATCATTGTGCTCTCGACCAAGGAAGACCCGCTGATCAAGAGCGCGGCGTTTGCCGCGGGGGCCAACGATTACCTGGTCAAGCTGCCGGACAACATCGAACTGGTGGCGCGCATTCGTTACCACTCGCGTTCCTACACCACCCTTATCCAGCGCGACGCGGCCTACCGGGCGTTGCGGGTCAGCCAGCAGCAGTTGCTCGATACCAACCTGGTGCTCCAGCGGTTGATGAACTCAGACGGCCTGACCGGCCTGTCGAACCGCCGCCATTTCGACGAATACCTCGAGCTGGAATGGCGCCGGGCCTTGCGTGATCAGGCGCAGCTGTCACTGTTGATGATCGATGTCGATCACTTCAAGTTGTACAACGACAACTTCGGCCACCTGGAAGGCGACGAAGCCCTGCGCAAAGTCGCCACGGCAATCCGCGATGCCAGCAGCCGGCCTTCCGATCTGCCGGCGCGTTATGGCGGTGAAGAGTTCGTGCTGGTATTGCCCAATACCTCGCCGGGCGGGGCGCGTCTGGTCGCGGAAAAACTCCGACAGACTGTGGCCGGAATGAAAATTCCGCATGTTTTCCCGGCCGAAGGTGCAAGCCTGACCATCAGCATCGGCCTCTCGACCATGACCCCGCAGTCGGGCACGGATTGCCGTCAATTGATCTCGGCGGCGGACAAGGGGTTGTACCTGGCGAAGAACAATGGGCGCAATCAGGTGGGGATTGAGTAACCCGCTGAAACACGATGCCCTGTAGGAGCTGCCGAAGGCTGCGATCTTTTGATGTTGCTTTAAAGGCGAAGATCAAAGGATCGCAGCCTTCGGCAGCTCCTACAGTTCGGAGTGCAACGTCTACATGGTGTTCAGCCAAAAACCATTCGCCCTAAAGCCGCCAGGCGGGCTGCCGTGACAGCTTGATTACGTTATACTCGCCGGCTTTCAAAAGTTCGCCAACGAGTGCTGCCCGCCATGGAAATCAACCCGATCCTTAACAGTATCAAGGACCTGTCCGAGCGCTCCGAAACTATTCGGGGGTATCTTTGACTACGATCAAAAGCATGAGCGTCTGACTGAAGTCAATCGCGAGCTTGAAGATCCGAATGTCTGGAACAACCCGTCGTACGCTCAGGAACTGGGCCGCGAGCGCTCGCTGCTGGCGCAGATCGTCGAAACCCTCGACCAGATGCACAGCGGCCTTGCCGACGCCAAGGACCTGCTGCTGATGTCCGCCGAAGAAGAAGACCAGGCCGCCGTCGATGACGTCGCTGCCGAAGTCGAGCGTCTGCGCGAAGCCCTCGAGAAGCTTGAGTTCCGTCGCATGTTCAGCGGTGAAATGGACGCCAACAACGCCTACCTGGACATCCAGGCCGGCTCCGGCGGTACCGAAGCCCAGGACTGGGCCAACATCCTGCTGCGCATGTACTTGCGCTGGGCGGATAAACGCGGTTTCGACGCCACCATCATGGAGCTCTCCGCCGGTGAAGTCGCCGGGATCAAGGGCGCCACCCTGCACATCAAGGGCGAATACGCTTTTGGCTGGCTGCGGACCGAAATCGGCGTGCACCGTCTGGTGCGCAAGAGCCCGTACGACTCGGGTAACCGTCGTCACACCTCGTTCTCGGCCGTGTTCGTGTCGCCGGAAATCGATGACAACATCGAAATCGACATCAACCCGTCGGACCTGCGCATCGACACCTACCGCTCCTCGGGTGCCGGTGGTCAGCACGTAAACACCACCGACTCGGCCGTACGTATCACCCACGTACCGACCAACACCGTGGTCTGCTGTCAGAACGAACGTTCCCAGCACGCCAACAAAGACACCGCGATGAAAATGTTGCGGGCGCGCTTGTACGAGCAGGAAGTGCAGAAACGCAATGCCGCCTCCCAGGCTCTGGAAGACACCAAGTCGGACATCGGCTGGGGTCACCAGATTCGCTCGTACGTGCTCGACCAGTCGCGAATCAAGGATTTGCGGACTAACGTCGAACGCAGCGACTGCGACAAGGTGCTCGACGGCGATATCGACGAATACCTGGTGGCGAGCCTGAAACAAGGGCTGTAAACCGCCAGTCAAGACCTTAAGTCCCCTGTCATCGGCGGGGGCAACGAACCTGTGATGGAAAATTTAAAGACATGAGCGACCTAGAACTCGATCCGCAAGCCCTGCAACAGGAAGAAAACTCCCTGATCGCCCTGCGCAAGGAAAAGCTTGCTGCCGAGCGCGCCAAGGGCCAGGCCTTCCCCAACGACTTCCGCCGCGACGCCTACTGCGAAGATTTGCAGAAACAGTACGCTGCCAAGACTAAGGAAGAGCTGGCAGAGGCTGCGATTCCGGTCAAGGTTGCCGGTCGTCTCATGCTCAACCGTGGCTCGTTCATGGTGATCCAGGACATGTCCGGGCGCATTCAGGTTTACGTCAACCGTAAAACCCTGTCGGAAGAAACCCTGGCCGCGGTCAAGACCTGGGACCTGGGCGACATTATTGCTGCCGAAGGCACCCTGGCCCGTTCCGGCAAAGGCGACCTGTACGTTGAAATGACCAACGTGCGTCTGCTGACCAAGTCCCTGCGTCCGCTGCCAGACAAGCACCACGGCCTGTCCGACACCGAGCAGCGCTACCGCCAGCGTTACGTTGACCTGATCGTCAACGATGAGGTGCGCCAGACGTTCCGCGTGCGTTCGCAAGTGATCGCGCACATCCGCAGCTTCCTGATGAAGCGCGACTTCCTTGAAGTTGAAACGCCGATGCTGCAAACCATTCCGGGTGGTGCTGCGGCCAAGCCTTTCGAGACTCACCACAACGCGCTGGACATGGAAATGTTCCTGCGTATCGCGCCGGAGCTGTACCTCAAGCGTCTGGTGGTTGGCGGTTTCGAGAAGGTGTTCGAGATCAACCGCAACTTCCGTAACGAAGGCGTCTCGACTCGTCACAACCCTGAATTCACCATGTTGGAGTTCTACCAGGCTTACGCCGACTACGAAGACAACATGGACCTGACCGAAGAGCTGTTCCGTGAACTGGCTCAGCTGGTTCTGGGCAGCACCGACGTGCCTTACGGCGACAAGGTGTTCCACTTCGGCGAGCCGTTCGTGCGTCTGTCGGTGTTCGACTCGATTCTCAAGTACAACCCGGACCTGACCGCTGCCGACCTGCAGGACATCGACAAGGCTCGCGCCATCGCCAAAAAGGCCGGCGCCAAGGTGCTCGGCTTCGAAGGTCTGGGCAAGTTGCAGGTGATGATTTTCGAAGAACTGGTCGAGCACAAGCTGGAGCAGCCGCACTTCATCACCCAGTACCCGTTTGAAGTGTCGCCGCTGGCCCGTCGCAACGACGAGAACCCGAACGTCACCGACCGTTTCGAGCTGTTCATTGGTGGCCGCGAAATCGCCAACGCCTACTCCGAGTTGAACGACGCGGAAGACCAGGCCGAGCGCTTCATGGCTCAGGTGGCCGACAAGGACGCCGGCGACGACGAAGCCATGCACTACGACGCTGACTTCGTTCGCGCACTGGAATACGGCATGCCGCCGACCGCCGGTGAAGGTATCGGTATCGACCGTCTGGTGATGCTGTTGACCAACTCACCGTCGATTCGCGATGTGATCCTGTTCCCGCACATGCGGCCGCAAGCGTAAATGTTTCAATAAAAAAGCCGCCTATAACAGGCGGCTTTTTATTGCCTGTCTGGTACAAACGTATCAATTGGTTACTTTTGACGTTAGAGAGGAATACCTGCCGTGAATCGTGCAAGTGCTCAAGAAGGTGCAGCGGGTATCGCCACTGCGGTCGCTGAAAGCGTTCAGTACCAAGGCCGAAAGGCCAGCCGACAGGGAAGTGAGCAGCGTCGACAGGACATTCTTGATGCCGCGATGCGGATCGTCGTACGCGACGGTGTCCGTGCGGTACGTCACCGTGCAGTCGCCGCCGAAGCCGGTGTGCCGTTGTCGGCGACGACTTACTATTTCAAGGATATCGATGACCTGCTTACCGATACCTTTGCTCAATACGTCGAGCGCAGCGCCGCCTTCATGGCCAGGTTGTGGGCCAACAACGAAGGCCTGTTGCGCGAATTGGTCGTTAGCGGTGATGGCAGCCCCGAGTCCCGCTCGCGGTTGGCTGACGATATTGCACGGCTGATGGCTGACTATGTCCAACGGCAACTGAGCAACCGCCGTGAGCACTTGATGGCCGAGCAGGCCTTCCGCCAGGAAGCCTTGCTCAATCCGCGCCTGGCCCTGTTGGTGCGTTCGCATCAGCAAATTCTCCTACAGGGCACCTGCCAGCTTTTCCAGGTATTGGGTTCCCGAGAGCCACAGCAGGATGCCAAAGTGTTGACGGCGATTGTCGGCCGGATGGAATATCAAGGGCTGCTCAACGACGCAGAGCCGCTGGCTGAACAAGAGATGCTCGGCATTTTGAACCGCTACATGCATCTGGTATTGGCGTCGGTATAACGATCGGCACTATCCCACATTGAACGGTTTTAAACAGGAGCACCAGGTGGACGAATACCAGCAGACGATACGCACCTTGTCCGATCGCATAGTGCTGGCGCAGACGCCGATTCGGGTACTCGATGCGGTCAAGTGGGACGACAACGTCCGCAAGGGTTTCCTCAAGGCCAAAGGCAAGGAAATGCCGGCCGTGGACCGCGACTACTACCTCAATCGGCCACTGTCTTTCGATTCCAGCAAAGTGAAGCTGGAATTCCAGAACATCGAGCGCGACATCACCCGCCAGCTCGGTCAGTTCAACCCGGTCGGGCAGATCATGCGGCGCATGTGCAAGGAATACCGCATGGTGGTGCGGATGCTCGAAGCGCGTGGCACCGAAGATTTCGGGTTGATTTCCCAAGAGCTTTACGGCGCCGCGTCCGATGCGTTCCACGCCGGTGATCCGACCCTGGCCGACCTTGGCCTGATGATGTCCGACTACCTGAACAACATCGATGGCCGGGGCGACCTCAAGGACGAGCCGAAGATTCTCACGGCCAAAGAAGCAGTGCACTTGCTGCAAACCCGCTTGAACAAGGTTTTTGGCGAAACCGAGGAAACCATTCGGGTGTTCGAGTCCGACGGTATCGTCGCGGATGCGGCGGCCGGTGCCGACTACATCAAGATCCGCGCTGACGCGATGTTCAATGACCGCGATGTGCGTGCCCTGGAAGTCCATGAAGGGTTGGTGCACGTCGGCACTACCCTCAACGGTCTGAACCAGCCGATCTGCACCTTCCTCTCCAAAGGTCCACCGTCGTCGACCGTGACCCAGGAAGGCCTGGCGATCCTGATGGAAATCATCACCTTTGCCTCTTATCCGAGTCGTCTGCGCAAACTGACCAACCGTACCCGCGCGATTCACATGGCCGAGGAGGGCGCGGACTTCTTGCAGATCTTCGAGTTCTTCCGCGCACAAGGCTTCGAGATGGCTGAAAGCTATAGCAACGCCAGCCGGGTTTTCCGTGGATCGGTGCCAAATGGTCTGCCATTTACCAAAGACTTGTCCTACCTCAAGGGCTTTATCATGGTTTACAACTACATTCAGTTGGCCGTGCGTAAAGGCAAGCTTGAGCAGATCCCTTTACTGTTTTGTGGCAAAACCACCCTGGAAGACATGCGAACCCTGCGTCAGTTGGTGGATGAAGGCTTGGTGGAACCACCCAAGTACCTGCCGGACCAGTTCCGTGACATGAACGCCCTGTCGGCCTGGATGTGTTTCTCCAACTTCCTCAACCACCTGAGCCTGGACCGGATCGAAGCGGATTACTCGAACATTTTGTAAGGATCACGCCGTCCAAATGTGGGAGCGAGCTTGCTCGCGATAGCGGTGTCACAGTCAACATCAATGCTCAATGTTAGAACGCCATCGCGAGCAAGCTCGCTCCCACAGGTCGTGTGTTTCAACTCCTTTTTTGCGAGGCTTCAAACGGATGAGAATCCTCGGCATCCTTTGCCTTCTCCTGACCCTCGGCGGTTGCAGTTCCTTGCTGTTCTTCCCTGAACCTGGTCTGCCGTTTACCCCGGAGAAAGCCGGGCTTGAGTACCGCGACGTCACCCTGACCACCGCCGATGGCCTGAAATTGCGCGGCTGGTGGCTGCCGGCCAAAAAAGGCGTGGCGGTCAAGGGCACGGTGCTGCATTTGCACGGCAATGGCGGGAATCTCGCCGGGCATCTGGGCGCCACTTGGTGGCTGCCGAAGCAGGGTTATCAGGTGCTGTTGGTGGACTATCGCGGTTATGGCCTGTCGCAGGGTAAACCCAGCTTGCCGGCGATCTATCAGGACATCGACGCTTCATTCAAATGGCTGGACCAGGCGCCTGAAGTTCAGGGTAAACCGCTGATCGTGCTTGGGCAGAGCCTTGGTGGCGCGCTGGTCGTGCATTATCTGGTTGAACACCCCGAGCGTCAGCGTCAGCTCAAAGCGCTGGTCCTCGACGGCGTGCCGGCCAGTTACCGGGATGTCGGGCAATTTGCCTTGAGTACGTCGTGGATGACCTGGCCGTTTCAGGTGCCGTTGTCCTGGCTGGTGCCGGACGCCGACAGCGCGATCAATGCGATGCCGCAGCTCAATGGCGTGCCGAAATTGATCTACCACAGCATCGACGATCCGCTCGTGCCGCTTTCCAATGGCATCCGACTGTATCAAGCTGCGCCCCCGCCGAGGGTCCTGCAACTGACCCGAGGCGGGCATGTGCAGACCTTCGGCGTCCCGACCTGGCGCACCGTCATGCTGCGCTTTCTCGATGACCCGCAGCACTTCAACGGCCTGCGCCGCTTGGGCGAAACGCCCAATTACCCGGCACCCCAGAATTCAGAAATTGAACCTCCAGAGAGTCCGCAATGAGTGAAGAACGTAACGCCATCCCGCTGATCATCACCGGTATCTGCAGCATCCTCGGCACTGTCGGGGCCTTGTGGTTCTACGGTTACCTGCATTTCGCCAAACCGGAAGACGCGCTGCTGCTCAACGACTTCACCATGCTTAAGACCGTACCGGGCGAAGACTACAAAGTCTCCCTGGAGCCGGCCGCGCAAGTCGCCCAGTGCGTCGATGGTGTGCTGGTGCTGTTCGACACCGAACAGAAAGGCCTGACCGGTGTGCTGGTCAACAACCAGAAAAAAGCCGTGCGTTGCATGGGGCAAGAGACGCCGCAGCTGGAGCAATAATCCCAGCGACGTGAACCTTTGTGGCGAGGGAGCAAGCTCCCTCGCCACAGGTCTTCAGTGTTTTTGCTTGCCGCTCTGGGCTGACAAATCATGCAAATGGCGCCGCGACAACTCAAGAAAACGCGGCGTAGGCCCGACGTCTTCGTAGAGCGGGTCACCTTCCTCGTCGGTCGCGACCACCTGTTGACCCTTGACGTAAGGGAAGCTCGCTTCGAGCTCTTCCAGCGCCGCACCGATCAGTTCGCCGAGCAGTTCTTCAGGGTGGCGTTTGGGGTACATCTCGGTAATCGCCGCCAGTCGCGCTGCGGCTTCGACGTCCAGGTGAATGGTGTAGCCGGTCTTGGTCAAACGGCCTGTGGCGGTTTCTTCCCAATGTTGGGCTAATTCACGGATTTTCATAATGACCTCAATAGGCACCTGCTCTTGGCAGGAGGGGATGAGTGCCCGGCCGTTGCCGGTGGCAAGCCTCTGTACGGCTTACCTTTGAGACTAGCCTTTACCTTCAAGGTTTAAAGTCGATTCGTCGTCCGACTTGTAAGAACCCGCTGCGGGCGGCACTCTTGAAGCCGACTGCCATTCGCTGGAGAACTGCTGATGACTGATATCGATGCACGCTTGCGCGAGGATGTTCACCTGCTGGGTGAGTTGTTGGGTAACACCATTCGTGAGCAGTACGGGGATGGTTTTCTCGCCAAGATCGAGCTGATCCGTAAGGGCGCCAAGGCGGACCGCCGTGGCTCGACGGACGCTGAGCTGCGTGCCAGCCTCAATCAGTTGAGCGAAGACGAACTGCTGCCGGTGGCGCGGGCGTTCAACCAGTTCCTCAACCTGGCGAACATCGCCGAGCAATATCAGCTGATTCATCGCCGCGAAGAGTCCCAGCCAGCACCGTTCGAGGCGCGGGTGCTGCCCGAACTGCTCGCCCGCCTGCGGGCTGAAGGCCATGGCAGCGCCGCGCTGGCGCGGCAACTGGGGCGGCTGGAGATCGAGTTGGTGCTGACGGCGCACCCGACCGAAGTCGCCCGCCGGACCTTGATCCAGAAGTACGACGCCATCGCCGCGCAACTGGCCGCTCAGGATCACCGCGACCTGACGACTGCCGAACGCGAGCAGATCCAGCAGCGTTTGCAACGCCTGATCGCCGAAGCCTGGCACACCGAAGAAATCCGCCGCACCCGACCAACCCCGGTCGATGAAGCCAAGTGGGGCTTTGCGGTGATCGAGCATTCGCTGTGGCAGGCGATCCCCAACTACTTGCGCAAGGCCGATCAGGCCCTGCATGCCGCTACCGGCCTGCGTTTACCGCTGGAGGCGGCGCCGATTCGTTTCGCCTCGTGGATGGGCGGCGACCGTGACGGCAACCCAAACGTGACCGCTGTCGTTACCCGTGAAGTCTTGCTGCTGGCGCGCTGGATGGCGGCCGACCTTTACCTGCGCGATGTCGATCATCTGGCCGCCGATCTGTCGATGCAGCAGGCCAGCACCGCGTTGCGGGCCAAGGCCGGGGACAGCGCAGAACCTTACCGCGCGGTGCTCAAACAACTGCGTGAACGCCTGCGCGCGACCCGTAACTGGGCGCAGGCCTCCTTGACCGAGACCACTGCGGCACCGGCTGAGGTGCTGCAAAACAACCGCGAGCTGCTCGATCCGCTGGAGCTGTGCTATCAGTCGCTGCATGAATGCGGCATGGGCGTGATCGCCGACGGTCCGTTGCTTGATTGTCTGCGTCGGGCGGTGACCTTCGGCCTGTTCCTGGTGCGGCTGGATGTGCGTCAGGACTCGTCGCGGCATTCGGCGGCGATGACCGAAATCACCGATTATCTGGGCCTCGGTCGCTATGAAGACTGGGACGAGGACGCGCGTATTCGCTTCTTGATGGGCGAGTTGAACAATCGTCGGCCACTGTTGCCGGCATATTTCAAACCCTCGGCCGACACTGCCGAAGTCCTGGCGACTTGTCGCGAAATTGCCGCGGCACCGGGGGCGTCGCTGGGCTCTTATGTGATCTCCATGGCCGGCGCTGCTTCGGACGTGCTCGCCGTGCAACTGCTGCTTAAAGAGTCGGGTGTGTTGCGGCCGATGCGCGTGGTGCCGCTGTTCGAAACCCTCGCCGACCTGGACAACGCCGGCCCGGTGATCGAGAAACTGTTGCTGCTGCCGGGCTATCGCTCGCGTTTGCAGGGCCCACAGGAAGTGATGATCGGCTATTCCGACTCGGCCAAGGACGCCGGCACCACGGCGGCGGCCTGGGCTCAGTATCGGGCGCAAGAGCGTTTGGTGGATATCTGCCGCGAGCAGCAAGTCGAGTTGCTGTTGTTCCACGGTCGCGGCGGCACGGTGGGCCGTGGCGGTGGTCCGGCGCACGCGGCAATTCTGTCGCAGCCGCCGGGATCGGTGGCCGGGCGTTTCCGCACCACTGAGCAGGGGGAAATGATTCGTTTCAAATTCGGCCTGCCGGACATCGCCGAGCAGAACCTCAACCTGTACCTGGCCGCGGTGCTGGAGGCGACGTTGTTGCCGCCGCCACCGCCGGAGCCCGCGTGGCGTGGCTTGATGGACGAATTGGCGGCCGATGGTGTCAGCGCTTATCGTGCCGTGGTGCGAGAAAATCCACAGTTCGTCGAGTATTTTCGTCAATCCACTCCCGAGCAGGAGCTGGGGCGTCTGCCGCTGGGCAGCCGTCCGGCCAAGCGGCGTGCCGGCGGGATCGAAAGCCTGCGGGCGATTCCGTGGATCTTCGGCTGGACCCAGACTCGTCTGATGCTGCCGGCCTGGCTCGGCTGGGAAGCAGCGCTGAGCAAGGCACTGGCGCGCGGTGAGGGTGAGTTGCTGGCGCAGATGCGTGAGCAATGGCCGTTCTTCCGCACGCGCATCGACATGCTGGAGATGGTGCTGGCCAAGGCCGACGCGGACATCGCCCAGTCCTACGATGAGCGATTGGTGACGCCTGATTTGTTACCTTTGGGTGTGCATTTACGCGACCTATTGTCGCAGGCGTGTTCGGTGGTCCTTGGCCTGACCGGTCAGTCGCAACTGCTGGCCCATAGCCCTGATACCCTGGAGTTCATCCGTTTACGCAACACCTACCTCGACCCGCTACATCTATTGCAGGCCGAACTGTTGGCCCGCTCGCGTCAGCCGGAAGTGGCGCAGGGCAGCCCGGTGGAACAGGCGTTGCTGGTGTCTGTGGCGGGGATTGCCGCCGGTTTGCGTAATACCGGCTAAGGTCTTTTACGGGATGTCGCAAGCGGCTTTACCGCTTCAAGCGACCGGTCCCCGAGGGCCGGTCGCGGTTGTCGGGCGACACTTTGTTATGGGGTTGCGACTTGGATCACCTTGTCGCCAGGGCGTAACAGGCGCGGGTTCCTCCGACTTTCGGCGGCTTGTGTGGTCAGGGCCTGCTGTGTATCTTGATCAGCCTTTGGCCGTTTGGGCGGTCCACGACCCTATTTTGAGATTGGCCCCACGCGGCGAATCCGATCGTTTATTAATAAAAAATTGAGGAGCACATCGATGCGCGTCATTCTGCTGGGAGCTCCCGGGGCCGGTAAAGGTACTCAGGCTAAGTTCATCACTGAAAAATTCGCTATTCCACAGATCTCCACCGGCGACATGCTGCGTGCCGCGGTCAAGGCTGGCACCGAGTTGGGCCTGATCGCCAAGAGCGTCATGGACAGCGGCGGTCTGGTATCCGATGACCTGATCATCAATCTGGTCAAGGAACGCATCAGCCAGGCTGATTGCGCCAACGGTTTCCTGTTCGACGGTTTCCCGCGCACCATTCCCCAGGCCGAAGCGCTGGTGAAGGCCGGCGTCGAGCTGGATCACGTGGTTGAAATCGCCGTCGATGACGAAGAAATCGTTCAGCGTATCGCCGGTCGTCGTGTACACGAAGCCAGCGGCCGCGTTTACCACACCGTCTACAACCCGCCGAAACTCGCGGGCAAGGACGACATCACTGGCGAAGCGCTGGTGCAGCGTAAAGACGACACCGAAGAAACCGTGCGTCATCGTCTGTCGGTCTACCATTCCCAGACCAAGCCACTGGTGGATTTCTACCAGCAGCTGTCGGCTGCTCACGGCAAGCCGAAGTACAGCCACATCGCGGGCGTTGGCTCGGTTGAAGCCATCACCGGCAAGGTGCTTGAAGCGCTGAGCTGAGAAAGCTGATTTGCTTTACGTTCAACGGCCCGCTTGCGGGCCGTTGTTGTTTATACTGGTGCACTTTTTTCTACCTCTCTGACGGAAACATCGATGAGCACCTTGCTGGCCCTGGACACCGCGACTGAAGCTTGCTCCGTTGCCTTGCTGCATGACGGCAAGGTCACGAGCCATTACGAGGTGATCCCGCGCCTGCATGCGCAGAAGTTGCTGCCAATGATCCAGCAGTTGCTGGCTGATGCGGGTACCACCTTGCAAGCGGTCGACGCGATTGCCTTTGGTCGCGGCCCGGGGGCGTTTACCGGTGTGCGAATTGCCATCGGCGTGGTTCAAGGCCTGGCGTTTGCCCTGGATCGTCCGGTGTTGCCGGTGTCCAACCTGGCGGTGCTGGCGCAGCGCGCATTGCGTGAGCACGGTGCACATCAAGTTGCGGCGGCCATCGATGCACGGATGGATGAAGTCTACTGGGGCTGCTACCGCGAAACCGCCGGCGAAATGCGCTTGGTGGGGGCTGAAGCGGTGTTGCCACCGCAAGTGGCTGCATTGCCGGCAGATGCCACGGGTGACTGGTTCGGCGCGGGCACCGGTTGGGGTTATGGCGAGCGAATCGCCGTCAACCTGACCGGTCAGGACGCTGGCATGCTGCCTCACGCCGAAGACTTGCTGACCCTGGCCCGTTTCGCCTGGGAACGCGGCGAAGGCATCCCGGCGGACGACGCACAACCGGTTTACCTGCGCGACAAAGTGGCGACCCCCAAGGCCCGTTAGGATTCGTAGATCAAAAGATCGCAGCCTGCGGCAGCTCCTACGGGAGTACGCGGATCACCTGTAGGAGCTGCCGAAGGCTGCGATCTTTGCCAATTGTCAGTTTCTACCGCGCGCTTTTAAACCTTTTCCGGTTTATGTGCTCTAGTTATCACTTGGGAGTTTGCGAACACTGATAAGTGCCGCTAAATTGCCATCATCGATAGCGAGTTTGTACCTATGCGCATAGACGGCTTTTCCTCTCAGTCCTACCCCATCAAGCGCAAGCCCCGCAAAGGCAATGTGTCGGTGGACGAGTCCCTTGAGGATATCGATGGCGAGCAGGATTTCCCTTCTGAAGAGCAACTGGCTGCCCGCGCCGCCAAGGCTTCTGCGCAACGTCTGAGCAATCTCCCCGCCCGTCAGCAGGACATGATCTACCACCGCGCCATGAGCAAAAGCGTGGCGATGGCCCTGGCCAGCTACCTGAGCACCGCAGCTTTCGTCGATTGGGATATGGAAGTGCTGGGTCTCGACCTGCACATCTGATGCGGTTGCCTTACTACCTCGGTTGCCCATCCTGGAGCGAAAACGCCTGGCGCGAGTACCTGTATCCGCAAAGCGCCCGTCCCAACGAGTTTCTCGGCCTGTACTCGCAGGTGTTCAACGCCGTTGAAGGCAACACCACGTTTTATGCGCGCCCAGCACCGGCGACGGTCGAGCGCTGGGCGCAGGCGATGCCCGAAGACTTTCGCTTTACCGCCAAATTCCCCGGTGACATCAGCCACGGTGGCGACCTGCGCGAGCAACTGAGCGCCGCCGAAACTTTCGTGCAATTGCTCAGCCCGCTCGGCGAACGGGTTTCACCGCTTTGGTTGCAGCTGTCGGCAGCGTTTACCCCGCAACGACTGGCCGAACTGGCCGGGTTCATCGATGGGCTACAGCGGCCCCTGGCGGTTGAAGTGCGGCATCGGGATTTCTTCGCCAAAGGCGATGCCGAGCGCAAGCTCAATCGCCTGTTGCTGGATCGTGGCGTGGAGCGCATTTGCCTCGATCCACGGGCGCTGTTCAGCTGCACGTCGACTGAACCTTCGGTGCTTCATGCGCAAGCGAAAAAGCCCAAGGTGCCACCGCGTCCGGCGGCCTTCACCCAGTTCCCGCAAGTGCGTTTCATCGGCCATCCGGTGCTTGAAGCCAACGATTCGTTCCTGTCGCCGTGGGTCGAGAAAATCGCCCAATGGATCGAAGAGGGCCGCACGCCGTACATCTTCCTGCACACCGCCGACAACCTGCTGGCCGCCGCCCTGGCGCAACGCTTTCATACTCGCTTGATGGCGCGTTTGCCTGGCTTGCCGGCGCTGCCTGAGCT
Organism: Pseudomonas sp. GW822-FHT02D10; assembly: GCF_058802345.1. Taxonomy (NCBI): domain Bacteria; kingdom Pseudomonadati; phylum Pseudomonadota; class Gammaproteobacteria; order Pseudomonadales; family Pseudomonadaceae; genus Pseudomonas; species Pseudomonas sp. GW822-FHT02D10. The sequence goes on from NZ_JBXAOB010000004.1 coordinate 365,609, forward strand.
ATACAGAGAGCCCGCCGCCGAGCAGCTTGGGTTGCTCTGACGACGGGTTTTTCCCTTCTACAGGAGTGAGCCAATGGATGCGCAAACCCTTAAAGCTCAGGCGTTCAAGGCCTTGCACGAAGGTGCGGGAGCTTTTGTGATTCCTAATCCGTGGGACGCCGGTTCGGCAAAAATGCTCGCGAGTCTGGGTTACCAGGCGCTGGCGACCACCAGTGCCGGTTATGCTTTTTCGCTGGGCCGCCCGGACGGCGCGGTACAACTCGAAGAGACACTGGTCAACGTTCGGGCGATTGTCGCCGCGACTGATCTGCCGGTGGCGGTTGACCTGGAAAACGGTTTCGCCGACAGCCCGCAGGCGTCCGCCGAGAGCCTGCTGCGCGCCGCCACTGCTGGCGCGGTAGGTGGCTCTATCGAAGACGCCACCGGCCGTGAAGACGGCCCGATCTATTGCTTTGAACACGCCGTCGCCCGCATCGAAGCAGCTGTCACAGTAGCGCGCAGTTTGCCGTTCCCGTTCACCCTGACCGCGCGTGCCGAGAATTACCTGCACGGTAATCCGGATCTGGCCGACACCATTCGCCGCTTGCAGGCCTTTGCCGAGGCGGGCGCCGATGTGCTTTATGCGCCGGGGCTGCGCAGCGCTGAAGAGGTGCTGGCGGTGGTCCGTGCGGTGGCGCCGAAACCGGTCAATGTGTTGATGTCCGGCGGTCTCAAGCTGAGCGTGGCGCAGCTCAGTGAAATGGGCGTGAAACGGATCAGTGTCGGCTCGGCCATGGCCCGTGCCGCCTACGGTGCGTTTTATCAGGCCGCGCAGGAAATTCAGGGTCAAGGAACCTTCGGCTTCGCCGACCACGCCATGCCGTTCGGGCAGATCAATCAATTGTTCAAAGGTTGATTGGCTGGGGGCTACAGCGCTGCCCATCGCAATCACTTTTATCTGAATGTCGGGTTGTGGTGGGTTTGTCGCTGAGGTTGAGGCTTAAGCGGCGATGCGCAGGTTTTGCAAGACGATTGGGCGAGCCCAGCCGTTATCGAAGTCGAATTGCTTTTGTTGCTCGACCAGCTCTGCGTGCGGGTAGGGGGTTGCCGGTTTGTCCAGCAGATCGAGTTCGAACTCGGCAATCGGCAAGTGCAATGGGCGCGGTTGCGGTGCCGGGCCTGGCGCAGGCAGTGGCTGACCGGCAGCGAGGACGATCGGGCGCACCCAAGCGCTTTCGAAGTCTTGTTGTTTCTGTTGCGCGACGATTTCGTCCGGCGGGAACGGCGGAGCCGGTTTGTCGGCCAGGTCCATTTCGAACTCGGCAATCGGCAGGAACAACGGCTCAGGCGGGCGGATCGCGGTGTCCTTCACGTCGCAGGCGCGTTGCGTGACGATGTGTTCGAGCAGCTCGGCGCCAACGGTCGGTTCGAGCGGACCATCGACGGCGACGGGTGGGTAACTGCCAGGAGCCGGTGCAGCGTCGCCCACATGATCGGCCAGCGCCTGGGCAAAAAAATCCTGCCACAGGTGACTGACGCCGCTCAGTGCTTGGGAATTACGCAGGCCATAATCGCCGTGACGCGAAATGTAGCCTACTGATGTGCGTTGAATGTCTGACATTTCTCTCGGTCGACGCTCAGCTCTGGCAAAATGCTCGATAGTTTTGTTATCGGCCGTTTTTGCCGATCATTAATTTTTTGAGTGTGTTTTCTGATGAGTGAGCAACCCGCGGCCAGCCGCATCAAAGTCCAGGCCCTGGCCGAGGCGTTTCAGGCACGCGCCGAGCACTGGGCCGAGCGATTGAACTTGCCGCTGCTGCTGGAGGATGCCGAGTTCGCGTTGCAAGTGGGCGAGCAGGGCTTGCAGTTGCAACAGCTCGGCGCGGACGCGCCGGGACCGGTGCGGGTGGACTTCGTCGAGGGCGGCGCCGCCCATCGCCGGTTGTATGGCGGCGGCAGCGGTCAGATGATCGCCAAGGCTGTCGGTGTCGCTCAAGGCGTGCGGCCGAAGGTGCTGGATGCCACGGCGGGGCTGGGCAAGGATGGTTTCGTGCTGGCAAGCCTCGGCTGTGAAATGAGCCTGATCGAGCGTCAGCCGTTGATCGGCGCGTTGCTGGAGGATGGTTTGGCCCGTGCGGCGGAAGATTTTGAGGTGGCGCCGATTGTGGCGCGGATGACGTTGCTCAAGGGTAACTCGATCGAGTTGATGCGCAACTGGGAAGGCGAGCCGCCGCAGGTGATCTACCTCGACCCGATGTTCCCGCATCGTGAGAAAACTGCGTTGGTGAAGAAGGAAATGCGCCTGTTTCGCCCGTTGGTAGGCGATGATCCGGACGCGCCGGCCCTGCTCGAAGCCGCACTCGCACTGGCCAGCCACCGGGTGGTGGTCAAACGCCCGCGCAAGGCACCGTGCATCGAAGGGCCAAAGCCGAGCCATGCGCTGGATGGCAAATCCAGCCGGTACGACATCTACCCCAAGAAAGCGCTCAAGCCTTAGGACCGCGTCGTCCGCATCGCGAGCAAGCTCGCTCCCACAGGGTTATCGGTTGATCACAGGATTTGTGGTCAGCACCGATCCATTGTGGGAGCGAGCTTGCTCCGGGCGGCGATCCGACGATAGCGTCAGCCCAGGCGCTAAAAACCTATCAGGCCGAATCCGGCCGATACGCCCGCATAAACAACCCCACCACTTCCTGCACATGAGCCTCGGCCGCATCGCCGGTCAAGGGTTCGCCGCAGCCGTAGAGCAAACGAAAATTCGCTGCGCCTTTGAGCATGCAGAAAAAATGCTCGGCGGCATTGAGCGGCTTGTCGATGCTCAAGGCGCCGATCTGGTCGATTTTCGTCAGCAAGCGCTCCATGCCCTGCAACATCCGCTGGGGACCTGCTTCGAAGAAGATCTGCGAGAGTTTCGGGTCCTGACTCCCCAGCGTCATGATCAGGCGATGCAGGTTCACCGATTCATTGCTGTTGATCAGTAGATGAAAGCCTCGGGCGATGTTCAACAGCACATTCTCGATCGGCATGCCGTCGGGCAGTTCGAAGAACAATGTGGGCAATTGCTCTTCGCATTTGGCCATCACGGCGCAGGAGAACAGCGTCTCCTTGTCGTTGAAGTGACTGTAAACGGTCAGCTTTGACACGCCGGCCTCAGCCGCCACCGCGTCCATGCTGGTGCTCGCGTAACCATTGCTCAGGAAAAGACGTTTCGCCGCGTCAAGAATCGCCTCGCGCTTGGCGAGATCCTTCGGGCGGCCGGGGCCGTTGGGTGCAGGAAGATTGTTGGACATTTTTCGCTTTAATACTGGACTGGTGAGTTTGCTATTAATAACATACCGGCCAGTATAAATATTCCGCGCACCATTAGCGAAAGGTCGTTCACCATGTTCCGCTATGCCTTGCCCCTCGCCTTGCCAGTCAGTCTGGCGTTTTTGTTGTCTGCGTGCGGCCATGAAGAGCCGGTGCAAGTCACCGTGCGTCCGGCCATGGTGGTTCAGCCAGAACCTTCCGCGCAGGCGATGGACAGCTATCCCGGCGAAGTCCGTGCGCGTTACGAGCCAGAGCTGGCCTTCCGTATTGGCGGCAAAGTCAGCCGACGATTGGTCGAGGAAGGCGAGCGGGTCAAGGCGAATCAGCCGCTGGCAGAACTCGATCCCCAGGACGTCCGTCTGCAACTGGAAGCGACTCGCGCCCAGGTTGCCGCCGCTGAGGCCAACCTGAACCTGGTGCGTGCCGAGCGTGATCGCTACAAGACCCTGATGGAACGTCAGATGGTCAGTCGCTCGCAGTACGACAATTCTGAAAACCTCTACCGATCCGGTGAGGCGCGACTCAAGCAGATCAAGGCCGAGTTTGACGTTGCCAGCAATCAGGCCAGTTACGCCGTGTTGCGTGCGCCGCATGACGGTGTCGTGGCCAAGCGCGCCGTGGAAGTCGGGCAAGTGGTGGCCGCCGGGCAAACCGTCTTTACCCTGGCCACCGACGGCGAGCGTGAAGTGCTGATCAGCCTGCCAGAGCAAAGCTTTGGCCGTTTCAAGGTCGGCCAGCCCGTCACGGTTGAACTGTGGACCCAGCAAGGTCAGCGGTTCGCCGGAAGCATTCGTGAACTGTCGCCGGCCGCCGATCCAAAGTCGCGGACCTTTGCCGCTCGCATTACGTTTACCGCTGGCAAGGTCCCGGCCGAGCTTGGCCAAAGCGCTCGGGTATACATTCAAATCGCTGACGTAGTGCCGCTGTCGGTGCCGCTCTCGGCGCTCACCGCAGAAAACGGCGCGACGTACGTCTGGGTCGTGGGTGCCAACAACACCCTGAAAAAAGCCTCGGTTCGCGTCGGCGCCTTCGGTGAGAAAACCGTGCCGGTGCTGGAAGGCCTGAGTCCCAGCGACTGGGTGGTGGCGGCCGGCGTTCACGTGCTCCATGAAGGCCAGCAAGTGCGGCCGGTGGATCGCTCCAACCGCGTGGTCAATCTGGCGGTCAAGGAGTAATCCCCGATGCGTTTCAACCTTTCTGAATGGGCGCTGCATAACCGCCAGATCGTACTGTTCCTGATGATTTTGCTGGCGGTCGTCGGCACGTTGTCCTACACCAAGCTGGGCCAGAGCGAAGACCCGCCGTTCACGTTCAAGGCCATGGTGATCAAGACCAATTGGCCGGGCGCGACCGCCCAGGAAGTCTCGCGGCAAGTCACCGAACGCATCGAAAAGAAGCTGATGGAAACCGGCGAGTACGAGCGGATTGTCTCGTTCTCTCGCCCCGGTGAATCCCAGGTGACCTTCATGGCCCGGGACTCGATGCATTCGGCGCAGATCCCCGAGCTCTGGTATCAGGTGCGCAAGAAGATCAGCGACATCCGCCAGACCTTGCCGCCGGGTATCCAGGGACCGTTCTTCAACGATGAATTCGGCACTACCTTCGGCAACATCTATGCACTGACCGGTGAGGGCTTCGATTACGCGGTACTCAAGGACTACGCCGACCGCGTCCAGATCCAGCTGCAGCGGGTCAAGGATGTGGGTAAGGTCGACTTGCTCGGGTTGCAGGACGAGAAGATCTGGATCGAGCTCTCCAACGTCAAACTCGCCACCCTGGGCTTACCGTTAGCCGCTGTGCAGCAAGCGCTGGAAGAGCAGAACGCGGTGTCCAACGCCGGGTTCTTCGAAACCACCAGTGAGCGTTTGCAGCTACGGGTCACGGGAAATTTTCAGACCGTCGACCAGATCAGGAATTTTCCGATCCGCGTCGGCGACCGGACCTTCCGAATCGCCGATGTGGCTGACGTGCACCGTGGTTTCAATGATCCACCGGCGCCGCGCATGCGCTTCATGGGCGAAGACGCCATAGGTCTTGCCGTGGCGATGAAGGACGGCGGTGACATTCTGGTGCTCGGCAAGGCGCTGGAACAGGAGTTCGAGCGTATCCAGAACAACCTGCCGGCCGGCCTGCAATTGCGCAAGGTCTCCGACCAGCCAGCGGCAGTGAAAACCAGCGTCGGCGAGTTCGTCCAGGTGCTGGTAGAAGCGCTGGCGATTGTCTTGCTGGTGAGCTTCTTCTCCCTGGGTCTGCGTACCGGCATGGTGGTCGCGTTGGCGATCCCGCTGGTGCTGGCCATGACGTTTGCCTGCATGTATTACCTCGGGATAGGCCTGCACAAAATCTCTCTCGGCGCCCTGGTGCTGGCCTTGGGATTGCTGGTGGACGACGCGATCATCGCCGTGGAAATGATGGCGATCAAAATGGAACAGGGCTACGACCGGCTCAAGGCTGCCAGCTTTGCCTGGACCAGCACCGCGTTTCCAATGCTCACCGGTACGTTGATCACCGCGGCCGGCTTTCTGCCGATTGCCACCGCGCAATCCGGCACCGGCGAATACACCCGCTCGATCTTCCAGGTCGTGACCATCGCGTTGCTGGCTTCGTGGGTCGCTGCCGTGGTGTTTGTGCCTTATCTGGGTGAAAAGCTCCTGCCGGATCTGGCGAAAATTCACGCCGCCAAACACGGTGCAGGCCAGCCTGACCCTTACGGTACGCCGTTCTATCAGCGCGTGCGGCGTCTGGTGGAGTGGTGCGTGCGCCGGCGCAAAACCGTGATTGCCTTGACCATCGTGCTGTTCGTGGCCTCAGTGGTGCTGTTCCGTTTTGTGCCGCAGCAGTTCTTCCCCGCCTCCGGGCGACTGGAACTGATGGTCGATCTGAAACTGGCCGAAGGCGCTTCTCTGAGCAATACCACCGCAGAGGTCAATCGGTTGGAAGCGATGCTCAAGGAACACGCCGGCATCGACAACTATGTGGCCTACGTCGGCACCGGTTCGCCGCGTTTCTACCTGCCGCTGGACCAGCAATTGCCGGCAGCAAGCTTCGCGCAATTTGTGGTCCTGGCGAAAACCATCGAGGAGCGTGAAAGCCTGCGCAGCTGGCTGATCGAAACTCTCAACGAGCAGTTCCCGGCCTTGCGCTCGCGGGTTACGCGCCTGGAAAACGGTCCGCCAGTGGGTTATCCGGTGCAGTTCCGGGTGACCGGTGAACACATTGAAGAAGTCCGCGCCCTGGCACGTAAAGTCGCGGCCAAGGTGCGTGAGAACCCGCATGTGGCCAACGTGCATCTGGACTGGGAAGAGCCGAGCAAGGTTGTCTACTTGAACGTCGATCAGGACCGCGCGCGGGCCTTGGGCGTGAGCACGGCAAACCTGTCGAAGTTTTTGCAAAGCTCACTGACCGGTTCCAGCGTCAGCCAGTACCGCGAAGACAATCAGTTGATCGAGATCCTCTTGCGCGGCACCTTGCACGAACGCACCGAGCTGTCGTTGCTGTCGAGTCTGGCGGTGCCGACCGACAACGGCAAAAGCGTCGCACTGTCGCAGGTGGCAACCCTGGAATATGGCTTCGAAGAAGGCATTATCTGGCACCGCAACCGCTTGCCGAACGTGACGGTTCGCGCCGACATTTACGGTAAGGAACAACCGGCAACCCTGGTCCAGCAGATCCTCCCGACGCTGGAGCCGATTCGCGCCGAACTGCCTGACGGCTATTTGCTGGATGTCGGCGGCACGGTCGAAGATGCAGCCCGTGGGCAGAACTCGGTGAAGGCCGGTGTGCCGTTGTTCATCGTCGTCGTGTTGACCTTGCTGATGCTGCAACTGCGCAGCTTCTCACGTACCGCGATGGTGTTTCTGACCGCGCCGTTGGGACTGATCGGCGTCACCTTGTTCCTGATGGTGTTCCGTCAGCCGTTCGGCTTCGTGGCCATGCTCGGGACCATCGCGCTGTCGGGGATGATCATGCGTAACTCGGTGATCCTGGTGGACCAGATCGAACAGGACATCCGTGCCGGGCTCAAACCCTGGCAAGCGATCATCGAAGCCACGGTGCGACGCTTCCGGCCCATCGTGCTGACCGCACTGGCCGCCGTGCTGGCGATGATTCCGCTGTCACGCAGCGTGTTCTTCGGGCCGATGGCCGTGGCGATCATGGGCGGGTTGATCGTCGCGACGGCGCTGACCTTGCTGTTCCTGCCGGCGCTGTATGCGGCGTGGTTCAGGGTCAAGAAAGAACCGGTCTGAGCCGGCAGCGCCTTGTCTCAATTTGTTGAAAAATTGAGACAAGGTTGCTTCTGTGCTGCACTCCCGACTCAGTTTCATGAGTTTTTGAGACAGCGATGATAAAAGGCCCACCGTTCGGTGTGGGTTGGATTACGGCGGGGTGTCGATGCTATCCAGCGCACGGTTCACCGCCAGTTCCGCCAGGGCCACCATCTGCTGAATCGCCAGTGCGCTGTTGCGTTTAGGACCGTCGAGATCAAACGCCAGGTCGCTGGCCATGACATTGGCCGAGGCCAGGGTTTCGCAGGCGTGGGCCAGCAGGGTTTCGCTGTCGACCTCCGGGGCGATGACGAAGATGCAGCTGGGGCGGCGGTCGGTCAGTAGTTTCTTGGTTTCAGGTAACAACAGGTAATGATCGAGCGCCCGGTGGGCGGCGGCGTGGAGTTCTTTCGAGTCGAGGGACGCGTAGGGGGAAACGCTTTCGGCGTTGGCTTCGGGGGGATTGGGTGTGGGCTTGAACATGGTGAAACTCCTCAGTGTGCGGAGTCGCAACCTATGGGCTACCAACCAATAGGGTGGCGACTGAACGCAGGTTGGTAGCCCGGCCACCAAGGAAACCGGTGCGCCCGAAGGCGCCCTGCGCACAGCCGCCATAACAAACAGCAGGCCAAAAGAAAGCGCCCACCGTGTGGAAATGTCGGCGCTGTGCGCCTTGGAAAACACCGGGCTACCAAACCCGATCGCTGATTTTCAGCGACCTGGAGACGATAGAGCCCGGCGCTCAGGCGCACAAGCCGGCGGATTCTGGCGCAGGTGTAGGCCGTAACGCAAGGCGCTGTGGCTTGTGACGAACACCGTTGCCGTGCAATTAAACACCATGCCCCCGCAACCGTAGGAGCTGCCGAAGGCTGCGATCTTTTGATCTTGATGTTGATCTTTATCGGCTCAAAAAAGATCGAGGTCAAAAGATCGCAGCCTTCGGCAGCTCCTACGTGGGAGGGGGATCGTTCTCGTGTGGGAACGATCGAGCCGTTTCGGGGGGGGCGCGGGTTACAGCAAGCCGAAGACTTTCTTCGCCAGGCTGGTCGCGGCTTCCGCCGGGTTGGCGCGGATGCCTTCTTCCTTCTGGGCGATCATCTTGAACAGGCCGTCCAGGGCCTTTTCCGTCACGTAGCCTTCAATGTTGGCACTCTTGGCATCGAGCACGCCGAAGGTTGCCGCCTGCCCGGCGAACGAGTTGTACTGCTTGGCCAGGCCCACCTGGTCGGTGGCTTGTTTGACGATCGGGAGGAACTTGGCGCGGATTTGTTCGCGGCTGGTCTTGCTCAGGTACTCGGTGGCCGAATCCTTGCCGCCGGTGAGGATGCCCTTGGCATCGGTCACGGTCATTTTTTTCACCGCATCCACCAGCAGGGCCTGGGCCTGCGGCATGGCCGCCTCCGCCGCCTGGTTCATGCTGGTTTCCAGTTGATCGACCTGGGCCCCCATGCCGAACTGTTTCATCTTGCTGGCGACCTTGCCCAGTTTGCCCGGCAGTTCGATCTTCACGTCAGGGTTGTTGCTGAAACCGCCCGGTTTGCCGAGCGTGGTGACGGCCGCGACGGCCCCCTGGGCCAGGGCGTCCTTGAGGCCGCCCGAGGCTTCTCCCTGGGAAAGGCTGCCCAGCGACAGGGCCAGCGCGTTGGCGGAGATCAGCAGGCCTGCGCACAGGCTGGCAAAGCGAAGGGTAGGGCGGAGCATGGCAACTTCCTTTTTCAAAAAAGACAATTAACGGACCGCGTCGACGGCCTTAAGCAATTTAGTCGGCTTGCAGCGCAGGTGCGGGTTGATCTGCCGCATCTTCACTACGATGCAACGCCACCTGACGGATCGACAAGCGAATCTCCGCCGGCAACACACGTTTGGCTGCACCTTCGGCCAGTTCGCCGAGCAGTTCGTGATGGCTCAGCTTGCCGGCTTCGTCGCGACGCAGCACGTCGAGGTTCAGCAGGGTCTGGATGAAATGACGGAACAGGCTCTTGTCGAAGAATTCCGGGGCGTTCAGGCCATGCAGGATCGACAGGCGCTGGGCCATGACCGTGCACAGGTCTTCCAGCTCTTCGGCGCTGAGGGTGTTCTGGCCGCTGTTGAGCAGCAACGAGATGGCCATGTAGAAGCGTTGCAAGGTCTGCGCGATGCTCTTGGACAGCAAGGTCAGCAGCACGAAATGCCGCGAGCTTGGCGCCGGGCGCAGGTACACGTTGTTCTCGAAACGCAGCAGGCCTTGTTCGACAAAGGCGTCGAGCCATTGATCGATCACCGCATCCAGCTCGTCCAGCGACCAGCGGATGAACAGTTCCGATTGCAGGTACGGGTACAGCGCGCGGGTATAGCGCAGGATCTGTTCGCGGCTCATGCGTGACGCGCTCTGGAAGAAGCTCGCGAGCAGCGCCGGCAGGGCGAAGATGTGCAGCACGTTGTTGCGGTAGTAGGTCATCAGGACGGCGTTTTGCTCGTCCAGATACAGGATCTTACCCAGCGCATCGCTTTGCTCGCAGAGCAGGTCCATGTCCTTGACGTGTTCGATCAACGCGCGGCCGTCACCTTCCGGCAAGGTGGTGTGCGGCGAGTACGGCACGCGGCGCAACAGCGCCAGGTACAAGTCGAGCACCCGCGCCATGGCGCGATCGTCCAGCGCCAGACGGCTGGTGGAGAGCAGGGCCAGCGCCACCAGGTTTACCGGGTTGATCGCCGCCGCTTCGTTCAAATGCCGCGCCACGCGCTCGCCGAGGCGGTTGGTGGTTTCGTTGAGCCAGGCCGGTTTGAACTGCGGGCCGAGTTCCTGGGTACGCCAATCCGGTTGTTCGCTGTCGAGGAACTCCGCCAGTTTGATCGGCTCGCCGAAGTTCACCGCCACTTGGCCGAAGCGCTGCTTGAGCGCGCCGATGACTTTGAAAATGTCGAAGATCGACTCTTTCTTCTTGCTCGCCCCACGCAGTTCACCGAGGTAAGTCCGGCCTTCCAGCACCCGTTCGTAACCGATGTACACCGGGATGAAGACGATTGGCATGCGCGATGAACGCAGGAAGCTGCGCAGGGTGATCGACAGCATCCCGGTTTTCGGTTGCAGCATGCGCCCGGTGCGCGAACGGCCGCCCTCGACGAAGTATTCCACCGGGAAGCCTTTGGTGAACAGCGTGTGCAGGTATTCGTTGAACACCGAGGTGTAGAGCGGATTGCCCTTGAAGGTGCGGCGCATGAAGAACGCCCCGCCGCGACGCAGCAGGCCGCCGATCACCGGCATGTTGAGGTTGATCCCGGCGGCGACGTGCGGCGGGGTCAGGCCGTTGCGAAACAGCAGATAGGAAAGCAGCAGGTAGTCGATATGGCTGCGGTGGCACGGCACGTAGATCACTTCGTGACCCTGGGCGACGTTCTGCACGCCTTCGATGTGGTTGACCTTGATCCCGTCGTAGATCTTGTTCCAGAACCAGCTCAGCACCACTTCCATAAAGCGGATCGCGGTGTAGGTGTAGTCCGAGGCGATTTCATTGCCGTAACGCAACGCTTGTGCTTTGGCCTTCTCCGGTGAAATGTTCTCGCGTTCGGCTTCGTCGAGGATCGCCTGTTTGACCTGCGGCTGATTCAGCAGGCCTTTGACCAGGTTGCGACGGTGGGAAATGTCCGGGCCGATGACCGCGGCTTTGAGGTTGCGAAAGTGCACCCGCAAAATGCGCTGGGCCATGCGCACGGTGAGCTCAAAGCCCTTGTTGTGTTCGATCAGCTCGCGCAGATGGATCGGCGCGGAAAACTGCACGCGGGTCTTGCGCCCCAGAATCATGATGCTCAGCAGCCGGCGCAGGCGCCCGGTCACCGCCCAGCTGTCAGCGAAGAGCAACTTCCACGGGCTCGATTCGCTGTCCGGCGACTGGCCCCAGAACACACTGACGGGGATGATCTGCGCATCTTCGGCGCCATTCTGGCTCAGGGCGCTGACCAGCCGGGTCAGGGTCGGTGGTGCGCCTCGTTTGTCCTGACGGCCGAGCCAGTCAGGCGCAGGCGTCAGGTAGAAGAACGCGGCAGGCTCCAGCAGGTTGCCCACCGATACCGGCAGCACCGGGCGTGGCAGCCCGGCTTTGCTGCATTCGGTATCGACCACCGCGAGGTCGGTCAGCGAAGGATTTTGCAGGACGTAGAACACCGGACGACTGCGGTCGAGGTTGAGGGTAAAGGACGACTGGTTGATCGTCTCCGAACGAACCCAGAGGTAAAGCAGTCGGCGCAAGGTGCCAAACACAAGACGGAGGAACGGGGAGCGGGTCATACGGCTTCTGCTTTAGTTGAAAAAACCGAGCAAGCGCTCGGGGCCGGTAGTGTGCCGGATTCGTCGAAAATCGGCAAAAAAGCGCCGATGTAATCTTGAGTTGAGAGTTTTTGCGGCTGTCATATACTCGGCCAGCCGTTTGCCACTATCGGCGCTGTTTTTTACAGTAAACCGAGCGCTGGCAAACATTCTCAAGGCTTGTCCATGAACAGGCCGACTCAATAATAAAAAGATGGGGGATTGATTGATGGCAACGCGCGAGACCGGCAACGTGAAGTGGTTCAACGACGCCAAGGGCTACGGCTTCATTCAGCGTGAAGACGGGGCAGACGTGTTCGTGCACTACCGCGCGATCCGTGGCGAAGGCCACCGCTCGTTGGCCGAAGGCCAGCAGGTTGAATACGCAGTGGTGGATGGGCAGAAAGGTTTGCAGGCTGAGGATGTGGTGGGCTTGTAACCCCGATCCTCGCCTCATACAAAACCACTGAGGGAGCGAGCTCGCTCGCGATGGCGCCATTCGACGCGATATCTACCGCGCGCCTTACACCGCTATCGCGAGCAGGCTCGCTCCCACACTGGATCTCTGTTGGGCATGCCATTTTGGGCATCCCACAGGTTCAGGGGTTAAGCAGTTTTCCAGGTGATCTCTTCTTCACCGTCGACGCTGATCCGAATCCAGCGATCAGCCGTTTCTTCACCTTCTTCCTCGACCCAGGTCCCCGGTGCGCAGCGCACTTCGACGTTCAGCGCGGCAAAGGCTGCGCGGGCGCAGGCGATGTCGTCGTCCCACGGCGTCTGGTCGCTTTCCAGGTACAGGCTGTTCCACTTGCCCACGGCTTTTGGCAGCCAGGTCACGGGCACGTTGCCGGCCTTGCACTTGTAGGTCTGACCTTTCTGAACCCAGTCGGTGCAAGGGCCCAGAGCCGCACCGAGCCAGGTGGCGATGGCCTTGTAGTCGACGTCGGCGTCTTTCAGGTAAATCTCGATATCGGGTTGGCGCATGGATGTTCCTCACTGCGGGTTTCGAAAAATCCATTCGCGGATTTAGCCGGCCTCAAGCCACTGCTCAAGGCCAAAAGTTAAAGGGTTGTTCTCAAACAATTACTGCAAAACGAAATAATCGTAGCGCATCGATACGCTGACCTCGAACGGCTCGGCCTGTTCGATGACGGCCGCCCGGCGTTCGGCACTGGCGCGCCAGCCGTGAGGCGTCATGGCCAGCAGGTTGGCGCGGTCCTGGCCACTCACCAGATTCAGTTTGAATTCCAGGGTTTCGCTGTGTTGCAGCATCATGCCTTCCGGCACCAGCGCCAGGTGCTTGTCATCGGTGTATTCACGCACTTCGTCGTACAGACGCTCACGCAGTTCCATCAAATGGCCGCTGGTCGGCCCGACTTTCATCAAGCCGCCGCCAGGGCTGAGCAGGCGTTTGGCTTCCAGCCAGTCGAGTGGGCTGAACACGCTGGCGAGGAACTGGCAGCTGGCATCGGCCAACGGCACCCGCGCCATGCTGGCGATCAACCAGGTCAGTTGCGGGTTGCGTTTGCAGGCGCGCTTCACCGCTTCGCGGGAAATATCCAGCGCGTAACCGTCGGCATTCGGCAGGGCGTCGGCGATTTGCGCGGTGTAGTAACCCTCGCCACAACCGATGTCCAGCCAGCGCTGCGGTGCACGTTCGGCGGCCAATTCGGCAAGACGCTTGGCCACCGGGGCGTAATGCCCGGCGTTCAAGAAGTCGCGACGGGCTTCGACCATCGCCTGGTTGTCGCCCGGATCACGGCTGTTCTTGTGCTGCACCGGCAGCAGGTTCAGGTAACCCTGACGGGCGCGGTCGAAGCAATGCCCGGCGGGGCACGCGACGCCGTTGTCGACCGCGTTCAGCGGTGCGCTGCAGATAGGGCAGGTGAGCATCAGGCGAGCAACTTGATCAGGGTCTGGTAGTAGATTTCGGTCAGTACGTCGAGATCGCTGGCCAGCACTCGCTCGTTGACCTGGTGGATCGTCGCGTTGACCGGGCCAAGCTCGACCACTTGGGTGCCCATGGTGGCGATGAAGCGCCCGTCCGACGTGCCGCCGCTGGTGGACGCCTGGGTTTCGCGACCGGTGATGGCCTTGATGCTCACCGACACCGCGTCGAGCAGGGCGCCCGGTTCGGTGAGGAACGGCAGACCCGACAGCGCCCAATCCACGTGCCAGTCCAGGCCATGTTTGTCGAGGATGTCGGCTACCCGCTGCTGCAGGCCTTCGACTGTCGATTCGGTGGAGAAGCGGAAGTTGAACACCGCCACCAGATCACCGGGGATCACGTTGGTCGCGCCGGTGCCGGAATTCAGGTTGGAGATCTGGAAACTGGTTGGCGGGAAGAACGCGTTACCGCTGTCCCAATGCTCAGCGGCCAGTTCGGCCAAGGCCGGAGCGGCAAGGTGGATCGGGTTCTTCGCCAGGTGCGGGTAGGCCACGTGACCTTGCACGCCGCGCACGGTGAGCTTGGCGCCGAGGGAGCCGCGACGGCCGTTCTTGACCACGTCACCGACCAGGGTGGTGCTCGACGGTTCGCCGACGATGCACCAGTCCAGACGTTCCTTACGCGCCGCGAGGCGTTCAACCACCGCTTTGGTGCCGTGATGCGCCGGGCCTTCTTCGTCGCTGGTGATCAGAAACGCGACCTTGCCCTTGTGGTCCGGGTAGTCGGCGACAAAACGTTCGGCCGCCACGGTCATTGCTGCGAGGCTGCCCTTCATATCGGCCGCGCCACGGCCGCAGAGCATGCCGTGCTCGTCGATCAGCGCGTTGAACGGCTCGATCTGCCAGGCCGCCACCGGGCCGGTCGGCACCACGTCGGTGTGACCGGCGAAGCACAGCACCGGGCCTTCGTGCTTGCCATGGGTGGCCCAGAAGTTATCCACATCTTCGATGCGCATGGGCTCCAGCGCAAAACCGGCATCGCCCAGGCGCTGCATCATCTGCTTCTGGCAATCGGCGTCGACCGGCGTCACGGACGGACGGCGGATCAGGTCGATGGCGAGTTGGAGGGTCGGCGAAAGGTCGGCGTGGGCCGTCATGGGAAGCTCCGAAGACTGTCAATGTGGGAGCGAGCTTGCTCGCGATGAACGATGACACGGTTTGTATGACAAACCCCATCGCGAGCAAGCTCGCTCCCACAGGTATTGGGTCAGGCCTTTAGGACCAAGGCTTGCAAAATGGCGGATATCTTAAAGCAAAACGGCGGCCAGAGGCCGCCGTTTAGTGGTTTGCGCAGATTTAGGCGGCAGGTGCCGGCTCTGTCTCTGGCGCAGGTTTTGGCAGCGAAGACAGGAAGGCCATGATCAGCGCGGCCAGATACGGCAGCGACTGCACCAGCAACATGGTCACCCAGAAGCGCATGTCGTTGCTCGGGATGCCCTGCACCAGGTAAATCCCCAGCGCCGCGCCCCACAACAGCAGCATGATGAACAGCTCTTCGCGCGCTTCCGAAATCGCTACCCAGAAGCCGTGGTTGTCGGCATTTTTCGGGGTGCGGAAAAACGGAATGCTGCTGGTGAAGAAGCCGTACAGCACGGCTTTGGCGATGGTATGAGACAACGCCAGCCCGGCCAATGCCGCGCAGAATGCGTCCTTCAGGTTGACCCCGACCGCACGGCGGTAGAGGAAAATGATTTTGCCCACCTTGAACACGAACAGCGCCAAGGGCGGGATTGCGAAGATCAGCAGCGGTGGATCGACCCGTTGCGGCACGATGATCATTGCCGCCGACCAGAGCAGGGCGCCGACCGTGAAGAAGATGTTCATGCCGTCCGCCACCCACGGCAACCAGCCCGCGAGGAAGTGGTAACGCTGGCCACGGGTCAGCTCGGTGTCCTTGCCGCGCAACAGGCTGGCGGTGTGCCGCTTGATGATCTGAATCGCTCCGTAGGCCCAGCGGAAACGCTGCTTCTTGAAGTCGATAAAGGTATCGGGCATCAGGCCCTTGCCATAACTGTTGTGGTGGTACGCCGCCGACAGGCCTTTTTCGAACACCCGCAGACCCAACTCGGCGTCTTCACAGATGCACCAGTCGGCCCAGCCGAGTTCTTCGAGCACCGAACGGCGGGTCATGGTCATGGTGCCGTGCTGGATGATCGCGTCACGGTCGTTGCGGGTGACCATGCCGATGTGGAAGAAGCCTTTGTATTCCGCGTAGCAGAGCTTCTTGAAGGTGCTTTCGTTCTGGTCGCGATAATCCTGCGGCGACTGCACGATGGCGATTTTCGGATCGGCGAAGTGCGGCACCATGTGCTTGAGCCAGTTCGGATCGACGCAGTAGTCGGAGTCGATCACGGCGATGACTTCGGCATCCTTGGCGGTGAGCGGCAGCAGGTAGTTCAGCGCGCCGCCCTTGAAACCGGCCAGTGGCGCGACGTGGAAGAACTTGAAGCGCGGGCCGAGGGTTTCGCAATAGGCCTGCACCGGTTCCCAGACCGCCGGGTCCTTGGTGTTGTTGTCGATGATCAGGACTTCGAAGTCCGGATAGTCGAGGTTGGCCAGGGCGTTGAGGGTCTGTTTGACCATCTCCGGCGGCTCGTTGTAGCACGGCACATGGATCGAGACTTTCGGGCGGTAGTCCGAATCGCCCACCACCGGCAGGAATTCACGCCGACGCTTGTGGGTCCAGACGGTCTCGGCCAGTTCGTGGGCTTCGGTCAGCAATACGATAAATACCCCGAGCGCACCGAGGGCGAGCAGGAAGCCCACCGTCAGGCTGAACCAGGTGCTGTATTGCTGGCTGTAGTCGTAACCGATCCACACCAGTGCCGAACCGCCGAGGAAAGCGGTGAAGGTCAGGAAGGTCCGACCGCGCTGGCGCAGGGCCGAGCCGTCGATCATCAGCAGGGTCAGGGACAACAACGCCAGGACGCCGGAGCCGACCGCCAGTACCCGCCATTGCGGGATCGCCACGACCGGGCCTTCGAAGTTGAATTTCTGCTGACGCGCGGCGTTGAACACGCCCCAATAAGCGCCCACCGAACCTTCGTCGCTGGCTTTCCATGGCTGGTCAAATGCTTCGATCACGAAGTAGTTGAAGCCCTGGCGGTTGAGCTTGTTCACCAGCGTACGCAGGTAAATCGCCTGGTCAGCCGGGGTCGCATCAGCACCACCGCGCATGCGGCCATTGCTCGGCCAGCCCACTTCGGAGAGCAGCAGCGGCTTTTTCGGGAACAGCTTTTTCAGGTCGCGGGCACGGTCCAGAACAAACTGACCGGCCTGGTCCACCGGGATGAATTCCCAATAAGGCAGGATGTGGGCCGCGATCAAGTCGACGTGCTTGGCCAGCATCGGGTTTTCTTCCCAGACGTGCCACTGCTCAGAGGTGGTCACCGGGACTTTGACGGATGCGCGCACGCGATCGAGGATCACGCTCAACTGCTCGGCGGTGATTTCCTTACGGAAGATCGCTTCGTTACCGACCACCACGCGTACGACGCTACGCGAACTGTTGGCCAGCTCGATGGCGCGCTGGATCTCGCGCTCGTTACGCTCAAGGTCCGGGCTGATCCAGATTCCGAGCGTCACGCGCAGGCCGAATTCTTCCGCCAGTTTCGGGATGTCCTCCAGCGTACCGTCGACGGAGTAGGTCCGAATGTTGTCGGTCAGCTTGCTCATGATCTCCAGGTCGCGACGCATTTCATCGTCGGACGGGAACTGGTTTTTCTGTGGGAACTGGCCTTGTTGGAACGGCGAGTAAGAAAAACCGGAGATCTGCTCAGGCCAGTTGGGGGTCGTGACCGGGCGGTTGATCAGCGCCCAGAAACCGGTGAACAGCGCGGCAATCGCCAGCACTATCACCAGGTTGAGTCCAAATTTACGCGATGACATAGCTATTTCGGGTTCCAAAAGGTGTGGAACGAGGGGACGGTTGGCACGCGCCAATCGGCGCGCATCCTACACTGGCCTTCTACTGACCGTACAGCAGACAGAAAAAAGCCCGACATTGGGCAAGTCAACTTCACTTAAGTTCTTTGTGTGACAAAAAATGTACAAGTGCTGGCTTAATTAAAGCAGGACTCGCTGCCGTTTATAGCGCAAAGATGTTCTTGGCACGCATCGGCCCTATAATGCGCGCCGGTTTTTAGGGTAGTGGTCATGAGTACAGAAGATCCGCGGTTTGCTGGCATTGCCCGTTTGTATGGCATCGAAGGCCTTGCGCGTTTGCGCGCGGCCCATGTGGCGATTGTTGGCGTCGGTGGCGTCGGTTCCTGGGCGGCGGAAGCCATGGCCCGTTGCGGCGTAGGCGAAATATCGCTGTTCGACCTCGATGACGTGTGCGTCAGCAACGTCAATCGTCAGTTGCACGCACTGGACAGCACCGTCGGCAAACCCAAGGTCGAGGTGATGGCCGAGCGCCTGCGCGGGATCAACCCGGAATGCACCGTGCACGCGGTGGCGGATTTCGTCACCCGCGAGACCATGGCCGAGTACATCACGCCAAATATCGACTGCGTGATCGACTGCATCGACAGCGTCAATGCCAAGGCAGCGCTGATTGCCTGGTGCAAGCGCCGCAAGATCCAGATCATCACCACGGGCGGTGCAGGCGGGCAGATCGATCCGACGCTGATCCAGGTGTGTGACCTGAACCGTACCTTCAATGACCCGTTGGCCTCGAAAGTGCGCTCCACGCTGCGTCGCGATTATGGTTTCTCACGCACCGTGACCCGCCATTACAGCGTGCCGTGCGTGTTCTCCACCGAGCAGCTGCGCTATCCGAAACCCGATGGCAGCATTTGCTTGCAGAAGAGCTTTGTCGGCGATGGCGTGAAACTCGACTGCGCCGGCGGCTTTGGTGCAGTGATGATGGTGACTGCGACCTTCGGCATGGTCGCCGCGACCAAGGCTGTGGATAAGATCGTGGCAGGCGTGCGCCGCCCGGCGGATCGGGTCAAGCCCCAAGCCGAAAGCTGAGCCCGCGTAGGAGCTGCCGCAGGCTGCGATCTTTTGATCTTTCTTTTGATCTTCGGCGTAGGTGATCGCGCTAAAGATCAAAAGATCGCAGCCTGCGGCAGCTCCTACGCGTCGTCGCTCAGGCTCCGCATTCGCTGTAATACGGCATTGAGACCATTACTGCGCGACGGCGACAGTTGTCGCGACAAACCCAACTGATTAAACCAATCCGGCAAATCCACCTGTTGCAACTCGGCAGCGGACAACCCGTTGACCCGCGCCAGCAGCAACGCCACCAACCCGCGAATCAACCGTGCATCGCTGCTGGCCGCAAATTGCCAATGGCCATCTTGCAGCGCGCCCACCAGCCACACCTGACTTTCGCAGCCGTGCACGCGGTTGGCCTCGGTCTTGTCTTCATCGCTCAACGCCGCAAGTCGTTCGCCCCATTGCATCAGCAGGCGAGCGCGTTGTTCCCAGCCAGCGGCGGCCTGAAAGATTTCCAGGGCCGCAACGGCATCAGCAGGCAGGTTCATCGCAATAATTCCAGCGCTTGATCGAGCGCTTCGAAAAAGCGCTCAAGGTCTTCCGAGTCGTTATACAGCGCCAACGAAACCCGAATCGCTCCCGCCAGCTCGAAGCTTTTCAATAACGGCATTGCACAGTGGTGCCCGGCGCGTACGGCGATGCCCTGTTCGGTGAGCAGATGCGCCAAATCGGCGTTGTGCACGCCTTCGACGACAAAACTGGCCAGCGCCAGTTGCGGTTTACCCAGCAGACGAATGCCATTGCGCGCCTGCAAGCCCTTCAACAGGTAGTCATGCAGTGCGGCTTCATGGGCAGACACCGCGTCCTGATCCAGTCCTGCCAGATAATCCAGGGTCGCGCCGAGGCCAATCACGCTGGCAATCGGTGGCGTGCCGGCTTCAAAGCCCAGTGGAGCCGGGCGGAAGCGCGCGTCGTGGTAGTTGGCGTCCAGCACCATCTCGCCGCCGAACTGCCACGGGCGCAGCTGTTGCAAGGCTTCGTTACGGCCATACAACACGCCGAGACCGTCCGGGCCATAAAGTTTGTGGCTGGAAAAAACATAGAAGTCGCAGCCCAGTGCCTGCACATCATGGCGGCCATGGACCACGCCTTGGGCGCCATCGATCACGGTCAAGGCGTTCTGCGCCTTGGCCAGCGCCAGCAACGGCGCTAACGGTTGCCAGGCGCCGAGCACGTTGGACAACTGACTGACCGCCAGCAACCGCGTGCGTGGGCCGATCAGTTGAGCGGCGGCGTCGAGATCGATCAGGCCGTCCACGTCCAGTGGCAACACCACCAGTTTCAGCTCGCGACGGTGGGCCAATTGCTGCCACGGCAACAGGTTGGCATGGTGTTCCAGGGCGCTGATGGCAATTTCATCGCCCGGGTTGAATGAGTGTTCCAGGCCATAGGCCAGGAGGTTCAGCGCGGAGGTCGCGCCGTGGGTAAAGATGATTTGCCCGCTTTCGCCAGCATTGAGCCAATGCGCGACTTTGCTGCGGCTGTCTTCAAACGCCTGTGTGGCGTGAGCGCCGGGCAGGTGTTGCGCACGATGGACGTTGGCCGCGCCGTTGGCGTAGTAGTGCACCAGCGCGTCGAGCAGGGCTTGGGGTTTCTGGGTGGTGGCGGCGTTGTCCAGATAGGTCTGGTCTTGCCGATGCAGAGCGGCGATGGCCGGAAAATCGGCGCGCCAGGGCGAAGTAATCATCATATGTTCGGCCCTGTGAACATGGGCGGGTGTAGGCCAGACCCTGTGGGAGCGAGCTTGCTCGCGAAGGCGTCCTTGAGGTCGCCAAAAGCTTCGCGAGCAAGCTCGCTCCCACAGGTGCCTGCGGCACTTAGTTGTGAGCGTGCAGCGCTTCGTTCAGTTCGATGGCCGATTTGTGGGTTTTGCATTCCACGGCCCCGGTCTGCGAATTGCGGCGGAACAGCAGGTCGGTTTGACCGGCCAGTTCACGGGCCTTCACCACTTTGACCAGCGTGTTGTTGGCGTCCAGCAGTGCCACTTTGGTGCCAGCGGTCACGTACAGGCCCGACTCGACGGTATTGCGGTCGCCCAACGGAATACCGATACCGGCGTTGGCACCGATCAGGCAGCCTTCGCCGACCTTGATCACGATGTTGCCGCCGCCCGACAGGGTGCCCATGGTCGAGCAGCCGCCACCCAGGTCCGAACCCTTGCCGACGAACACGCCAGCAGAGACGCGACCTTCGATCATGCCCGGGCCTTCGGTACCGGCGTTGAAGTTGATGAAACCTTCGTGCATGACGGTGGTGCCTTCGCCCACGTAGGCGCCCAGGCGGATGCGCGAGGCGTCAGCGATACGCACACCAGCCGGCACCACGTAATCGGTCATTTTCGGGAACTTGTCGACCGAGAACACTTCCAGCAGCTCGCCACGCAGACGCGCTTCGAGCTGGTGCTCGGCCAGTTCGTTCAGGTCGATTGCACCCTGACTGGTCCAGGCCACGTTCGGCAGCAATGGGAAGATCCCGGCCAGGTTCAGGCCATGTGGCTTGACCAGACGATGGGACAGCAGGTGCAGCTTGAGGTAGGCCTCAGGGGTGGAGCTCAGTTGTGCGTCTTCGGCCAGCAGGGTGGCGACCAGCGGCTTGTGGCTTTCGGCCAGACGGGTCAACAACGCCGCTTGTGCAGCGTCGACACCTTTCATGGCTTCAGCCAGTTGCGCGGCCTGAGCGGTGCTGAAAGCGATCGCCTGATTGCCTTCGGTGTAGCCCAGAATCGGAGCGATAGCGGCGACCAGCTCGGCCGATGGCTTGAGAACGGGGGCCGCGTAAAACACTTCCAGCCATGCGCCTTGACGGTTTTGAGTGCCGACACCAAAGGCCAGGCTGAACAGGGTAGTGGACATGTTTATACCTCTAACAAAATTGAACGGGCTGGCTTACTTGAGCGCTGCCGCGTAAATGTCTGGCTTGAAGCCAATCAGGGTTCGGTCACCGAGATCGAGCACCGGGCGCTTGATCATCGAAGGTTGTGCGAGCATCAGTTCGATCGCTTTCGTCTGGTCGAGATCGGCTTTGCGTTCGTCGTCGAGTTTGCGAAAGGTCGTGCCTGCACGGTTGAGCACCACTTGCCAGCCGTGCTCGTTGCACCACTGGGTCAGGTGTTCACGGTCGATTCCGGCCGTTTTGTAATCATGAAAATCAAAATGGACAGCGTGTTCATCGAGCCAGGTGCGCGCCTTTTTCATGGTGTCGCAGGCTTTGATGCCGAAAAGGTGCAACGTTTTGCTTGAAGCGGTCAAGGAATTGCCCCCCTTTGGAGGTGCTGAAAATAAAAGGTGACGGATTATGCCATGACCGGGCGGGTTCGGCGTCGGCGACGACCGGGCTTTGTCGCATTGCCAATGGCAGCTGTCAGCAGGCAGCTTAAGCGACCAATATGGCACTTCAACGGCAATTGATTGGGAGCCCTGAACAGATTTCATGTGGGAACTGCCGCAGGCTGCGATCTTTTGATTTTCGGCGCCCTTGATGACGCCAAAAGATCGCAGCCTGCGCCAGCTCCGGGCTATGCGGTTGTTATCGACGACGCTGGATGAACGCGCGAATCCGCTCTGCTGCCTCAACGCACTCCGCCAAAGGCGCGACCAATGCCAGGCGTACCCGGCCTGCACCCGGATTGAAACCGTCAACCTCACGGGACAGATAAGACCCCGGCACCACCGTCACATGTTCTTCAACAAACAGGTCGCGGCAGAACGCGGCATCATCACCTTCAACATTTGGCCACAGGTAGAAACCGCCGTCCGGGCGCTGTACATCCATGACCGGGCTGAGGATTTCCAGTACCGCATCGTATTTCTCACGGTACAGCGCACGGTTGGCGCGTACGTGAACTTCGTCGTTCCAGGCGGCGATGCTGGCGAGTTGGGTCTGAACCGGCATGGCGCAGCCGTGGTAAGTGCGATAAAGCAGGAAGCCCTTGAGGATTTCCGCATCGCCCGCGACGAAGCCAGAGCGCAGGCCCGGCAGGTTGGAACGCTTGGACAGGCTGTGGAAGACCACGCAGCGTTTGAAGTCCTTGCGGCCCAGTTCCACGCAGGCGCTGAGCAGGCCTGGCGGTGGTGTCTGTTCGTCGAAGTACAGCTCGCTGTAGCACTCGTCGGCAGCGATCACAAAATCGTGTTCGTCGGCCAGGGCGATCAGCTTCTTCAGGGTTTCGACCGGGATCAGCGCGCCAGTCGGGTTGCCCGGCGAGCACAGGAACAGAATCTGGCAGCGTTTCCAGATGTCGTCCGATACCGCGTCGAAGTCCGGGTTGAAGCCGTTTTCATCCAGGCACGGCAGGTAATGCGGCTTGGCGCCTGCGAGGAACGCTGCGCCTTCATAGATCTGGTAGAACGGGTTCGGGCTGACGATCAGTGCGTCGTCGCCGCGGTTGATCACGGTCTGAGTGAAGGCGAACAGCGCTTCGCGAGTGCCGTTGACTGGCAGTACGTTGCGCGCCGGGTCGATCCAGCCACTCGGTACGCCAAAGCGACGCTCGCACCAGCCTGCAATGGCTTCACGCAGGGCCGGGATGCCAAGCGTGGTCGGGTACACCGCCATCTGATCCAGATTGCTCGCCAGTGCTTCGGCCACAAAGCTTGGCGAACGGTGCTTTGGCTCACCGATGGACAGCGCAATCGGGCGCTTGTCAGGGTTTGGCGTCACCGCACCGAGCAGGGCACGCAGTTTCTCGAACGGGTAAGGCTGGAGCTGGTTCAGAGCGTTGTTCATCGGTGCAGGGTCTCGTTCAATGTGGGAGCGAGCCTGCTCGCGATAGCAATAGATCAGTCACTGGCGATGCTGAATGGACTGACGCCATCGCGAGCAGGCTCGCTCCCACAGGGGAAAGTGGGTTAATTCAAATACTCAGGCGCGACAATTCGATAGAGGGCTCGGGGCTGACGCTCAGTTGTTCGACGATCGCATCCTGCAAACGGCTGCACAGCTGTGGGTCGGACAGCGGGTGGTTGTTCGCGTCGGTGATGAAGAACACGTCTTCGACCCGCTCGCCGAGGGTGGCGATCTTGGCGTTCTGTAGCGACAGGTCGAACTCGAGAAAGATTGTTCCTATCCGCGCCAGCAGGCCTGGACGGTCAGGGGCGCTGAGTTCCAGCACCGTCACCTGGCGCTGGGCGTCGTTGTGGATCGTCACTTGCGGTGCGAAGGCGAAATGCTTGAGCTGGCGTGGCACCCGACGCTGGATGATGGTCGGGTAGTTGTCCGGGTTGCGCAAGGCTTCGGTCAGGCCGTCGCGGATCTGCTTGACCCGCGCCGGGTTGTCGCCAATCGAGTCGCCGTCGGTGTCGAGCACGATGTAGGTGTCGAGGGTGAACTGGCTGCTGGAGGTAATCACCCGGGCGTCGTGAATGTTCAGGTTGAGCTGGTCCATCGCTGCCACGGTCACGGCGAAGAAGTCGTGCTGGTCCGGTGCATAGATGAAAATTTGCGTGCCGCCTTCGAACTCGCGCTGGGTGGTTTCCTTGATCAGCACCAATGGCCCGCCGTCGGCCGGCTGCTGGAGGATTGCATCACTGTGCCAGGCCACGTCGCCAGCGGTGTGACGCAGGAAATAATCATCGCCCAGTTGCGACCAGAGTTGTTCGACATCGTCCGGGTCGGTGCCGCCGCGTACCAGAATATCCAGGGCGGCACTTTGGGTCTGGCGAATCTGCTCTTCGCGATCGACCGGGTTTTCCAGGCCGCGACGCAAGGCACGCTTGGTTTCGGTGTAGAGCTGGCGCAACAGGCTGGCGCGCCAGGAGTTCCACAGCGTCGGGTTGGTGGCGTTGATGTCGGCGACGGTCAGCACATACAGGTAATCGAGGCGGGTTTCGTCGCCGACGATCTGCGCGAAGTCGTGGATCACTTGCGGGTCGGACAGGTCCTTGCGCTGGGCGGTGGTCGACATCACCAGGTGGTTTTGCACCAGCCAGACAATCAGTCGGCTGTCCCACATGGGCAATTGATGCCGCTGGCAGAACGCTTCGGCGTCGACCGCGCCGATATCCGAGTGATCGCCATGCCGGCCCTTGCCAATGTCGTGGTACAGCCCGGCGAGGTAGATCAGCTCGGGCTTGGGCAGCTTGCCCATGAGCTTGCTGGCCAGCGGGAATTTCTCGGACACCTGAGTGTACTGCAGCTTGCGCAGGTGTTTGATCAGGTTCAGGGTGTGGGCGTCGACCGTATAAATATGGAACAGGTCGTGCTGCATCTGCCCGACGATAAAACCGAACTCTGGCAGGTAGCGCCCAAGAATGCCGTAACGGTTCATCCGTCGCAGATTGCGGTGGATGCCGATCTTGCACTTGAACAGTTCGATGAACAGGCTGGTGTTGCGAATATCGTTGCGAAAATCGTCATCGATGAGGTGCCGGTTTTCCCGCAGCAGACGAATGGTGTCAGCCCGCACGCCTTTGATTTCCGGCTGTTGGGCCATCAGCACAAAGATTTCCAGCATGGCAAACGGCGTGCGCCTGAACACGTTGGTGTTGATTGCCTCGATGTAGCCGTCATGCAACTGGAAGCGCGAGTTGATCGGTTGCGGCGGCGCTTCATCTTCCGGTGCGAGGATGACTTCCTCGAAATGCTGGATGATCAGGTCGCTGAGCTGGGCAATGCTCATCACCACCCGGTAGTACTGTTGCATGAAATTTTCGATGGCGTGTTTCGCGTCCTCGCCTTCGAAGCCCAGCAGCCCGGCAATCGAGCGCTGGTGGTCGAACAGCAAGCGATCCTCGGAGCGGCCAGCGAGCATGTGCAGGGCGTAGCGAACCTTCCAGAGAAATTCCTGGGACGAGGCCAGCAGGGCGTTTTCGCTTTCGACCAGGAAGCCTTCGCCAGCGAGGGCGCGCAGGTTCAGCGTGCCGTATTGGCGGCGTGCCACCCAGAGAATCGTCTGAATATCCCGTAGGCCGCCAGGCGAACCTTTGACGTTGGGTTCCAGGTTGTATTCGGTGTCGTTGTATTTGTGGTGACGCGCTTTTTGTTCGGCGTGTTTGGCCAGGAAGAACTCCTTGGCCGGCCACATGTGTTCGGTGCTGGTGACATCGAGCATGCGCTGACGCAGATGCTCGGGGCCCGCAATGGTGCGGCTTTCCATCAGGTTGGTGATGACCGTCAGGTCGGCGCGGGCTTGTTCGGCACATTCGTCCACCGAGCGCACGCTCTGGCCAACTTCCAGGCCGATGTCCCACAGCAGCGTCAGAAAACGCTCGATGGAATCGCGGAAAACTTCGTGATCGGCGTTGTCCAGCAGGATCAGCAAATCGATATCGGAGTACGGGTGCAATTCGCCACGACCGTAGCCGCCGACCGCGACCAGCGCGATGTCGGCGTCCTCGCTCCAGTCGAACTGCTCCCAGGCCTTTTGCAGGATGTTATCGACGAACCAGGCGCGATCCTCGATCAGTCGCCGAATATCGCGCCCGCTGCGAAAGCGCTCGTCGAGCACCTCGCGCGCCTGGCGTATCGCCTTCTTGAAGGCCGCAATCGGGCTAGCCTTCAGGGCCAGTTCAGCCTGGAACTGGCCGCGGTCGAAGAGTTCGGGGTCCACCTGCGGCATCGATTGGCTTTCCTTTCTATTGGCTGGGTGCGGAGCTCGTCAGATCAGGCTGAAACGCGAGGGATGGTGTCATCGCGGCGCAATGTGAAGATCTCATAGCCGGTGGCGGTCACCAGCAGCGTGTGTTCCCACTGGGCGGACAATTTGCGGTCCTTGGTGATCGCGGTCCAGCCGTCGCCCAGCACTTTGGTGTCGGCGCGACCCTGGTTGATCATCGGCTCGATGGTGAAGGTCATGCCTTCCTTGAGTTCCATACCGGTGCCGGCGCGGCCGTAATGCAGGATTTGCGGTTCTTCGTGGAACACCTTGCCGATGCCGTGACCGCAGAACTCGCGAACCACCGAGAAGCCGTTCTTTTCAGCGTGCTTCTGGATGACTTCGCCGATATCGCCGAGGCGGCAGCCAGGCTTGACCAGTTCGATGGCCTTGTACATGCATTCCTGGGTGACTTGCGACAGACGCTCGGCCCAGACCGGCACGTTGCCGACATGGAACATGCGACTGGTGTCGCCGTGATAGCCATCTTTGATCACGGTGACGTCGATGTTCAGCGTGTCGCCATCTTTAAGCGGTTTCTCGTTCGGGATGCCGTGGCAGACCACGTGGTTGATCGAGGTGCAGATCGACTTCGGAAAGCCTTTGTAGTTGAGCGGGGCAGGGATGGCTTGCTGCTCGTTGACGATGTAGTCGTGGCAGATGCGGTCCAGCTCCTCGGTCGTGACCCCGGGTTTGACGTGGTCGGCAATCATTTCCAGCACATCGGCGGCAAGTTTGCCGGCGATACGCATTTTTGCGATGTCCTCTGGGGTTTTGAGGGTGACGGTCATACAGGCTCTCTCTACGCTCAGTGGCGCTTTCTATACGGAATGGGCTCTGCGTGATGCTGCTCGCAGCCCTGAAAAACGCGATTCTAACAGACGATCACGGCAAATCTGCGCCTCTGTGCATCGCTTCTCTCTATAGAATGGCGCATTCTGGGAGGATTCCAAGGGGCGGGGGCAAAAGTGCTTATCCGGTTTTAAGAATCCGGGTTTCGTTTTCGCCCTCCTTGTGATATAAAATGCGCCGCTTTCCGGGGATACCCTGAAAAGCCTAAATCCACACACGTGTCGACACGATGACCTGGGTGCCTTCAGCTGATGCTGCTGGTTGGTCATTGGGATACGTGGAGGCCAAACCCGACTTATTAAGGAACTATCATGTCCCAAGTCAACATGCGCGATATGCTGAAGGCCGGTGTGCACTTCGGTCACCAGACCCGTTACTGGAACCCGAAAATGGGTAAATACATTTTCGGTGCGCGTAACAAGATCCACATCATCAACCTTGAAAAAACCCTGCCAATGTTCAACGAAGCTCTGACTTTCGTAGAGCGTCTGGCCCAGGGCAAAAACAAGATCCTGTTCGTCGGCACCAAGCGTTCCGCTGGCAAGATCGTTGCTGAAGAAGCAGCACGTTGCGGTTCGCCGTACGTCGATCATCGCTGGTTGGGCGGCATGCTGACCAACTTCAAAACCATCCGTGCTTCCATCAAGCGTCTGCGTGACCTTGAAGTGCAAGCCGAAGACGGTACTTTCGCCAAGCTGACCAAGAAAGAGGCGCTGATGCGCACTCGCGACCTGGAAAAGCTGGATCGTTCCCTGGGTGGTATCAAGGACATGGGCGGTCTGCCTGACGCACTGTTCGTTATCGACGTTGATCACGAGCGCATCGCGATCACCGAAGCCAACAAGCTGGGCATCCCGGTTATCGGCGTAGTCGATACCAACAGCAGCCCGGAAGGCGTTGACTACATCATCCCAGGCAACGATGACGCAATCCGCGCTATCCAGCTGTACATGGGTTCGATGGCTGACGCTGTAATCCGCGGTCGCAACCACGTTGCTGGCGGCACCGAGCAGTTCGTTGAAGAAGCTCCGGTAGCAGCAGCTGAGTAATTGACGCCTTGGCGTTGACTCAGTAAGCAAAAAGGGGGCTTGGCCCCCTTTTTGCCACCTCGAAAACCACTTGTTGGCACCTGTTTTTAGGGGCGCCGCTACTGCAGCTGTCATGTGCAGCAGCTAACAAGGGTAGTTCGGGAAGAATTGAACGCCCGTTCGATCGGGTGGAATGGTTGATAACCTATCCAAGAGGAATTTTGAAATGGCAGAGATTACTGCAGCGTTGGTCAAAGAACTGCGCGAGCGTACTGGCGAAGGCATGATGGACTGCAAGAAAGCCTTGACCAAGGCTGGCGGCGACATCGAAAAAGCCATTGATGACATGCGTGCTTCGGGCGCCATCAAGGCAGCCAAAAAAGCAGGCAACGTTGCTGCTGAAGGCGCTATCGCTCTGAAGGAAGACGGTAAATCCGCTGTTCTGCTGGAAGTGAACTCGCAGACCGACTTCCTGGCCCTGCAGGACGACTTCAAGGCATTTGTTGCTGCAAGCGTTGAAAAAGCGTTCGCCGACAAGCTGGTAGATGTTGCTCCGCTGATCGAAGCTCAAGAAGCTGATCGTCTGGTACTGGTCGGCAAGGTTGGCGAAAACGTCAACATCCGTCGTCTGTCACGCGTTGAAGGTGACGTTGTTGGTGGTTACCTGCACGGCAACAAGATCGGTGTTGCAGTTGTCCTGAAAGGCGGCAGCGTTGAGCTGGCCAAGGACATCGCTATGCACGTAGCGGCCACCAACCCTGAATTCCTGCTGCCATCGGAAGTTTCCGCTGAAGCGGTCGAGCGCGAGAAAGGCGTGTTCCTGACGCTGAACGCTGACAAGATCGCCGGCAAGCCGGAAAACATCGTTGAAAACATGGTCAAAGGCCGTATCAGCAAGTTCCTGGCCGAAGCCAGCCTGGTTGAGCAGGCGTTCGTCAAGAACCCTGAAATCAAGGTCGGCGAGCTGGCCAAGAAAGCCGGTGCTGAAATCGTTTCCTTCACCTACTTCAAAGTAGGCGAAGGCATCGAGAAGCCAGTAGACAACTTCGCTGAAGAAGTTGCTGCCCAGCTGGCTGCTGCCAAGTCGTAAGACAGTTTTTCAACTGTCGCCCTGAAGAGGCTGCCCGCTAATGCGCGCAGCCTCTTTTCAGATGGGGAAGCCAATTTATTTGGTTTTCCGTCGGAACTGGCTTACAAAGCCGTGTTCCGATGGCGCTGTGATAGCGTCACGTTAGAGTGAACGCAGGCTGCAAACAGCCCGCAAAGAATTTTTTAAAATACGCCGCAGGAGAGATTCGCAATGGCTCAGCAGGGCAGTGGTTATCAGGCTCGCTATAAACGCATTCTACTCAAGCTTAGCGGCGAGGCCCTGATGGGCTCCGAAGAGTTCGGGATCGACCCCAAGGTTCTGGATCGCATGGCGCTGGAAGTCGGCCAGCTGGTCGGTATCGGTGTTCAGGTCGGTCTGGTGATCGGTGGTGGCAACCTGTTCCGCGGCGCGGCACTGAGTGCGGCCGGCATGGATCGGGTGACTGGCGACCACATGGGCATGCTGGCCACTGTGATGAACGCCCTGGCCATGCGCGACGCGCTGGAACGTGCGAATATCCCGGCCATCGTGATGTCGGCTATTTCCATGGTGGGCGTGACCGATCATTACGATCGCCGCAAAGCCATGCGTCACCTGAACGCCAAGGAAGTGGTCATTTTCGCTGCCGGTACCGGCAACCCGTTCTTCACCACAGACTCGGCAGCTTGCCTGCGAGCGATCGAGATCGATGCTGACGTCGTGTTGAAAGCGACCAAGGTTGATGGTGTGTACACCGCTGACCCATTCAAAGACCCGCATGCCGAGAAGTTCGATCATCTGACCTACGATGAAGTGCTGGATCGCAAGCTGGGCGTGATGGATCTGACGGCTATTTGCCTATGCCGCGACCACAAAATGCCGCTGCGCGTATTTAACATGAACAAGCCCGGCGCCCTGCTGAACATTGTGCATGGCGGCGCTGAAGGAACCCTGATCGAGGAAGGCCAACAATGATCAACGAAATCAAGAAAGACGCTCAAGAGCGCATGCAGAAATCCGTGGAATCGCTGGCGCACAACTTCGGTCGTATCCGTACCGGCCAGGCGCACCCAAGCATTCTGGAAGGCGTGATGGTGCCGTACTACGGTGCTGACACCCCGATCAAGCAGGTAGCCAATATCACCGTTAAAGACGCCCGTACCCTGCAAGTTGTTGCCTTTGAGCGCAACATGCTGGGTGCCGTCGACAAGGCCATCGGTAGCGCCGGTCTGAACCTGAACCCGACCAACCTCGGCGAGTTGCTGCTGATTTCCATGCCTGCCCTGACGGAAGAGACCCGCAAGGGTTTCACCAAGCAGGCTCGTGACGTCGCTGAGGACGCTCGTGTTGCGGTACGCAACATCCGTCGCGATGCAAACAGCCAGCTCAAGGATTTGGTCAAGGAAAAGGAAATCAGCGAGGACGAAGAGCGTCGCGCCACTGGCGAGATTGACGATTTGACCAAAAAGTACGTGGCTAAAATCGACGCGGACTTGGCGCAAAAAGAAAAAGACCTGATGGCCGTATAAGGGTCTCGCTTTCATGGAAAAGACCAAACAGCCAGTGCTGTCCTCGGTGCCGCGCCATGTCGCGATCATCATGGACGGCAATAATCGCTGGGCAAAAAAACGTTTCTTGCCCGGTGTTGCCGGGCACAAGGCTGGCGTCGATGCTGTGCGCGCGGTCATTGAGGTGTGCGCGGAGGCCGGGGTTGAGGTACTGACCCTGTTCGCCTTCTCCAGTGAAAACTGGCAGCGTCCGGCCGATGAAGTCAGCGCCTTGATGGATTTGTTTTTCAAGGCGTTGCGTCGCGAGGCCAAGCGCCTCAACGACAACAACATCACGTTGCGTATTATCGGCGACCGTTCGCGCTTTCATCCTGAGCTTCAGGCAGCCATGCGTGAGGCGGAGGCAATGACCGTCGGCACCAATCGTTTTGTTCTGCAGATCGCGGCCAACTATGGTGGTCAATGGGATATCGCCCAGGCGGCGCAACGTCTGGCACGAGAGGTTCAGGCCGGGCATTTGCGTCCGGATGACATCACTCCAGAGTTGCTGCAGACCTGTCTGGCTACCGGTGATCTGCCATTGCCGGACTTGTGCATTCGTACCGGCGGCGAACATCGCATCAGCAACTTCCTGTTGTGGCAATTGGCGTACTCCGAGCTGTATTTCTCCGACCTGTTCTGGCCGGACTTCAAACACGAAGCCATGCGTAATGCATTGGCCGATTTCGCTTCTCGCCAGCGTCGCTTCGGTAAAACGAGTGAGCAGGTCGAGGCTGGAGCCCGGGTTTAATGCTTAAACAACGAGTCATCACTGCGCTGATCCTGCTACCGATCGCCCTGTGCGGATTTTTTCTGCTCGAGGGTTCCGGTTTTGCGCTGTTTATCGGATCGGTCGTGACCCTCGGTGCCTGGGAGTGGGCGCGTTTGGCGGGTTTCACTGCGCAACCGATTCGCGTCGCTTATGCGGCCGTGGTCGCGGCGATGTTGTTTGTCATGCACGTGCTGCCAGGGCTTTCGCCTTGGGTACTGGGGGCGGCCGTGCTCTGGTGGGCGGCGGCGACTTACCTGGTGCTGACCTATCCCAGGACCAGTGAGCATTGGGCCAGTGCGGCCTGCAAGTTGATGATCGGCCTGCTGATTCTGTTACCGGCCTGGCAAGGCTTGATCCTGATCAAGCAAGAGCCGCTGGGTAACTGGCTGATCATGGCAGTGATGGTGTTGGTCTGGGGAGCAGACATTGGCGCCTACTTTTCCGGTCGGGCATTCGGCAAGCGCAAGCTTGCTCCGCAGGTCAGTCCCGGCAAGAGCTGGGAAGGCGTGTACGGTGGTTTGCTGCTGAGTCTGGTGATCACCGCCATCGTTGGTCTGGTGCGTGACTGGACGACCGGCGAGATGCTGAAAGGGCTGATCGGCGCGGCGATTATCGTGTTTATCTCGGTGGTCGGCGATTTGACCGAAAGTATGTTCAAGCGTCAGTCGGGCATCAAGGACAGCAGTAATCTGCTGCCGGGCCATGGCGGCATTCTGGATCGTATCGACAGTCTCACTGCGGCGATTCCGGTGTTTGCGGTATTGCTGTGGATGGCTGCATCGTGAGCCGCCCACAACAGATCACTGTCCTGGGGGCGACCGGCTCTATTGGTCTGAGCACCCTTGATGTCATCGCTCGTCATCCTGAGCGCTATCAAGTCTTTGCCCTGAGTGGCTTCTCTCGTCTGAGTGAGTTGCTGGCCTTGTGCGTTCGCCATGTGCCGCGTTTTGCGGTGGTGCCAGAGCCCGTGGCTGCCCGGCGTCTGCAAGACGATCTGCGGGCAGCTGGCCTTTCGACGCGCGTGTTGGTGGGGGAGGAGGGCTTGTGTCAGGTCGCCTCCGACGCTGAAGTCGATGCGGTGATGGCGGCGATTGTCGGTGCGGCGGGTTTGCGTCCGACACTGGCGGCAGTCGAGGCAGGCAAGAAGATTTTGCTGGCCAACAAAGAAGCGCTGGTGATGTCCGGCGCTCTGTTCATGCAGGCGGTGCACAAGAGCGGGTCAGTGCTGCTGCCCATCGACAGCGAGCACAACGCAATCTTTCAGTGCATGCCCGCAGATTTTTCCCGCGGGCTCGGCGCTGTAGGCGTTCGACGGATTTTACTGACAGCCTCTGGCGGTCCGTTCCGGCAGACGTCCATGGTTGAGTTGGCACATGTTACGCCAGAGCAGGCGTGCGCCCATCCCAACTGGTCGATGGGGCGCAAGATTTCGGTCGATTCGGCCAGCATGATGAACAAGGGGTTGGAGCTGATCGAGGCCTGTTGGCTGTTTGATGCCAAGCCGTCGCAGGTCGAAGTGGTGATTCATCCGCAAAGCGTGATTCATTCGCTGGTCGACTACGTTGATGGCTCGGTATTGGCGCAGCTGGGCAATCCGGATATGCGGACACCGATCGCCAATGCGCTGGCATGGCCTGAGCGCATTGACTCCGGGGTTGCGCCGCTTGATCTGTTTGCGATCGCGCGTCTGGACTTCCAGGCGCCCGACGAAGCGCGTTTTCCATGCTTGCGTCTGGCGCGTCAGGCGGCCGAGGCCGGGAACAGTGCTCCGGCCATGTTGAACGCTGCGAATGAGGTGGCTGTTGCGGCCTTTCTCAATGGACGTGTCCGTTACCTGGAGATCGCGAGTATCATCGAAGAGGTGTTAAACCTCGAACCTGTGGTTTCGGTCGATGATCTCGATGCGGTTTTCACTGCGGACGCGAAAGCGCGTGTCCTGGCCGAGCGTTGGTTGAGTCGTCACGGGCGATAGGTGTTGCGGCGGGTTTGCCCGCTGCAGCACTGAATAGGATTGCGGAGAAAGTAGATGAGCGCGCTCTATATGATTGTCGGCACCCTGGTGGCTTTGGGCGTGCTGGTCACCTTCCATGAATTTGGCCATTTCTGGGTCGCGCGTCGCTGTGGCGTCAAGGTTCTGCGTTTCTCCGTGGGCTTCGGCTTGCCGTTGCTGCGCTGGCATGATCGGCGCGGTACCGAGTTCGTGATCGCCGCCATCCCTTTGGGTGGTTACGTGAAGATGCTCGATGAGCGTGAAGGTGAAGTGCCGGCCGATCAGCTTGATCAGGCCTTTAACCGCAAATCCGTTCGTCAGCGCATTGCAATCGTTGCTGCCGGGCCTATTGCCAACTTTCTGTTGGCGATGGTGTTCTTCTGGGTGCTGGCGATGCTGGGCACCGAGCAGGTACGCCCTGTTATTGGTGGCGTTGAAATCGGTAGCCTTGCCGCCAGGGCCGGTTTGAGTCCTGGGCAGGAAATCGTCGCCATCGACGGTGAGCCGACTTCGGGCTGGGCGGCAGTGAATCTGCAACTGGTCCGGCGTCTTGGTGAAAGCGGTTCCTTGCAGTTGCTGGTGCGCGAACAGGGCTCTACCGCGGATTCGCCTCGTGAGCTGATCCTGGATCATTGGCTCAAGGGCGCCGATGAGCCGGATCCGATTCGCTCGCTGGGTATTCGTCCTTGGCGTCCGGTATTGCCGCCGGTGTTGGCTGAACTCGACCCCAAAGGGCCGGCGCAGGCTGCTGGCCTGAAGACCGGCGATCGTCTGCTGGCGCTTGATGGCCAGGCGCTGAACGATTGGCAGCAAGTGGTTGATTGGGTCCGTGTACGTCCTGATACCAAAATTGTGCTGCACATCGGGCGCGACGGTGCTCAAATCGACGTCCCCGTCACCTTGGCAACCCGTGGCAAAGAGAAAGTAGCAAGTGGTTATCTGGGGGCCGGGGTGAAGGCTGTCGATTGGCCACCAGCGATGATTCGTGAGGTCAGCTTCGGTCCTGTGGCTGCAATTGGCGAGGGGGCTCGACGCACCTGGACCATGAGTGTGTTGACCCTTGATTCACTAAAGAAAATGTTGTTCGGCGAGCTCTCGGTAAAAAACTTGAGTGGACCGATAACCATTGCTAAAGTGGCGGGCGCTTCTGCCCAGTCGGGTGTCGCTGATTTCCTGAATTTCCTGGCTTATCTGAGTATTAGCCTGGGAGTTCTGAATTTGTTGCCCATTCCTGTACTGGATGGGGGGCATTTGTTGTTTTATCTGATCGAGTGGGCGCGTGGTCGTCCCTTGTCGGATCGGGTGCAAGGTTGGGGGATACAGATCGGTATCAGTTTGGTGGTCGGGGTGATGTTGCTTGCTCTGGTCAACGATCTGGGTCGTCTGTAACGCTTCGCTGAATTGCGAATCTGCCGCATTTTGCGGCAGTTTGTTTATTGCCAGTTGGAATAAGAAAGGACTTCATGAAACGTCTGCTGCTAACTGCGGTTCTCACCGTATTGATGATCGCCGAAGTTCACGCCGAGTCCTTCACTATCTCCGATATTCGCATCAATGGCCTCCAGCGGGTATCCGCGGGGAGCGTCTTTGGTGCCTTGCCGTTGAACGTCGGTGAACAGGCGGATGATCGTCGCCTGGTGGAATCCACTCGTGCGCTGTTCAAAACCGGTTTCTTTCAAGATATCCAGCTGGGCCGCGATGGCAACGTCCTGGTCATCACGGTAGTCGAACGCCCGTCAGTCGCCAGCATCGAGATCGAAGGTAACAAGGCGATCTCCACTGAAGACCTGATGAAAGGCCTCAAGCAATCCGGTCTGGCCGAAGGCGAGATCTTCCAGCGTGCGACGCTTGAAGGCGTACGTAACGAGCTGCAGCGTCAGTACGTCGCTCAAGGCCGCTACTCGGCGACCGTCGATACCGAGGTTGTTCCTCAGCCGCGTAACCGCGTTGGCTTGAAGGTCAATATCAATGAAGGCACTGTCGCCGCGATCCAGCACATCAACGTGGTGGGTAACACGGTTTTCCCCGATGAAGACCTGATCGACCTGTTCGAACTCAAGACCACCAACTGGCTGTCGTTCTTCAAGAACGATGACAAGTACGCTCGTGAAAAGCTCTCCGGTGACCTGGAGCGTCTGCGTTCCTATTATCTGGACCGTGGCTATATCAACATGGATATCGCTTCGACCCAGGTTTCGATTACACCGGACAAAAAACACGTCTATATCACCGTTAACGTCAACGAAGGTCAGAAGTACAACGTTCGTGACGTAAAGCTCAGCGGTGACCTGAAAGTCCCTGAAGACCAGGTCAAGGCGCTGCTGCTGGTGCAAAAAGGTCAGGTGTTCTCGCGCAAGCTGATGACCACCACCTCTGAATTGATTACCCGTCGTCTGGGTAACGAGGGTTACACCTTCGCCAACGTCAACGGTGTACCTACTCCGCATGACGACGATCACACGGTCGATATCACCTTTGTGGTCGATCCGGGCAAGCGCGCTTACGTAAACCGTATCAACTTCCGCGGCAACACCAAGTCGGAAGACGAAGTGCTGCGTCGTGAAATGCGTCAGATGGAAGGTGGCTGGGCTTCGACCTACCTGATCGACCAGTCCAAGACCCGTCTGGAACGTCTGGGCTTCTTCAAGGAAGTCAACGTCGAGACTCCGGCTGTACCGGGTGTCGATGACCAGGTTGATGTGAACTACGCCGTTGAAGAACAAGCTTCCGGATCGATTACCGCCAGCGTTGGTTTTGCTCAGAGCGCTGGTTTGATCCTGGGTGGTTCGATTACCCAGAACAACTTCCTGGGTACTGGTAACAAGGTCAGCATCGGCTTGACCCGTAGCCAATACCAGAGCCGTTACAACTTCGGTTATGTCGACCCGTACTGGACTGCCGATGGTGTGAGCCTGGGTTACAACGTTTTCTATCGCACCACTGACTACAAAAACCTCGACGTCAGCGTATCCAGCTATGCGGTAGACAGCCTGGGTGCAGGCGTCAGCGTCGGTTATCCGATCAGCGAGACTTCGCGTCTGACCTTCGGTCTGACTGCGCAGCAAGACAAGATCAAGACCGGTCAGTACACCGTTGACGAGATTTTCAACTTCGTTAACACGCAAGGCGACCAGTACCTGAACTTCAAGGCTTCGGCCGGTTGGTCCGAGTCGACACTGAACAAAGGTGTGCTGGCAACGCGTGGCCATTCTCAGAGTTTGACACTGGAAGCGACTACTCCAGGTAGCGACTTGTCTTTCTTCAAGCTCGATTACCGTGGTCAGCTGTTCCAGCCATTGAGCGAAAACTACACCATGCGTCTGCACACCGAGCTGGGTTACGGCGATGGTTATGGTTCTACCAACGGGCTGCCGTTCTACGAGAACTATTATGCAGGTGGTTTCAACTCGGTTCGTGGCTTCAAGGACAGTACGCTTGGCCCGCGTAGTACTCCGAGTCGCGGCGTTGGGGTGACCGGGAACCAGGGCACTCTCGCTGACTCGGATACTAGTGCGCTGCCATTTGGTGGTAACGTCCTGATTCAAGGTGGCGTAGAAGTCCTCTTCCCATTGCCTTTCGTCAAGGACCAGCGATCCCTGCGTACTTCTGTGTTCTGGGACGTCGGTAACGTGTTCGATTCCAAGTGCGAGCAGGTCAAGAATACCAATGGCACTCTTTCCCAGACACAGTGCAACGACGTCAGCCTGAGTAATATGGCCAGTTCGGTGGGTGTTGGTGTGACATGGGTTACCGCCCTTGGTCCGTTGAGCTTTGCCTTGGCAATGCCGGTCAAGAAACCGGACAGCAATGCAGAGACCCAGGTGTTCCAATTTTCCCTCGGTCAGACTTTCTAATAGTCTGATCCAGGATAACGACAATGGATTTTGTAGGAGTGCATCGTGCGTAAGTTGACTCAATTGGTTCTCCTGGCAACTGTCCTGGTAGCAACCCCGGCATTTGCCGAAATGAAAATCGCGGTACTGAACTATCAAATGGCTCTGCTGGAGTCTGACGCGGCTAAGAAATACGCCGTGGATGCCGAGAAGAAGTTCGGCCCGCAGCTGACCAAGCTCAAAACCCTGGAAAGCAGTGCCAAAGGCATCCAGGATCGTCTGGTGAGCGGTGGCGACAAAATGGCCCAGGGTGAGCGTGAGCGTCTTGAGCTCGAATTCAAGCAAAAGGCTCGTGACTTCCAGTTCCAGTCCAAAGAGTTGAACGAAGCCAAAGCCGTTGCTGACCGTGAAATGCTGAA
This sequence comes from Pseudomonas sp. GW822-FHT02D10, assembly GCF_058802345.1. Lineage (NCBI taxonomy): Bacteria > Pseudomonadati > Pseudomonadota > Gammaproteobacteria > Pseudomonadales > Pseudomonadaceae > Pseudomonas > Pseudomonas sp. GW822-FHT02D10. The sequence goes on from NZ_JBXAOB010000004.1 coordinate 403,493, forward strand.
GCAGCTCAAGCCGAAACTGGACAGCGCTGTGGAAGAAGTCATCAAGAAAGGTGCTTTTGACCTGGTCTTCGAGCGTGGCGCAGTGATTGATGTCAAGCCTCAGTACGACATCACTCGCCAGGTTATCGAGCGCATGAATCAGCTGAAGTAATCCATGACAGCGACTATAAAGCTCGGCCAATTGGCCGAGTTCCTCGGCGCCGCCCTGCGTGGCGACCCGGAGAAAGATATCACTGGGCTAGCCACCTTGCAGGAGGCTGGCCCAGCTCAGTTGAGCTTTCTGGCAAATCCCCAATACCGTAAATATCTGGCCGACAGCCAGGCCGCAGCCGTGCTGCTGAAGGCCGCTGACGCAGAAGGTTTTGCCGGTGATGCGCTGGTTGTGCCTGATCCGTACTTGGCGTATGCGCGGGTTTCCCATTTGTTTGATCCAAAACCCAAGGCTGCTGCCGGTATTCATCCGACGGCGGTTGTGGCGACGGATGCAGTGGTTGATCCGGCAGCGAGTATCGGTGCGTTTGCCGTGATCGAAAGCGCTGCGCGAATCGCCGCAGGCGTGACGGTCGGGGCGCACTGCTTCATCGGTGCGCGCAGCGAGATCGGTGAGGGCGGCTGGTTGGCCCCGCGTGTGACGCTGTACCACGACGTACGTATTGGCAAGCGCGTGGTCATTCAGTCCGGCGCGGTGCTCGGTGGTGAAGGCTTCGGTTTTGCCAACGAAAAAGGCATCTGGCAGAAAATCGCCCAGGTGGGTGGGGTATTGATCGGTGACGATGTGGAGATTGGCGTGAATACCGCCATCGACCGCGGTGCGTTGGCCGACACCATCATCGGCAATGGCGTGAAGCTCGATAACCAGATTCAGATCGCCCACAACGTGCAAGTCGGTGATCACACCGCAATGGCTGCGTGCGTGGGGATTTCCGGCAGCACCAAAATCGGCAAGCACTGCATGCTGGCGGGCGGTGTAGGGCTGGTCGGGCACATTGATATTTGCGACAACGTATTCCTGACCGGAATGACCATGGTGACTCACTCGATTACCGAGTCGGGTTCCTATTCGTCCGGGACAGCCATGCAACCGGCTGCCGAGTGGCGCAAAAGCGCGGCACGTATCCGTCAGCTCGATGACATCGCGCGACGTCTGCGACAGCTGGAAAAGCGTGTTGGGGGCGTGACCCCTGACAGCAATGCTTCATCAGATGGCTGATACCATTTCCATATCAAGTGTGCACAGCCGTTAGACTGCCTCCTTGATTTGCTAGAGGAGTGTGCGTCAGTCGCACGCTCCCAATCTTTACATAGGCTTCCCCACGAAATGATGGACATCAACGAGATTCGCGAATACCTGCCTCACCGTTACCCGTTCCTGCTGGTGGACCGGGTAGTGGAGCTGGATGTTGAGGGCAAGCGCATTCGCGCCTACAAGAATGTCAGCATCAACGAGCCGTTCTTCAACGGTCACTTCCCGGCGCATCCAATCATGCCGGGTGTGCTGATCATTGAAGCGATGGCCCAGGCTGCCGGGATCCTTGGTTTCAAAATGCTCGACGTGAAGCCCGCCGATGGCACGCTTTACTACTTCGTCGGCTCCGACAAGCTGCGTTTCCGCCAGCCGGTTCTGCCGGGTGATCAGTTGATACTTGAGGCCAAGTTCATCAGCTGCAAGCGTCAGATCTGGAAGTTCGAATGCCAGGCTTCGGTCGATGGCAAGCCAGTCTGCTCTGCTGAAATCATCTGTGCGGAACGCAAACTATGAGTTTGATTGACCCTCGCGCAATCATCGATCCGACGGCCATTCTGGCCGACGACGTCGAGGTCGGCCCTTGGTCGATCGTCGGCGCAGGTGTGGAAATCGGCGAGGGAACAGTGATCGGCCCGCATGTGATTCTCAAGGGGCCGACACGCATCGGTAAGCACAACCGCATTTACCAGTTTTCTTCGGTAGGTGAGGACACGCCCGATTTGAAGTACAAGGGTGAAGAAACCCGTCTGGTGATCGGTGACCACAATGTCATCCGTGAAGGCGTGACGATTCACCGTGGCACCGTGCAGGATCGTTCCGAAACGACCCTGGGTGACCACAACCTGATCATGGCCTATGCCCACATTGGCCATGACAGCGTTATCGGCAATCACTGCATCCTGGTCAACAACACTGCGTTGGCCGGTCACGTGCACGTCGAAGACTGGGCGATTCTGTCCGGTTTTACCCTGGTTCATCAGTATTGCCATATTGGCGCCCACAGCTTTTCCGGCATGGGCACGGCCATTGGCAAGGACGTTCCGGCCTATGTCACGGTGTTCGGTAACCCGGCCGAAGCCCGCAGCATGAACTTCGAAGGCATGCGTCGCCGTGGTTTCAGCGAAGAGGCTATCCACGCATTACGCCGTGCCTACAAAGTGGTTTATCGCCAGGGGTTGACGGTCGAACAAGCGCTTGCCGAGTTGACCGAACCGTCGGAACAGTTCCCGGAAGTCGCGGTATTCCGTGACTCCATTCAGTCTTCGACTCGCGGCATCACCCGTTAATCATGGCCAATCTGCGTATTGCACTGGTGGCGGGCGAAGCCTCCGGCGATATTCTGGGCGCGGGCCTGATGCGCGCACTCAAGGCACAGCATCCTGCGGTTGAGTTCATCGGTGTCGGCGGTCCGCTGATGCAGGCTGAAGGCCTGACCTCTTACTTCCCGATGGAACGTCTGGCGGTCATGGGGCTGGTCGAGGTGCTCGGTCGATTGCGCGAGCTGCTGGCCCGTCGCAAAAAACTGATCGCGACCCTGATAGCCGAAAAACCGGATGTTTTCATCGGCATCGACGCCCCGGATTTCACCCTTAACATCGAACTCAAACTGCGTCAGGCCGGGATCAAGACCGTGCATTACGTCAGTCCGTCGGTCTGGGCGTGGCGTCAAAAGCGCGTGCTGAAGATTCGCGAAGGCTGCGATCTGATGCTCACGCTGTTCCCGTTCGAAGCCAAATTCTACGAAGAGAAGGGCGTGCCGGTACGGTTTGTCGGTCACTCCCTGGCCGATGCGATTCCCCTTGAGGCTGATCGCTCGGCTGCGCGCGCCGAACTGGGACTGCCTGAAGGCCCGTTGGTTGCCCTGATGCCGGGCAGCCGCGGTGGTGAGGTCGGGCGCCTGGGCGCCTTGTTCCTCGATACCGCCGAGCGCTTGCGGGCCATGCGTCCCGGTGTGCGGTTCGTCATGCCGTGTGCCAGCCCCGAGCGCCGTGTACAGCTCGAAGAGCTGTTGGCCAGCCGCGATTTGCCGGTGACCTTGCTCGATGGCCGCTCCCATCAGGCGCTGGCCGCGTGCGACGCGGTGCTGATTGCTTCAGGGACCGCGACGCTGGAAGCGCTGTTGTACAAGCGGCCGATGGTCGTAGCCTACCGTCTGGCGCCGCTGACGTTCTGGATCCTCAAGCGCATGGTGAAAAGCCCTTACATCTCTTTGCCGAATTTGCTGGCTCAGCGTCTGCTGGTGCCCGAGTTGCTGCAAGACGATGCAACCCCCGAGGCCTTGGCGCTGACGCTGTCGCCGTTGATCGATGGCGGTGAAGAGCAAACCGCCGGGTTTGACCAGATTCACCGGACCTTGCGTCGCGATGCCTCGAACCAGGCCGCCGCAGCCGTCCTCAATCTGATCGGCACACCTCAATGAGTAACGTAAAGATGCAAATGGGTCTGGATTTTACCCTCGTTGCAGACGCCGAAGACCTGGTGGCCGGTGTCGATGAAGTCGGCCGCGGCCCGCTCTGCGGCGCGGTAGTGACGGCGGCGGTGATTCTCGATCCGAACCGGCCGATCCTCGGACTCAATGACTCGAAGAAACTCACCGAGGCCCGCCGCGAAAAGCTCTATGACGAAATTTGCGAGAAAGCCCTGAGCTGGTGCATCGCCCGTGCCGAAGTCGAAGAAATCGATGAGCTGAATATTCTGCATGCCACCATGCTGGCCATGCAGCGCGCCGTTGAAGGCCTGCATATCACGCCGAAACTGGCGATGATCGACGGCAATCGTTGCCCGAAACTGGCCATGCCGGCTGAAGCGGTGGTCAAAGGCGATAGCAAGGTCCCCGCCATTGCAGCCGCATCGATTCTGGCGAAAGTCAGCCGTGATCGTGAAATGGCGGCGTTCGAATTGATTTACCCGGGTTACGGCATCGGCGGCCACAAAGGCTACCCGACCCCCGTTCATCTGGAGGCCTTGGCCCGACTGGGGCCGACGCCGATTCACCGGCGCTCGTTCGCTCCGGTGCGCCTTGCTTATGAGGCGCGTGAAGGCCTGACTGAGGTTTAGTCGACAGGCTGATGTTTTGTTCAGGGCCCGGTACAATCCGGGCCTTGTCGTTTAAAAGCTTTCCACAGGATCACTATGCCGGCTTCATTCGTTCACCTACGCCTGCACACTGAATATTCCCTGGTCGACGGTCTGGTGCGGATCAAACCGCTGGTCAAGACCCTGGTCGGCATGAACATGCCGGCCGTGGCGGTCACCGACCAGAACAACATGTGTTCCCTGGTCAAGTTCTACAAAAACGCCATGGGCGCCGGGATCAAGCCGATCTGTGGTGCCGACCTGTGGCTGTCGAACAAGGATCCTGATAACCCGCTGAGCCGGATCAGCTTTCTGGTGATGAACGCCGTCGGCTACCGGAATCTCACTGAGTTGATTTCACGCGGCTTCATCGACGGCCAGCGCAATGGCCAGATCATCATTGAGCGCGAATGGGTGGCCGAGGCCAGCGAAGGCTTGATCATGCTCTCGGCGGCGAAAGAGGGCGAGATTGGTATTGCCTTGCTCAGTGGCAATCCGGATGAAGCCGAAACACTGGCCCGTGAATGGATGGCGGTGTTCCCGGATCGCTTCTATCTGGAAATCCAGCGCACCAATCGTCCAAACGATGAAGAGCAGTTGCACGCTGCCGTGGCCCTGGCTGACAAGATCGGCGCGCCGCTGGTGGCGACCAACGATGTGCGCTTCATCAAGCGTGAAGACTTCGAAGCCCACGAAACCCGCGTTTGCATCGGTGAGGGCCGGGCGCTCGACGATCCGCGCCGTTCGAAAAACTACAGCGATCAGCAGTACCTCAAAAGCGCCGATGAAATGGCCGAGTTGTTCAGCGACTTGCCGGAAGCGCTGGAAAACACCGTCGAGATTGCCAAACGCTGCAATATCGATGTGAAGCTCGGCAAGCACTTCCTGCCGAACTTCCCGATTCCCGATGGCATGACCATCGACGAGTATTTCCGCAAAGTCTCCTTCGATGGTCTGGAAGATCGTTTGAGCGTTCTGCTGCCCAAGGACACGACCGAAGATTACGAAGCCAAGCGTCAGGTCTACGTTGACCGGTTGAATTTCGAGCTGGATATCATCATCCAGATGGGGTTCCCCGGTTACTTCCTGATCGTTATGGACTTTATCCAGTGGGCCAAGAATAACGGCGTACCGGTAGGTCCAGGCCGTGGGTCGGGTGCCGGATCGCTGGTGGCCTATGTGCAGAAGATCACCGACCTCGACCCGTTGGAATATGACCTGCTGTTCGAACGTTTCCTTAACCCGGAACGGGTTTCCATGCCCGACTTCGACGTCGACTTCTGCATGGACGGTCGCGACCGGGTGATCGACTACGTGGCCGAAAAATACGGTCGCAACGCGGTAAGCCAGATCATCACTTTCGGTTCCATGGCCGCCAAGGCGGTGGTCCGTGACGTGGCGCGGGTGCAGGGCAAGTCCTACGGACTGGCGGATCGTCTGTCGAAGATGATCCCCTTTGAAGTCGGCATGACCCTGGAAAAAGCCTACGAGCAGGAAGAAATCCTCCGTGACTTCATCAAGGTCGATGAAGAGGCCGCAGAAATCTGGGAAATGGCCCGCAAGCTTGAGGGCGTTGTGCGTAACGTCGGCAAGCACGCCGGTGGTGTAGTGATCGCGCCGACCAAGCTGACCGACTTTTCGCCGATCTATTGCGACGAAGAAGGTGGCGGCCTGGTAACCCAGTTCGACAAGGACGACGTCGAGGCTGCCGGTCTGGTGAAGTTCGACTTCCTGGGTCTGCGAACCCTGACCATCATTGATTGGGCGCTGAAAACCATCAACCGTGACCGCGCCAAGGTCGATCAGCCGCCGCTGGACATCGCGTTCATCCCGCTGGATGACAAGCCGACGTACCAGTTGCTGCAAAAAGCTGAAACCACCGCGGTGTTCCAGCTCGAGTCGCGCGGTATGAAAGAGCTGATCAAAAAGCTCAAGCCCGACTGCCTGGAAGACTTGATCGCACTCGTGGCCCTGTTCCGTCCGGGCCCGCTGCAATCGGGCATGGTGGATGACTTCATCAACCGTAAGCACGGTCGCGCCGAACTGGCGTACCCGCACTCGGACTACCAGTACGAAGGCCTCAAGCCGGTATTGGCACCCACCTACGGCATCATCCTGTATCAGGAACAGGTGATGCAGATCGCTCAGGTCATGGCCGGTTACACCCTCGGTGGTGCGGACATGCTGCGTCGGGCCATGGGTAAGAAAAAGCCCGAAGAAATGGCCAAGCAGCGCGGCGGTTTCATTGAAGGCTGCGCGACCAACAATATCGATGCCGACCTGGCCGGTAACATTTTCGACCTGGTGGAAAAATTCGCCGGTTACGGCTTCAACAAATCTCACTCTGCCGCCTATGGCCTGGTGTCGTACCAGACCGCCTGGCTGAAAGCCCACTACCCGGCGCCGTTCATGGCGGCGGTACTCTCGGCGGATATGCACAACACCGACAAGGTCGTGACCTTGATCGAAGAAGTGCGGACCATGAAGCTGCGCCTCGACGCACCGGACGTGAACACTTCGGAGTTCAAGTTCACGGTGAACGACGAAGGCCGGATCATTTACGGTCTGGGGGCGATCAAGGGGGTGGGTGAGGGGCCGGTTGAAGCGATTACCGAGGCGCGCCTGGAAGGGCCGTTCAAGGACCTGTTCGATTTCTGCGCCCGGGTCGACCTCAAGCGCATCAACAAACGGACCCTCGACGGGTTGATCCGCAGTGGCGCTCTGGACCGGCTCGGCCCTTATTTCCACGATGAACCGAAAGCCTACCAGGCCAATATCGACCGCAATCGAGCAGTCTTGCTGACGGCCATGGAAGAAGCGATCAAGGCGGCCGAGCAGACTGCACGGACCCACGACAGTGGTCATGCCGACTTGTTTGGCGGCCTGTTTGTCGAAGAAGACGCCGATGTTTACGCCAATCACCGCAAAGCCAAGGAGCTGACGCTCAAGGAACGCCTGAAAGGGGAGAAAGATACCCTGGGCCTGTACCTGACCGGTCACCCGATTGACGAATACGAAGGTGAAATCCGCCGCTTTGCCCGTCAACGCATCATCGATCTGAAACCTGCGCGTGATACTCAGACGGTCGCGGGCATGATCATCGCCTTGCGGGTGATGAAGAACAAAAAGGGCGACAAGATGGGTTTCATCACCCTCGACGACCGCTCGGGACGGATCGAGGCATCGCTGTTTGCCGAGGCGTTCCATTCCGCGCAGTCACTGTTGCAGACTGACGCGATGGTGGTGGTCGAAGGCGAGGTCAGCAATGACGATTTCTCCGGTGGCCTGCGCTTGCGGGTCAAGCGGGTGATGAGCATGGAAGATGCGCGCACGAACCTGGCTGAAAGCCTGCGCTTGAAGGTCCAGACACAGGATTTGAAAGGTGATCAGTTGCGCTGGCTGGGCGAGTTGTTCAAGCGTCACCGCGGCGCGTGTCCGATTACTCTGGAGTACACCAGTCCTGACGCCAAGGCTCTGTTGCAGTTCGGCGAAGGCTGGCGAATCGATCCGGCGGATGCCTTGATTCAAGCCCTGCGTGACCAGTTCGGGCGAGACAACGTCTTCCTCCAATACCGTTGACGGTCAGGTGCCATTCTTTACCATTAAGAGCTACGCCCTGACCTTGACCTGAATTTTTAATCTCGACCTGAACGCGCCTGTCCCTTAAGGTAGGGCGCGAATAGACAACCGGCCGGCCCAAGCTCTCTTGGACGTCGACCCAAGACGGACGCCTATGAACCCGAATTTTCTTGATTTCGAACAGCCGATCGCCGACCTGCAAGCCAAGATCGAAGAGTTGCGCTTGGTCGGTAATGACAATTCGCTGAATATCGGCGATGAAATCTCCCGCCTGCAAGACAAGAGCAGCACGCTCACCGAAGACATCTTCGGCAAGCTGACCAGCTGGCAGATCGCGCGTCTGGCGCGTCACCCGCGTCGCCCATACACCCTGGACTACATCGAACACATCTTCACCGAGTTCGATGAACTGCACGGCGACCGTCACTTCTCCGACGACGCTGCGATTGTCGGCGGTGTAGCCCGTCTGGATGACCAGCCGGTGATGATCATCGGTCACCAGAAAGGCCGTGAAGTGCGCGAGAAGGTTCGCCGCAACTTCGGCATGCCGCGCCCAGAGGGCTACCGCAAAGCCTGCCGTCTGATGGAAATGGCCGAGCGTTTCAAAATGCCGATCCTGACCTTCATCGACACCCCGGGTGCATACCCTGGCATCGACGCTGAAGAGCGCAACCAAAGCGAAGCGATTGCCTGGAACCTGCGCGTCATGGCCCGTCTGAAAACCCCAATCATCGCCACCGTGATCGGTGAAGGTGGTTCCGGTGGTGCACTGGCGATCGGCGTTTGCGATCAGCTGAACATGCTGCAGTACTCGACCTACGCGGTGATCTCGCCGGAAGGTTGTGCCTCGATCCTGTGGAAAACCGCCGAGAAAGCCCCGGATGCCGCTGAAGCCATGGGCATCACCGCCGAGCGCCTGAAAGGCCTGGGTATCGTTGATAAAGTGATCAGCGAACCATTGGGCGGCGCGCACCGTGATCCGGCCGCTGCTGCTGCCTCGATTCGCGCCGAGCTGAGTTCGCAACTGGCGATGCTGAAGAAGTTCGACAACGACGCGCTGCTGGCACGTCGTTACGAGCGTCTGATGAGCTACGGTCTCTGATCTGACGCTGCTTCGGCAAGCGACGGAAAACCACTGTGGGAGCGAGCTTGCTCGCGAAGGCTGTGTAACATTCAATGAATTTATTGACTGTTATATCGCTATCGCGAGCAAGCTCGCTCCCACATTGGTTCTATGTGGAGGCGACAGGCGCCTATGAATCCTTCAAAGATGAATCTGTCTGCCCGGCTCCTGCTGAATCTGGCTCCCTGGCGCACCGCGCCGACCTGGCGTGTCGCCTTCTCCGGTGGTCTCGACTCCACCGTTCTGCTGCACCTGCTTGCGCAACTCGCCAAAAGCCACTCCCTGCCCGAACTCAAAGCTATTCACATTCATCACGGTCTCCAGGCTGCGGCTGATGCGTGGCCGGGACATTGTCAGTCGGTGTGTGACGCGCTGGGTGTGCCATTGCAGGTTATTCGGGTTCAGGTCCTGTCTGGTGCGAGCCTTGAGCGCGCGGCTCGTGAAGCGCGGTATGGCGCCTTTGTCGAGGCCACTCAAGCCAATGAGCTGCTACTGACAGCCCAGCACCGCGACGATCAGGCGGAAACCCTTTTGTTTCGTCTGTTGCGCGGGGCAGGGGTGAGGGGGTTGTCGGCGATCCCGCCGCAGCGTCCGTTGGGGCGTGGTGTTTTGCTGCGGCCGTTGCTTGAGGTGTCGCGGGCCGAACTCGAAGCCTATGCCGTCGAGCATCAGTTGAGCTGGATCGAAGATCCGTCGAACGCGGATCAACAGTTTTCTCGCAATTACCTTCGCCAGCAGATTTTTCCAATGCTCACTCAGCGTTGGCCGCAGGCCGTGGCCACCATCGCCCGCAGTGCCGCGCATTTGAGTGAGGCGCAAGGTTTGCTCGATGACTTGGCCGAGATGGATCTGGCTCACGCCGCAACCGTCAGCGAATTCGATTGGCTGGGCGTGCCGTCTCTGGAAATGGCCGCGCTTGAAAAATTTTCTGTCGCCCGCCAGCGCAATGCCCTCAGCCACTGGTTGGCGCCGTTGACGCGCTTGCCCGACAGTGACCATTGGTCGGGTTGGGAAGATTTGCGCGATGCGGCGATGGATGCGCGGCCGATCTGGCGTCTGGCAGACGGTGAATTGCATCGTGCGAACGGGCGAATCTGGTGGCTGTCCGGCCACTGGCTGAGCCTCCCTGAGCCGGCTCCGCTGTGGCCGGATCCGTCGGTCGCACTGCGGCTGCCCGATAACGGCCAGCTCACCTTCAGTGGGGTCATTCCTGAAGGCGTATTGAGCGTGTGCTACCGGCAGGGCGGTGAAGTCATGCATTTGCCCGGGCGGGGGCATCGGGACCTCAAGCGTTTGCTCAATGAAAGTGGCGTGCCGCTGTTCGCCCGTGGCAGATTGCCGCTGCTCTACTGCAATGAGCAATTGCTCGCGGTGGCAAACCTGCGCGGGCTCGATGGTAGCGCGGGTGGAAACTGCCTTTTGCAGTGGCAGCCAGCGATCAACGATCAAGGTTTGAGCTGAAAGGGGCTTTCCGGTAGACTACGCTCCCTTCTTGATACAACTTCTGTGGATTCAACTGAATTGCAGGAGTTGCCGATTACCAAGCAGTCTTTGCTGGGCGATTCCAAAAAATGTGTAGCGAGCAACGTACCGGTGATTCTTCTTCCGGTCTGTCCCAACGCGGCGGTTTTTTTGAAAGATGCACTGTAATTAATGCAGGTGATCGGGGGCTTCGGCCTTCCTTCGCTTTCCCCGGCGGCTCGGACCGCTTTAACGCAGACTTCTAGGGTTTTTCATGACGCGCTACATATTCGTCACGGGCGGTGTTGTTTCTTCATTGGGGAAAGGCATTGCATCGGCTTCATTGGCGGCCATCCTGGAGGCGCGGGGACTTAAGGTCACCATGCTCAAGCTGGACCCGTACATCAACGTTGACCCGGGCACCATGAGCCCGTTCCAGCACGGCGAAGTGTTCGTCACTCATGACGGCGCCGAGACCGACCTGGACCTGGGCCACTACGAGCGGTTCATCCGCACGACCATGACCCAGAACAACAACTTCACCACCGGTCGTGTCTACGAGCACGTCCTGCGCAAAGAGCGCCGTGGTGACTACCTGGGCGCAACCATCCAGGTGATTCCGCACATCACCGACGAAATCAAGCGCCGCATCATCAAGGGCGCGGGCGATGCCGACGTGGCCATGGTCGAGATCGGTGGCACCGTGGGTGACATCGAGTCCCAGCCGTTCCTCGAAGCCATCCGTCAATTGCGTTTCGAAGTCGGCGCCAAGCGCGCGATGCTGATGCACCTGACGCTGGTGCCGTACATCGCCACTGCCGGCGAAACCAAAACCAAGCCTACTCAGCACTCGGTCAAGGAACTGCGTTCCATCGGCCTGCAGCCTGACGTGCTGGTGTGCCGTTCCGACCACCCGATCGACATTTCTTCGCGTCGCAAGATCGCGCAGTTCACCAACGTTGAAGAGCGTGCGGTCATCGCGCTGGAAGACGCTGACACCATCTACAAGATCCCGGGCATTCTGCACTCCCAGGGCCTGGATGATTTTGTCGTCGAGCGTTTCGGCCTGCAATGCGGCGGTGCCGATCTGTCCGAGTGGGAAGCCGTGGTCGATGCCAAGCTCAACCCGGAACACGAAGTCACCATCGCCATGGTCGGCAAGTACATGGAACTGCTGGACGCCTACAAGTCGCTGATCGAAGCGATGAGTCATGCCGGCATCAGCAACCGTACCAAGGTCAACCTGCGTTACATCGACTCCGAAGACATCGAAAACCAGGGCACCGCGCTGCTGGAAGGCGCTGATGCGATTCTGGTTCCAGGCGGCTTCGGTCTGCGTGGCGTGGAAGGCAAGATCACCGCCGTTCAATACGCTCGCGAAAACAAGGTTCCATACCTGGGTATCTGCCTGGGCATGCAAGTCGCCGTGATCGAGTTCGCTCGTAACGTGCTGGGCTGGACAGACGCCAACTCTACCGAGTTCGATCGCGCCAGCGGTCACCCGGTCGTGGGTCTGATCACCGAGTGGGAAGATGCCACCGGCGCCGTTGAAACCCGTTCCGAATCGTCCGATCTGGGCGGCACCATGCGTCTGGGTGCTCAGGATTGCCTGCTTGAAGCCGGCTCCCTGGTTCACGATTGCTACGCCAAGGACGTGATCGTCGAGCGTCATCGTCATCGCTACGAAGTGAACAACAAGCTGCTGCCACAACTGATCGAAGCCGGTCTGAAAATCTCCGGTCGTTCCGGTGACGGCGCGCTGGTTGAAGTGGTTGAAGCACCGAACCACCCATGGTTCGTCGCTTGCCAGTTCCACCCGGAGTTCACCTCGACTCCGCGTGACGGTCACCCGTTGTTCACTGGCTTCGTCAAAGCAGCTTTGGCTCAACACCAGAAGAAGGCTTGAACCTGATGGCTCAGAAGATCATCCGCGTAGGCAACATCGAAATCGCCAACGACAAACCGATGGTGTTGTTCGGTGGCATGAACGTGCTGGAAAGCCGTGACATGGCGATGCAGGTCTGTGAAGAGTACGTAAAGGTCACCGAGAAACTCGGTATCCCTTACGTGTTCAAGGCCAGCTTCGACAAGGCCAACCGCTCGTCGGTAACTTCCTATCGGGGCCCCGGCCTCGAGGAAGGCATGCGGATTTTCCAGGACATCAAGCAAGCCTTTGGCGTGCCGATCATCACCGATGTCCACGAGCCTGAGCAGGCTGCGGTGGTCGCTGAAGTCTGCGACATCATCCAGTTGCCGGCCTTCCTGTCGCGCCAGACCGATCTGGTCGTCGCGATGGCCAAGACCGGCGCTGTGATCAACATCAAGAAAGCCCAGTTCCTCGCCCCTCAGGAAATGAAACACATCCTGAGTAAATGCGAAGAGGCCGGTAACGATCAGTTGATCCTCTGCGAGCGTGGTTCGAGCTTCGGCTACAACAACCTGGTAGTGGACATGCTCGGCTTCGGCATCATGAAGCAGTTCGAGTACCCGGTATTCTTCGACGTGACCCACGCGCTGCAAATGCCCGGCGGTCGCTCCGACTCTGCCGGCGGACGCCGCGCCCAGGTCACCGACCTGGCCAAGGCGGGCATGAGCCAGTCGCTGGCCGGCCTGTTCCTGGAAGCTCATCCGGATCCGGACAACGCCAAATGCGACGGCCCTTGCGCCTTGCGTCTGGACAAGCTGGAGCCATTCCTGGCTCAGCTCAAGGCTCTGGACGAACTGGTGAAGAGTTTTCCGACGGTAGAAACCGCGTAATCCTCAATTCTCCGGTAAAGTACCGCACGATTTAATGCTCAGGCCCGCGTGCCTGAGCCTTATCGTCCGCAAGTCTGCCCGCTGCTTATCACTTGCCGACGGTAAAAAGATTTCCTACAGCTGCGTCGTTTTCGTCAACTTTGGAGTGTTTACAACAATGGCAAAAATCGTCGACATCAAAGGTCGTGAAGTTCTCGACTCCCGTGGCAATCCCACCGTCGAAGCGGACGTGCTTCTCGATAACGGCATCATCGGCAGCGCCTGCGCGCCGTCCGGTGCTTCCACCGGTTCGCGCGAAGCGCTCGAGCTGCGTGATGGCGACAAGAGCCGTTACCTGGGCAAAGGTGTATTGAAAGCCGTGGCCAACATCAACGGTCCGATTCGCACCGCGCTGTTGGGTAAAGACCCGGTTGACCAGAAAGCCCTCGACCGCATCATGATCGAACTGGACGGTACCGAGAACAAAGGCAGCCTGGGTGCCAACGCAATCCTCGCTGTGTCGCTGGCTGCTGCCAAAGCGGCTGCCCACGACCAGGACCTGCCGCTGTACGCACACATCGCCAACCTGAACGGTACTCCGGGTGTGTACTCGATGCCGGTTCCGATGATGAACATCATCAACGGTGGCGAGCACGCCGATAACAACGTCGACATCCAGGAATTCATGGTTCAGCCGGTTGGCGCCAAGACTTTCTCGGAAGGTCTGCGCATGGGCACCGAGATTTTCCATCACCTCAAAGCGGTGCTGAAGGCTCGTGGCCTGAGCACTGCCGTGGGTGACGAAGGTGGTTTCGCACCGAACCTGGCGTCCAACGAAGATGCACTGAAAGTGATCTCCGAAGCCGTGGCCAATGCTGGCTACAAACTGGGCACCGACGTGACCCTGGCTCTGGACTGCGCGGCCAGCGAATTCTACGAAGACGGCAAGTACAACTTGTCCGGCGAAGGCCAGGTGTTCACTGCCGAAGGTTTTGCCGACTACCTCAAAGGTCTGACCGAGCGTTATCCGATCATCTCCATTGAAGATGGCCTGGACGAATCCGACTGGGCTGGCTGGAAAATCCTCACCGACAAGATCGGCGAAAAAACCCAGCTGGTGGGCGACGACCTGTTCGTGACCAATACCAAGATCCTGAAAGAAGGCATCGACAAGAAGATCGCCAACTCGATCCTGATCAAGTTCAACCAGATCGGCACCCTGACTGAAACTCTGGAAGCGATCCAGATGGCCAAGGCCGCTGGTTACACTGCCGTGATTTCGCACCGCTCTGGCGAAACCGAAGATTCGACCATTGCCGACCTGGCCGTGGGCACTTCGGCTGGCCAGATCAAAACCGGTTCGCTATGCCGTTCCGACCGCGTTTCCAAGTACAACCAACTGCTGCGCATCGAAGAGCAATTGGGCGGCAAAGCCAAGTACAACGGTCGCAGCGAGTTCCGCGGCTAAGTCGGGACAGTAAAAAGACACCGGATTGTGTCGAAAAAATCGCAGCAGCGGGATTTTTGCCACTAATCTGATGCCTTATAAGTACGAGCCTGGTTCTTCCAGGCTTCGTGCTATCAGACGCTTCAAAGTTGGCATGGCTGTCTTTTTTCACTGGATACCTGATATTCGATGCGCAGTCCTTATTGGTTGTTTCTTGTCTTGCTCTTGCTGCTGGCTGGCCTGCAATACCGCCTATGGGTGGGTAATGGCAGTCTGGCGCAAGTGGCCGAGCTGACTCAGCAGATTGCCGATCAGCACGCTGAGAACGAGTCGTTGCTGGAGCGTAATCGGGTCATGGACGCCGAGGTCAGTGAGTTGAAAAAAGGCATGGAGACCGTTGAAGAGCGGGCTCGCCATGAGTTGGGTATGGTCAAGGACGGTGAAACCCTTTACCAGTTGGCTCAATGATGCACACGTTACCGGCCTTCTGGGCCGTGATTCCTGCCGCGGGCATCGGTGCCCGTATGGCCGCGGACCGTCCCAAGCAATATCTGCAACTGGGCGGGCGCACTATTCTCGAACACAGCCTCGGCTGTTTCCTCGATCATCCAGCCTTGAAAGGCCTGGTGGTCAGTCTTGCGATTGATGATCCTTATTGGCCGACTCTGGCCTGTGCTGCCGATCCGCGTATTCAGCGGGTGGACGGTGGCGAAGAGCGCTCGGGTTCGGTGCTTAACGCGTTGCTGCATTTGCACGCGCAAGGCGCTGCCGATAAAGACTGGGTGTTGGTCCACGACGCCGCGCGACCGAACCTGACTCGCGATGATCTCGACAAGTTGCTGTCGGAATTGGCTGACGATCCTGTCGGCGGGTTACTCGCAGTACCGGCGCGTGACACGCTCAAGCGCGCAGACAAGCACGGTCGGGTTCTTGAAACGGTTGATCGCAGTTTGATCTGGCAAGCGTATACGCCGCAGATGTTTCGTCTTGGTGCTTTGCATCGGGCGTTGGCGGACAGTCTGGTGGCTGATGTGATCGTTACCGATGAGGCCTCTGCGATGGAGTGGGCGGGTCAGGCGCCACGCTTGATCGAAGGTCGTGCGGATAATCTCAAGGTTACTCGGCCTGAAGACCTCGAATGGCTACGCCTGCGTTGGGCGAATCGCCGCTGATACCTCTGTAGCACCGCTCAACTGTAGGAGCGGGCTTGCTCGCAAAGGCGGCCCGATAGCCGACCAATCTCGTGCGGGTGTACATCAATCAAAACTGTGGGAGCCGAGCTTGCTCGCGATGGCGGCCTGACAGCCGACCAACCTCCTGCAGATGTACCTCAATCAAACCTGTGGGAGCGAGCCTGCTCGCGATAGCGGCCTGATAGCCGACTAGTCTCTTTCAGGTGTACATATCCATTCCTGCGGTAACGGCGGCTTAGGGTTTCGCCCTTACGGCCAGCCCTTTCAAGGTCTTCGTTTAAAATCCCCCAAAACTCCAGTCAAGGTGACTAAAGCGATGTGGGCAGAGGTTCT